>NZ_CP103851.1:1572300-1886760 GCF_024925465.1 Ralstonia pseudosolanacearum | reverse complement strand
GACGACGCGCGGCGGCGCGGGCGGCGCAGCCACGACGGGCGCTGCCGCGGGTGCGGGCATGGCGTTCGACACCACCTGCCCCACCACGGCCGGCAGCACGATGCGCGGCTTTTGCGCGGGCGGCGGTGGCGCGGCATCGTCGGCTTCGATCGCCGGTTCGGGTTCCGGCTCCGGAGGCGGCGCTTCGGCTGCTGTTGCTGCCTCGGTTTCCTGGAGCGCGACGCTTTCGGGCGCGGGGGCCTCCGCTTCGAGTTCTGCCTCCGCTTCGAGTTCTGCCTCCGCTTCGAGTTCTGCCTCCGCTTCGGGTTCCGCCTCCGCTTCGGGTTCCGCCTCCGGAGGCGGGGTTTCGGTTGCTGTTGCTGCCTCGGTTTCCTGGAGCGCGAGCACGACGCTTTCGGGCGCGGGGGCCTCTACCTCTGCTTCTGGTTCTGCCTCAGGCTCTGCTTCCGGCTTTGCCTCTATTTCTGCTTCCGGCTCCGGCGATGCGACCGGGGCCGCTGCGAGCGGCGTCATCAAGCCGCGCAGTTCGGCCAGCAAGGCTTCCGCCTCCTGCCGCACGGCTTCCAGATCGACCGTGGGGGGCGACGGTTCCGCGGGCTCGGGCGGTGCGCTGGCGGGAGCATCCGGCTCGGCGGCCGGCGATCTTGCAGGCGCCGCGTTTTCAACCGGAGCACTGTGGGCGTCGTCCGCTTCCGGCGAAGACGGCGGCTGAACGTCGTCGGATGGCTGCGGCCGATGAAATGGGGTGCTGACGATCGTGGCGCGCAACGCGGATCGTGACGACGGTGCTTGCGTTGCGGCCTTGGGCGTCGCGGCGGGCGCCGGAACAGGAGCCGGGGCCGGCTGGGCCGCGACGGGTAGCGGCATCTCGGGAAGGCCCTGGGCGTTCAGCAGCGGCCAGATCTCGCCGGGCTGCGGCGGGGATGCACGCGTGCGCGGCGGCGGCTGCCATGCCGGCTGGCGCCATGCGGAGCCGGCTTCGGTGCCGTAACGGCGGTTCGCGCCGCCATGGCCGCTGCCCATCGCCTGCTCGGCCCCGCCGAGCCCCAGCGCGGTGGGCTTGAGGCCGTCGTCGGCTTGGTCGTGCCGGGCGTCGGCCTGGGCCGGAGGCGCCTCGCCGGCCTGGCGCAGACGCGCGAGCAGTTGGCGCCACGAGTGCCCGAACACCATCGGCGCCACCCAGAGCAGCACGCCCAGCATCAGCAGGAAGGCGCCCGTCCACCCCAGCACGTGCCCGAACAGCGACGCCAGGCCGCGTCCGACCGCCCCGCCGGCCTTGCCGTGCAAATCGCGGCCCGAGGTCAGGGCTTCGAGCGAGGCGCTGGCGCACAGCACGGCCAGCGTCGCGAGCCACATCCTGACGGTGCCCGGCCCCTTCAGGCCGCGCTCACCCGCCATCACGCGCGCTACGTATCGCCACACCATTGGCAACAGCCATACGGAGGAAATGCCAAACCAGCCAAGCCCCATGTCGAAATGCCGTCTTCACGATCAAGGACGCGATTGTAGCGGGGCGCGCCCGGCATCCCGCTTTGCCGACCCTGCAGGCACCGAGAAAAGTTGAGCATCGGGGCGGCAACATCGATGACGGCCGGCACGGCATCGCCCGCGAGGGCATCGGGGGCCGTGCACGCGTTGCCTTGTGCCCGTCGCCGGGCGGGGGTTCTTTTTTGGCGCGCGGGCAGGACCGGTCGCGCAGCCGCTGCACGACGGGCGCACCGGCTCAGCCGCCGGGAGGGTAAGAGCATGAGCATTCTTGAGACACGGGTGCAGCCGCGCTCCCTACAATCGATCGCCACTGAATCCTCCGGCCGCGCGTCTCGCCTGCCCGGCCATCCAAGACATGACGACGATCGACATGCACGCGCTCGATGCGCTCAACGCCTCGATCAGCGAAAACCTCGGGCGCGTCTCCAGGCTCGGTGCCCGCGTGGTCGCGCTGAGCCGCTTCGTGGCCGTCGCGTTTCCCTATCTGCCGGCCAGCGAATGCGCGGCGATCGAGCGCGCCTTCCGCGACCAGATCAACGACGCCCTGGAGATGACCTGCGATGAGCCAGTGTCCGGCCTCTACGAGGATGCGCTGCTCTCGGAAATGAACCAGTTGCTGACGGCGCTCAGGCAGCGGTCGCAGTCGCTGATGTAAGCGCTCAGGCCGGCAGGCCACCGAACCGCTGCCGGATCAGCGCCGGCGCATAGCGGTAGTTCCAGCGCAGCTCGTCGCCCGCCGGCACGGCCTCGGTGGCGAAGAAGGCGCGGATGGCAAACCGCCGTCCGCAGCGGGTGCCAGCCTGGAACACCGCCGCTTCCATGTTGTAGCCGTCGGCAGCCTGGCTGACCGCATGCTCGCCCTCGTACGCAAACACCGTATTGGCCATCGCCAGGATGTTCTCGCCGTCCACCGCGGACTCGATGCCCTCGGCGGTGGTCGACAGCACGAAGGCATCGTCCAGGCACGTGTAGTAGGTGGCGGGCGTCATCAGGCGGCCGCCGTAGATGCCCAGGCATTCGCCGCGCTCGATGCGGCGCGCCGCGAAGACGCCGCGCTCGCCCACCAGGGCGCCCTCGCGCGGATCGCGCAGGTCGGCGGCCATCATCGTGCGGCAATGCAGCCGGTCGAGGTACAGCGCGCCGAGCCCCTCGGGCGCCGCCTCGGCGTCCAGATAGGGCCAGACCGCCTCGGCGTCGTAGCTGCGCGAGCCCTGCGCGGGCTGGCCGGTCGGCGCGAGCGTGGCCACGTAGACCGGCTCCCCCGCCGCGTCGCGGAAGGGATAGCGCTGGTCGACAGCGGGCGAGTACGGCAGCCGGGCGATCGCATGCGCCTCCTTGAAGGCCGCGACTTCCTCGTGGAATACGCGGATGCAGCGCACGACGCGCTCATCGTCCGGCTCGCGGTTCGACAGCGCCAGGATGTCGGAGCGCAGCGCCTGCATGACCAGATAGAAATGCTCGTGCCGCGCGGCCAAGTCCGGCGCGTCGCCTGTGCTGCGGATGCCGGTGCGGATACGGTCGATGAGCGCGTCTGCGGAAAGCGGAGCCGGTGAGGACATGGAAACGGGCCACGGCGTCGTGGCAAAGGCAGCATGTTCCCGGCAGCGTAGCGGGACATGGACTGTCCGTGTCTGGCGAAGCACGAAACGAGCGGCGACAGGACGAAGCCAACCACAAACACGTCCGTCAAACTCTCAAAAAATCTCAACAAAATTGCCCGGTCGTTGAATAAAGCCGACACATTGTGTCAAGTCTTTTGGCAAAAAACGTCACCCCTCCAAGGTAGGGTAGGTGGCATGGTTCCTGCACGACTCAGCCCGCTTTGACGACAACAACTAGGGAATCGGGTGTGATGAACCAGGCGAGCGAAGCATCGGGGGTGCCGGGCACGGCAGATCTGGCGGATGGCGGCCTTGAGCGTGCCGCCCGGCGACAATTCATGTATGGCCTGGGCGCCGTACTGGTGTCCGGCTGCGGCGGCGAGGGGGACGCCGGCAGCGACGGGACCCTTGCCACTGCCACCACGAGCAGCACCGGCACCCCCGCCACCGGAGCCGGCGTCACGAGCGCAGCAACGGGCGCCAAGGCAGACAGCGCGTCGCCCGAGGCCTCGAGCAGTGCCACGGCGGTGCGGAACTTCACGCACCCGGGCCTGCTGCACACCGAGGCCGACTTCGCCCGCATGCGCGCCAAGGTGGCCGCCCAGGCCGCGCCCTGGATCGACGGCTGGAACGTGCTGATCGCCAACGGCCACACCAGCCTGTCGCGCAACCCGAATCCGCAGGCGGCCATCTACCGCGGCAACGACGGCGCGCACGCGCAGAACTACGGGGCCCTCTACAACGACATCGCGGCGGCCTACGGCTGCGCGCTGCGCTGGAAGGTCTCGGGCGACACGGCCTACGCCGACAAGGCCGTGCAGTACCTGGACGCCTGGTCGGCCAAGCTGACGCTGATCGGCGGCGACACCAACGCGGCGCTGGCGGCCGGCATCTACGGCTATGAATTCGCCAACGCGGGCGAGATCATGCGCAGTTACGCCGGCTGGACGGCCTCGGGCCTGGCGGCGTTCCAGAAGATGATGCGCAACGTCTTCTACCCGATCAGCCACGACTTCCTGAACCGCCACAACAACACCGAGGTCACGCACTACTGGGCCAACTGGGACTTGTGCAACCTGGCCTCGGTGCTCGCCATCGGCGTGCTGTGCGACGACGCCGGCCTGTTCGACGAGGCCATCGCCTACTTCAAGGGCGGCGCGGGCAACGGCTGTATCGGGCAGGCGGTCTATTACGTGCATCCGGGCTACCTGGGCCAATGGCAGGAGACCGGCCGCGACCAGGGCCACAACACGCTGGGCATCGCGCTGGGCGGCGCCATCTGCGAGATGGCGTGGAACCAGGGCGTCGACCTGTACGGCTTTGACAACAACCGCTTCCTGGCCGGCGCCGAATACGTGGCCAAGGCCAACCTGATCGAATCGGGCAGCACGTACCACACCGTGCCGTACGTCACCTACCGCAACGTGGACGTGACGCAGACGGCGTTCTCCACGGCCGCGCAGGGCACCGTGCGGCCGTGCTGGGCGCTGGTCGCCAACCACTACATCAACCGCAAGGGGCTGGCCGCGCCTTATTCCAAACAGTTCGCGGCGCAGATCCAGCCCGAGGGCGGCGGCGGCAACTACGGCCCCAACAGCGGCGGCTACGACCAGCTCGGCTACGGCACCCTCACCTGCACGCGCGACGCCGGCACGCCCGCCGCCGCACCGAGCGGCCTGACCGGCCATGCCACGGCGGGCCGCGTCGTGCTCTCGTGGTGGGGCTGCAGCCATGCCACCGGCTACACCGTCAAGCGCGCCACCATCGCGGGCGGCCCCTACACCACGGTGGCCAGCGGCATCACCGGCCTGCTGAGCTGGACCGACACGCCGCCGGCCGCCGGCACGTACTACTACGTGGTGACCGCGCGGACGGCCTCGGGCGAGTCCGCGGCATCGAACGAGGTCAAGGCGGTGACGGCCATCCGGCTGCACACCGAGCTGTCGTTCAGCGAGGGCAGCGGCACCGTGGCCGCCGACAGCAGCGGCAACGGCCATGCCGGCACGCTCGCGGGCGGCGCGGCCTGGGCCACGGGGCGCAGCGGCCATGCCGTGTCGCTCAGCGCGCTCGCCTACGTGGCCCTGCCCGCCGACCTGCTGGCCGACGTGTCGGACTGCACCCTCTCGGCCTGGGTCTTCTGGACCGCCGCGCAGACCAACACCCGCATCTTCGACTTCGGCTCCGGCACCGGGCATTACCTGATGCTGACGCCGCGCCACGGCAGCGGCGCCGGCGCGGTGCGCTGTGCCATCACCGTCAACGGGCGCTTCGGCGAGCAGTCCATCGATGGGAGCGCCGCGCTGCCGGCCGGCCAATGGGTGCACGTGGCCGTCACGCTGTCGGGCTCGACCGGCACGCTGTACGTGGACGGCACCGCTGTCGGCACGAATACCGCGATGTTCCTGGCGCCCTTCCGCCTTGGCAGCACCGCGCAGAACTGGCTGGGTCGGTCGCAATACAGCGCCGACCCTCGCTTCAACGGTCTGATCGACGACTTTCGCATTCACCGCGGCGCGCTCTCGGCCACGCAAATCGCCGAGCTGATGCGCAACTGACAGACCGCGAAACACACGGAGACGGCGCCTGCGGCCCCAACGCCGCACGGCGCCCGACTCCGCAAACGCGCCCTAACCGATTCCAACCAACGGCGGCACGCTGACCGGCTCAGTGGTCTGCGGCACGCAGTTGGACCGCGGCACGCCCTTCGCACGGGTGGGCGTGCTGTCGCTTTGCTGATCCCGGTGCGTTGGTTTCCCACAAAAAACATCTCTTTTCGGAGTAATGATCTTGTCTCACCGTTACACACTCATCGCGCTTGCCACCGCGATCCTGTCCTCCGGCGCGCATGCCGCCGGCGCCTCCGTCACCGCCTCCTGGGGCAAGGTGGCCGAACCCAGCCTGCCGGCCGATTCGGCTGTCTGCAAGACGCTGGCGGCCACGATCACGCCGGTCAACGGCTCCATCGATACGGTGGACGGCAACCCCAGCAACTCCCAGCCCGACGCGAGCCGCATCCAGACCGCGATCGACAACTGCCCGGCCGGCCAGGCCGTCCGGCTGGTGAAGGGCAGCGCCGGCGAGTCCGGCTTCCTGAGCGGCTCGCTCAAGCTCAAGTCGGGCGTGACGCTGTGGATCGATACCGGCGTGACCCTGTTCGCCTCGCGCAACCCGGCCGACTTTGACAACGGCGTGGGCACTTGCGGCACCGCCACCACCAGCAACACCAAGTCGTGCAACGCGCTGATCGTGGCGCGCGACACGGTGGGCAGCGGCGTCGTCGGCGACGGCATCATCGATGGCCGCGGCGGCAGCCTGGTCACCAGCGGCCCGAACGCGAACCAGATGACCTGGTGGGATATCGCCTACCTGAACAAGACCAAGGGGCTGAACCAGCAGAACCCGCGTCTGATCCAGTTGTACAACGGCAGCGCGTTCACGCTGTACCGCGTGACGGTGCAGAACTCGCCCAACTTCCACATCGTCACCACCGGCACGGCGGGCGTGACGGCATGGGGCATCAAGATCGTGACGCCGAGCCTGGCCTACACCGTGGCGGGCTACAAGTGCGCGGCCGGCACCACGCCCGACAAGGTCACGCCCGCGACCTGCTTCACGCCTGAGACGGTCAAGAACACCGACGGTTTCGATCCGGGGCAGTCGAGCAACGTGGTGCTCGCCAACTCGTACATCAGCACCGGCGATGACCACGTCGCCATCAAGGCCAGCGGCGGCGCGACGCGCAACCTGCTCTTCGCGCACAACCAGTTCTACTATGGGCACGGCCTGTCGATCGGCAGCGAGGCCGATGGCGGCGTGAGCAACATGCAGGTGACCGACCTGGCGATGGACGGCAACGACAGCCCGGGCGGCAACGGCCTGCGCATCAAGTCCGACATTTCGCGCGGCGGCAAGGTCAACAACATCGTCTACAACGGCATCTGCATGCGCAACGTCAAGGCGCCGCTGGTGTTCGACCCGTTCTACAGCAGCGCCAAGGGCTCGCTCTACCCGAACTTCACCAACATCGTCGTCAAGAACTTCCATGACCTGGGCAGCGCCAAGGGCATCACGCGCACGATGACGTTCCTGGGCTATGAAGCGAAAAAGCGGACCAACCCGCTGACGCTCACGCTCGACAACGTGGTGTTCGACGGCACGCAGCCGGCGTTCGATGTCGCGCACAACGGTGGCCCCGCGTCGCCCAATGGCACGCACTTCACGTTCGGCGGCAACGGTCCGGTGAGCTTCGCCAATGCCATCGTCACGTCGTCGACTACCGATGTGACGGTGACCGGCACGCCGGGCACGGCCGCGGCGGTGGATTGCAGCAATGCCTTCGTGCCGCTGAAGTCCGTGGCACCGACCTCGCCGATCTGATCGATCTAACCGATCTAACCGATCGGAACGGGTACCGCTCAGCGGTACCCGTTTTGCTGCTTGTACCGGCGGACGGCCTCGTCGTGATTGGGGTATTCGTTTACCTCATGCGCGCGCTGGTCTTCGAACTGCTTGATGGACTCGATCTGCTCCGCCGTCAGTTTGGGCAGCGACTGGGTGCGCCGTGGGCGCGGGGTGGTGCTGTAGCTCACCGGCTGCTGCCGGGCGGCGTATTCCTCTTGGGCGTAACGGTGGCCGCCCGTTTCATGGTGGTAGCGGTTCCGATCGTCGGTTTCCTGGTTCACCTTGTCATGCCAGGAGGTATCCATCCGCGCTGCGGGAAGCGTCTGCATGCGCGGCGGCGCGGACTGCGTGCGGGCCGGCCTCGGCTGAGGTTCGGTCCGGCCCTCGAGCCGCGTGAGGTACGCGTCGAAGTTCTTCTGCGCCTTCTCATAGATTTCCGGCATGCTGTATCGGCGCATCGACTCCTGCTCGGCGTCATTCTGGGCGAAGCGGATGAAGTCGCCGATGGTCAGGATGGGCTGCTGGGTCGGCTCGGCGCCGATGCTGGCGGTGCGCCCGTATTGCGGCGGCGCGCTGGCGGTGCGCAGGGGGGCCGCCGTTGCCGCCGGCCGGCTGCGCGCGGGCGCTGCCCCATCGCGCGGCTTGAAGTCATCGTAGCGCTGAGTGGGACGGGAGGGCCTGGCGGGCTGCGCCGGCCTTGCCGGGCGCGCGAATGGCCCCTGCGTCGCCAGATCCTGAAAACTCTTGAAGATGCGCTGCTGGGCAGGCTGGGCCTGGGGCGCGGAAGCCGGTCGGGTCGCTTGAGGCGCGCGGGCCGGCGATGGCGCCGGCCGGGCAGCCTGGCGCATGGGGGCAGGCCTCGCTACCTGGCGCGCCGGCGCTGGAGTCGGAGCCGGAGCCGGCTTTGCCACGGCAGCGCCCGCGATCAGCCGGTTGTTTGCCACGAACATCGCCAGATGGCTGTTGCGCGACGCCTGGTTCGGGAGGCTGAGAATGGCTTGCAACTGCCGCAGCAGCCCGATGGACTTCGCATCCGGCAGCTCCGGGATCCGCGCATTGAGCAGCGTCATCACCTGCTGCGGCCGCCCGGTTGCGCTCGCGCCTTCTCTGCGCCCCAAGGCTTCGATCTGGCGGCGCACGATTTCGCTGTGATTCTGGATCGCCGTGCTGGCGGCCACGCCGTGCCCCGGCGTGCGCACCGAATGCGGTTTGGCCGGAGCGGCCTTCGGCTGGGGCCGAGGCTGGGGCGGGGACGCGCCAATATTGAGGTTTCTCGCCTGCAGCGGTGCGCGGGCCATGGGGGCGAGGTCCTTGAACGGCGCCTGCCGGGCCCGGGGCTGCCTGCCGGGGCGCTGCTGCGGCTGCCGCGGCGCAATGTTCTCCTGGTCGGGCGTTCTGCGGTACTGCGGCGCGACGATGCGCTGCGAGCCGATTCTGTTGTTGGCGGGCATGGGTCTTCGTGGTGAGCAGTGGGAACCCGCCATCTGGCGGCTCCATCGCGGCCACACGGCGACACGCCACCATGCTAGCCGCCCGGCTCCGGCATGGCGCCGGCAAGAGCGAAATGCCCGCGCGGCGACCGAACCCGGAGCCCCACAATGTGAAGCGAGCGGCGGGCGAAGCGCCGTGCATTCAGGAAATGTTCCGGCGTGCCGATGTTGACCAGGGTGTCGGTAGGCTAAGATGCGGGCCTCGCCAGCGCATATCAACCTTGCTTGCCACCCCGGGAGTCCGCCGCACGATGCCCGCGCTTTCCTCCACGACATCTGCACGATCCTCCGCCCCCCGCCGTACCCGCTTGCTCATCCTGCTGATCGCGGTATCCGCGGTGCGGCAGGCCCATGCCCTGGCCGACGAGACGCCGCGCGCGTTCCATATCGAACGCGCGCCGCTGGAACACGTGCTGCTGGAGATCGCCCGCGTGAGCGGGCTGCATGTCTCATTCGCCTCCGGCGTGGTCAAGGAGCGGTGGGCCGGGCCGATTGACGGCAAGATGTCGGCGCAGGCGGCCGCCCGGCGCGCGCTGCAGGGTTCCGGCCTGACGCTGGCCAGCCTGCCGGACGGCACCCTGACCGTGGTGGCCTCCGATCAGGCGGAGGCGCCGCCCAACGTCGGCACGCTGGCCGCCACGGAGGTGCACGGCGAGGCTGGCGACGGTTTCGCGGTGTTTTCGACCGGCGCCATCTCGGGTGTCGAGATGGCGGTGTCGAATCTGCCCCATGCCGTCAGCATGCTGTCCGGCGGCCTGCTGGCGAGCCGGCAATCGCCCACCCTGTCGGAGGCCGTCAGCCAGGCCGGCGTGGTGCCGGTCCTGGTGGACCAGGCGGCGCCGCCGCAATATGCCATCCGCGGCTTCATGACCGACACCATCTCGGTGGACGGCCTGCCCGACCGGCTGGCCTCGATGCGCCCGATGGAAGCACTGGACGAGATCGCCGTCATCAAGGGGCCGAACGCCGACGTGGCGGGCGTCACCATGGCCGGCGGCACGATCAACGCCAGCCTGAAGGCGCCGGGCGCCTCGCCCATGCGCAGCATCGCCATGGAGACCGGCTCGCACGCCGAGCGCAAGGTGATCGCCGACCTGGGCGGCACCATCGGAACAAACGGGCTGATCTACCGCGTGGTCGGCCTGCAGGATGCCTCCGCCAACAGCGACGCCGGCCACACCGGCCGCCGCATCAGCTACGGGCATGGTGCGCTGGGCTGGTCGGACGCGAACACCGAGGCCATCATCGGCGTGGAAACGCTGGCCAGCCGCCAGCCGGTGCAGCCCTCCACGTTCGCGCACAACGGCAGCGTGGTCCGGCTGCCCTCGCTGAGCCCGCTCGGCAATGCCGACGACGACGTGCAGGGCCGCGCCGAACGGTTCTACTACACGTTCTCCCGTAGCCTGACGGACGACTGGGCCGTGCATTCGAGCGGGTCGTACGAGAACCTGCGGCTGCAATCCGCCCAGTGGCACCTGATGCCGACCGCCGACGGCAGCGCGCCCATGCCGACCGTGGGCATGGGCTACCGCAGCGACAACCGGGTCTGGGCCCTGTCGAGCGACCTGACCGGCACGATCCGGCAGGGGCCGCTGACCCACTCGCTGGTGGTGGGCTGGGACGAGATCCAGGACCGGCTCGACTTCCACTACCCCGGCGCCGCCGTGCTGGGCCAGCAGAATCCCTATGTGCCGACGCCCCTGCCGTCGGCGGAGTTCGTCCCCGGCGTGTCGCTGTCGCAGGCGGTGCGGCAATCGGTGTTCAGGCTGCGCGACCGCATCGCCATCGGCGAGCGCTGGGAGCTTTCCGCATCGATCCGGGCAAACGATTACGTCGCCAAGCTGCCCCACGCCAGACTGCAGGGGCTGGCCTGGACGCCGGCCTTCGGCGTGGTCTACAAGCTGGACGCGCGCACGTCCTGGTTCGCGGACTATTCCCACGGCTTCCAGATCAACACGGGCTACTTCTACAACGGCGCGACCATGCAGCCGGAGCGCAGCCAGCAGATCGAAACCGGCCTGCGCTGGGAAGACCGGCAGCGCAAGCTGACGGCCCAGCTCGCGCTGTACCACATCAATGCCAACCACGTGGGCGTTGCCGATACGGCGCACCCCGGCTACTACGCCGAGATCATGGAGCAGAGCAGCGACGGGATCGAGCTGTCGCTGCAGGGCTCGATCGCGCGCGGCTGGGAGACCTCGCTGTGGCTCAGCGGGGCGCACATCAAGCGCCAGCTGCCGGGCAACCCCTCGTTCACGGCGCCCGGCCTGGGCGGCGCCATGTGGACGACGTACACGGTGCAGAGCGGCACGCTGGCCGGCGCGGGCGCGGGCCTCGGTGTCACCGCCCAGCGCTGGATTCCGTGCTACGACACCGCCCCGTTCCGCGTGCCCGGCTTCGTGCAACTGGACGGCAGCCTGTTCTGGCGCAGCAAGCAGTGGCGCATCGACCTGATCGCACGCAATCTCTTCAACGTGCGGGCCTACGGCAACACCGTATCGAGCAGCTTCGTGCCCATCCTCCCGGGCCGGACATTGACGCTGCGGCTGGCCCGCAGCTTCTGAGTCCTGTGGCCGACCGGCCCCGCGCGGAAACGTCCAGCTGCGGCGTGCCGCACGCCCTCTCGCACGGTTTTCTCGCCCTGCCTTCGCGTGCATGACCACGATTTCGGCACGGCAGGGGCCCAGCACGCCCAACACTCTCTAAGGTTCTAGCGAAGTCGTCCGCCGGGCCTGTCCAGTGCAGGCCAGACCGGTATGAGACCGCCCGGGGCTGCGCGGCCCGGCACGGGCAGGCGTACGGGCAGGCACTGTCCGGCGACCGATTCAGGGAGCGCGGTATCCGCATTTTCCGGCTCGCCTTGCCATCACGATGGCCGGGTGCGCCGGCTTGCGCGAGGTGCCCGCTCGTTACGCATCGGCGGCTCCCAGCACGGCGGCCCGTGGGGCGAATCCGATGCACCACCCCCTGCCCTCAAAGGTTACTCACTATGCAAGTCGGAAACATCCAGAGCCCGTCGAACCTCTCGGGTCTGCAGAACCTGAACACCAACAACACCAACGGCCAGAAGTCGGGCCAGTCCGTGCAAGACCTGATCAAGCAGGTCGAGAAGGACATCCTCAACATCATCGCAGCCCTCGTGCAGAAGGCCGCGCAGTCGGCGGGCGGCAACACCGGTAACACCGGCAACGCGCCGGCGAAGGACGGCAACGCCAACACGGCCGGCAACGACCCGAGCAAGAACGACCCGAGCAAGAGCCAGGGCCCGCAGTCGGCCAACAAGGCCGGCAACGTGGACGACGCCAACAACCAGGATCCGATGGAAGCACTGATGCAGCTGCTGGAAGACCTGGTGAAGCTGCTGAAGGCGGCCCTGCACATGCAGCAGTCCGGTGGCAATGACAAGGGCAACGGCGTGGGCGGTGCCAAGGGTGCCAATGGCGCCGGCGGCCAGGGCGGCCTGGCTGAAGCGCTGCAGGAGATCGAGCAGATCCTCGCCCAGCTCGGCGGCGGCGGTGCTGGTGCCGGCGGCGCAGGTGGCGGCACTGGCGGTGTCGGTGGTGCGGGTGGCGGCACTGGCGCTGGCGGTGCGAACGGCGCCGGCGGCGGCAATGGCGTGAATGGCCCGGCCGGCAACCAGGCGAACGGTCCGCAGAACGCGGGCGATGTCAACGGCGCCGACGGCAGCGGCGACCAGGGCGGCATCGCCGGCGTGCTGCAAAAGCTGATGAAGATCCTCGAGGCGCTGGTGCAGATGATGCAGCAAGGCGGCGCTGGCGGCGCCGGCGGCGGCAACCAGGCTCCGGGTGGCTCGAAGGGTGCCGGCAACACCTCGCCGGCTTCCGGCGCGACCCCGGGCGGCAACCAGGCCGGTTCGGCGGACGGTCAGTCGTCCGGCCAGAACAATCTGCAATCGCAGATCATGGATGCGGTGAACCAAGTCATCGAGCTGCTGAAGATGATGCTGGCGCAGCAGAACGGCGGCAACGGCAAGCAGTCCACCTCGACGCAGCCGATGTAATGGCGATGGCGGACAGCCGGCAACGGCTGTCCGCGTTCGATTGATTCTCTTGAACGACAAAGAGATATCCCTATGAGCCACAGCAGAATCAAGGCTGGCGGACACGGCAGCAGCGGGATCGGCAACGATTTCACGCCGTCGAAGACGCCCGCCCCCGCCACCCCGGCTCCGCAGTCGCAGCAGGTCAACGACCTGCTCGGCCGCGGCGTCGGCAACGCGCTGAACAAGAGCAACCTCGGTTCGGACTCGCAGACCTGGACGCCGGGCAGCACGATGGTCTCGCTCAAGTCGCGCTCGTCGTCGAGCCACAAGCCCGACACGGGCGGCGATACGAAGCCGGACTCGACGTCCGGCAGCAAGCGCAAGCCCGACGACGAAACCGATCCGAACGCGGAAACCGAGGACGGCAAGAAGAAGAAAAAGAAGCGCGACGATGAGAAGGACTCCAGCCAGGCCGGCGCCGCCGGCAGCTCGGACGGGTCCTCAGGGACGCCGGAAGACGCGCTGATGAACATCGTCCTGCAGCGCGCGATCCAGCGGCAAACGCAGACCCGCCAGAAGATGCAGGAAGCGATGAAGATCAAGGACGACGACGACTGATCGTCCGGATGCCCCGGGATACGCTGCAAGCGGTTCCGGGGCATTCGACCTTTTGGCTCCTGGTTTTCTCCCATAACAACAAGCGTGAGGCACGACATGACCTTGCGCGACTCAGCCTGACGATCATGCCTATCCTTCCACGCCTATTCAATCGAACATCGCGCACGTCGTCCGCCGACACGCAACGCGACGCCCGGACACCGCCGAACGCCTCGCCGCTGCGTGGAGAACCGGCGCGGACCCCGCGCTCCAGGGGGGAGCTTGGCCACAGCCTGCGCCCGCGCAACAACGCGCAGACAAGCGGCACTCCTGGCACTCCGGTACGCCCTCAGATCGGCGCCTCGGTGTCGCGCACCGCACCGAGCACCCCACAGCACCCGCAGGGAACCGAAGGCACTCGCACGGTTCCGAACAGCCCGTTGCACAGCGATGCTCGCGTGCTCATAGAACGCGTAGACCACACCGGATTGTCGGCCTGGCGCACCCAGATGCACACCCGGTTTCGCGAACACTGCCGCATGCACGGTTTGGCCAACGACTTCGAGCAGGTGCGGGTCTACGACCGACTGTCGCGAGCCGTCGCGCACCTGAAGAGCGTCCTCAGGATGAGCGGTGACAGCGTCCAGCTGAACGCGCTCCCCGTCCCCGAGCTGCCGGATGTCACCTTCGAGATCGCCCACCTGAAAAACCTCGAGACCGTGGATTGCGATCTGCACGCGTTGCCGGCCACGCTGGAAAATCTGTTCTTGCTGGAGACCTTGTCCTTGAAGGGCGCCAAGAACCTCAAGGCCCTGCCCGACGCCGTCTGGCGATTGCCCTCACTGCAAGAGCTGAAGCTCTCGGAAACGGGCCTCAAATCCCTGCCGCCGATCGGGGGCGGATCCGCACTGCAGCGGCTTACGATCGAAGATTCGCCGCTCGAAAAGCTTCCGGCCGGATTCGCTGACCTCGGCCAACTTGCCAGCCTGTCGCTGTCGAACACGAAGCTGGAGAACCTGTCTTCCAGCATCGGGCAGTTGCCCGCGCTGAAGTCCCTCTCCCTGCAGGACAATCCAAAGCTGGAGCGGTTGCCCAAGTCGCTCGGGCAGGTGGAAGAGCTCACGCTCATCGGCGGCCGCATCCATGCGCTGCCGTCGGCGAGTGGGATGTCGTCGTTGCAAAAGCTCACGGTGGACAACTCGCCGCTGGAAAAGCTGCCGGTCGACTTCGGTACGCTCCGCAATCTGGCCCACGTGTCGCTGTCGAATACGAAGTTGCGCGATCTGCCCGCGAGCATCGGGAACTTGTTCACGCTGAAGACGCTGTCATTGCAGGACAACCCCAAGCTGGGGTCGCTGCCCGCGTCGTTCGGGCAACTGTCCGGTCTTCAAGAGCTGACACTCAAAGGCAACCGCATTCATGAGCTGCCATCGATGGGCGGGGCATCGTCATTGCAGACGCTCACGGTGGATGACACCGCGTTGGCCAGGTTGCCGACCGACTTCGGTACGCTCCGCAATCTGGCCCATCTGTCCCTGTCGAATACACAGCTGCACGAGCTGCCTGCAAACACCGGGAACCTGCACGCGCTGAAAACGCTGTCGTTGCAAGGCAACCAGCAACTGGCGACCTTGCCCAGCTCGCTTGGGTATTTGTCAGGGCTGGAGGAGCTGACGCTCAAGAACAGCAACGTCAGCGAGCTGCCACCGATCGGCCCGGGCTCCGCACTGAAGACGCTCACGGTGGAAAATTCACCGCTGACATCGATTCCGGCCGACATCGGTATCCAGTGCAAGCAGCTGACGCATCTGTCGCTGTCGAACACGCAACTGCGCGCCCTGCCCTCCAGCATCGGCAGGTTGTCGAATCTGACGCGGCTGACGCTGAAGAACAACGCTCACCTTGAATTGCTGTCCGAACGCGACGTCCGCAAGCTGACATCGGTGAAAACGATCGACCTGTCGGGTTGCGTTCGGCTCGAAGCACTGCCCCCTTCGATCGGAAAGCTGCCAAAGCTGAAGACACTGGACTTGAGCGGTTGCACCGGCCTGACCATGGCAAGCCTGCCGCGTTCGCTCGTGTTTCCGCGCAAGGGGCTGAGAGTCATCTTGCCGGAGCACCTGAAAACCGGCGTGGGCGATGCGCGTATTCAACAGAATCCGCGTGCCCAGTTGCTGGAAGGCCATCTGGGGCGCCAGAACGCGGCGATGAATCACGCCATGTTCGGGGACGACGAGTCGGCGGTGTCGATGACGAGTGTGCCGGACAATGAAGCCGGGGTCGTATCGATGGCCTACCACGTCAAGAACGCATACAAGCGCCTCGAGGGGCTCCGGCAGGAGGCCGGCAGCAGTACGGCCGCACCGATGCGGAAGAACGATGCGGCCCCCATGCTGAACGCCTTGTCCTATGCGTTCAGGCGCATGCCTGACTTGCCGACGTACAAGCGACTGGATAACGCGGCACGCTCGCTGTCTTATGAGGCCCAGGAGCAGCTGGCCGATCTGGTGGCCGCGCCCGTGGGGCAGAAACTGATCAAGGCGATCGCCGAGGGTGCCTATGGCGCGGGGCGGAATGCCGGGGCGATCGAGCGGATGTTGCCGGAGCTGGCAACACGGATCGCCAACCATCCGGAGATCCAGCAACTGCGGGAACAGGCCAAGCGATACCCGAGCAGCCTGCCTCCGGAGACGCTCGCCGCAAAACTGACGCCCCTGATCCAGCCGCTCTGGGACGGCATGCGGGCGGTGGCACCGATGCCAGGCCAACTGCGTCAAGCGCTGCAAGACCTGCTCGTCACCGCTGAAGGGCGTCAACTGGCCAGCGAGATCGACCAGGCGGCGCACAGTCACCGGGCGGGGAACGAGGGGAAGGCGCTGCGCGGTCTCCTGCCCGTTCTGGCCGCCAAGATCAGCTCGGACCCTCGCGTCGTTCAGGTGCGGGAATTCGTGAGCCGGCACAAGTTCGGCAGTCCGCAACAGCGCGCGGAAAGCCTTGCGCAGACGCTGACCCCGGTCGTTCAGGAACTCTGGGCACAAACGCAAGCCGAGGTGGCTAAGCAAGGCCAGACGCCCCTGGCAAGTCCGTCGAGGCAGCATTGATCCGGTGCCGCATCCCCTCCTCCTCCCAGGCGGATGCGGCGGCCGCCCTTCGGCATTCGACAATGAAAAAGCCTCCGTGCATGCACGGAGGCTTGGCGCCCTCCAGGATGGGCGGAATGCGCGGTCCGCTACGGCGTAATCACCCGCGGCGTCACCAGGAACATCCGCTGGAACCGCTTCCCCGTGGTCTGGTCGGTGCGGAACAGCGCACCCACCAGCGGGATCTTCGACAGGCCCGGCACCGCGTCCACCGACTTGCTTTGCTGCTCCACCGAGTAGCCGGCGATCAGCAGGCTGTCGCCTTCGTTGATCAGCGCCTGCGTGTCGATCTCGCTCTGGCTGGTAATGGGCAGGTTGCCGACCTGCTGGCTGGTGATCTGGCCGTCTTCGATGTGGACGTTCATGCGGATGCGCACGGTGCCGCCGTCCATCACCACCATCGGCAGCACGCGCAGCGACACGCCCGCCGAAATGGCGTACAGATCGGCCGACTGGTAGCCCGCGACCGGCACGTAGAAGTTCTGCCGGTTGTCCATCACGGCCTCGGTGTTGTCGAGCGTGGCCACCTTCGGGTTGGCGGTGATGCGCGCCTGGTCGGTCTGCTGCAGGGCGCTGATGCGCGCCATCAGGTAGCGCGAGCCGCCGCCGATCACCGCGCTCAGCACCCCGCCCGCCGGCGTGGCAGCGATGGCGGCCGCGGCGCCGGCGGTGGTGGCCACCGAATCGAGCGAGCCCGGGTTGTTGAGCATGGTGTTGGTGCCGTTGCCGGTCTGCAGGTCGAAGCGGCTGTTGTGCAGGCGCCAGTCCACGCCCAGCTGCTCGAGCGCGTTCTCGCTGATGTCGATGATGCTGGCGCTGATCTCCAGCACGGCCGGACGGCTGTCCAGCGATTCGATCAGCGACTGGTGTGCCGCCATGCGGTCGGCCCGGTCACGCACCAGCACCGAGTTGCTGCGCGGATCGGCACGGATGATGGGCGTGCTGCCGCGGTCGTCCAGCTCGTCGCTGCGCAGGCGGCTTTCGCCGGACGGCGGCGGCGCATACGGGCCGCTGTTGCCGGCGTATTGACCGGTGCCGCCGGGCGGCAGCGGCGACTTGCCGCCGCCCAGGCTCGACAGTGCCCGCGTGCTGGCGCGGCCGGCGTTGGCTTCGCCCGGGGCGACGCTGTCGAGGCGGCGATCCTGCGCGCGCGGCGCGGTGGCGCTGTCCGACGGGCCATCGCCGCCGTACATGCTGTTCAGGATGGACGCCACGCCCCGGATGTTGACCGACTGTCCGTTGACCGTGACGCGGTGGTCGGTCGCCCATGCGTAGCGCAGCGGGAAGGCGCGCACCACGGTGCGGTTGGCGTCTTCGCGGCCGCGATCGATCACCTGGGCGATGTCCCGCACCAGCTCGACCAGGCGCGGCGGGCCGGAGACGACGATGCTGCCGGAGTCGTCGTCATACTGGATCGGGAAGCGCGGATCGGCGATGCCCATGCGCGTCAGCGCCCGCTTGACCTGCGCGGTCGAGGCGCGGTTCAGCGCGATGGTGGCGCTCTGCGCTTCGTTGGCGCTGGTCACGCGCAGCACCGCGCCGTCGTAGTACCACGCAAAGCCGAAGGTGCCGGCCATGCGATCGAGAAACTTCTGCGGCGTCTCGTTGAACGAGCCCGTCACGCTGCCCTCGACCTGCGTCGAGATCGACGTCATCACATGCTGGCTGGCCCCCAGGTCACGCAGGACTTCCTTGATGTCCTTGCGGTCGGCCACGTATTCGAATTTCTGCGACTGCCAGGGGATGGGCGCGGCGCAGACCGTGCCTGCCGTCCATAACAGCAGCGCGGCGGCCATGCCTTTCAGCCGCCCGGGAAGAGTCCGCACGCCGGCCTTCCGGCCTGTCGCTCGAGTCAGATGCATGATGTAGTCCAGGAGATGGGAAGGGAGCGGACCGCCGCTGCCTGCGCCGCACCGGGCGCGGCGGCGGTCCGCTGGAAGGCTTAGCGCCAGATGGTTTCGGAGGGGGCTTCGTTGAACTGCTTGCGGTAGCCCTTGACCAGCGCCGAGCGGCTGCGGATGCCCCAGCGCGACGCGGTATCGATGATGTTGGACGGATTGCGCTCGCTGTCGAGCAGGTCGGAGCGGATGCCCTCGAGCCGCATGCGCCGGATGACCGAGCTGGGCGACATGCCCACCGCGCTCTTGAACGCCAGCTGCAGCGCGCGCTCGGTCACGTTGATATGGGCGGCCACCTCGCGCGTGGTCAGGTCGCTGCGCTCGATGTTCTCGATGATGTAGCGATAGGCCCGGCGATACTTGGCGGACAGCCGCGCGCTGACGTCGTCGGAGGCGCGCGAGGCAACGGGCACGGCGGCGCTGACGCGGCGCACGTTGACCGTCTCGGTGCGCAGGCAGCGCAGCGCGTCCTGCATGTAGGTGGTGTAGAACTTCAGCGCACCGGCCGCGTCGCCGCGCTGGGCGGCCATCTTGGCGCGGCAGTAGAGGTAGTCGAAGTTCCAGCGGCGCGCGCCGTACGCGGTCTCGCGGTTGCAGATCTGGTCGAAGACGCGGCCGGCGACGTCGTACTGCTCGCCGCTCAGCGCGGCCAGCACGACTTCCACCTTGGTCTGCATCAGCAGGCGGCTGCCGAGCTTGCGCGAGTGGTTGAGGGTCGCCATCAGCGGATCGATCGCGGCGCGGTCGCCGTCGGCCATGCGGCGCAGCAGGCTGAGGTATTCGGCGCGGCGCTGGATCAGTGCCGGCATCGCGGCCTCCTGCGATGGGGTCGGCGCCCAGCCGTTGCGGCCGCCGTGGTAGGCCAGCAGGTTCGCGCCCATTTCGGCCGATTGCCAGAACGCATGCTCGAGCAGGCGGTTGGAGCAACGGATGCCGGCCTGCACGGCGAATTCGTAGATGATCAGATCGATGCTGGCCAGCCAGCCGCGATCGCTGCGGCCGTCGGCGGCGTCGCGCGCCGCCCGCAGCGCGTCGTCGGCGGCATCCTGCTGGCCGAGCTGATGATGCACCAGTGCCAGGCCGATCAGGCCCTCGACCTGCTGGGTCCAGGTCGCGCCATCGTCTTCTGCCATGCGCGAGAAGCAGCTCGCCGCCGCCGCGTAGCGATCGCGCAGCAGCGCCTGCCAGCCGGTATTGCGGCACGACACCACGCGCAGCTGGTCATCCGAATGGCGGATCAGGCGCTGTGCCAGGCGGAAACCTTCTTCCGCTTCTTCATCGCACTCGAGCAGCAGCGAGGCATCTGCCATCGCCAGCACACCCGCGTAGTCGTCGGACTTTCCTCGCTGGGAGGAGTGATGGTCGACGAGCTGATACGCACGGTCGAAATCAGCGGCGAAAACCGCATTTGCGTATTCGGGCAGGCGCTCGCGAGCGGCGAGGCCTGAGGCCAGGGCGAAGTAGATGTTTCCCAGCATGGCAATGCTCCTGAAGCGTCAGTCGAACCGGCCCGCGACATGCAGGCCGCATCAATCAAACTGCTTGGAGTCATCGTAGAAAAATGCCGGAAAAATAATCTCAACAAAGCTGCGCCTTGCCCTGAACAATCCTCACTGTGAAATTTTCGCTTTTGGCGACGTGCCGTCACCCACCAATCCTTGCTTCACCTGCTCTTTCAACTGGCTGTAGGTGAGCGTACCCTTGACCTGGGTGGACAGCGCGCTGACCAAGGCCATCACCATCAGCAGCGCCACCGCACCCTTGATCGGCTGGCCGAGCGAGGTGGGCTCGAGTTTGTCCGCCGCGCGCGCCAGCAGGCCGATGCCGGCATCGATCAGCAGCACCGTCATCATCACGGGCGCGGCGAGCTTGACGGCCGTGGAGAAGATCGAATCGGTCTGCTGCAGCAGGAAGCTCTGCGCAACCGCGTTCATATCGGGCAGCGCGGCACCGAGCGGCCACCACGTGAACGATTCGAACACGACGCCGAGCAGGAACAGCATGCCGCCGGCCGCGTAGAACAGCGTCACGGCCAGGTTCACCAGCGTGTTGCCGATCGGGGTGTTCTGATCGCCGCGCAAGGGGTTCGTCATCTGCACGTTATTGAACCCGGAGACGTTGTCGATGATGGTGCCGGCGGTCTCGGCCACCCAGAACACCGTCGATGCCGCGAAGCCCAGGCACGCCCCCAGGAAGATCTCCTTGCAGGTCAGCATGAACAGCTGCCCCGCGCTGAGATGCGCGGCGAGGCCCACCGGCTGCCCCGCCGCCACCAGGATCGCCAGCGCATAGACCACGCCGTTGCGCGCGACGCCGGTCAGCATCTGGTCGTTGGTGGCGGGCAGGATGGAGAAGAGCGTCATGATGCGCACGCAGCTCAGTGCCAGCAGCACGAGCAGCGTCTCCAGGCTTTCGCCGGTATCGAACCAGGCGTGCACAACGGTATCGATCGATTCCATGAACTTGCAACTCAGTGTGTCGTGGTGTAACGGGCGCGAGCCAGGATGGCTTCGACGGCTTCTTCCTCGGTGGCCAGCTCGCGCTCGGCGTCTTCCTTGCGGTCGAGGCGGTCGGCGGTTTCGCGGCAGCGCTCGAGCATTGCATCCAGGCGCGCCAGCCTGCGGCGCTGCGCCTGCAATGCGGCTTCGCGTTCGGCCACGACCCCTTGCGCCGCGGCAACCGCCTGCTCGGCCTGGCCGACGCCGCCTTCGAGCTGCGTCCGGTATGCGTCGTATTGCAGATAGGCCTGCGCCGTGAGGCTGGGGCCGGTGGTCAGGTCATCCATGCTGCGCAGATGATCATCCAGGCGCTGCTCGGCCTGCCGCAGCGCATCCTGGCGCGCTTCGACGGCGCTCTGCGCCTCGGCCAGGGCCGCCTGCGCGGCTTCGATGTCGGCCTCGACGCGGCGCCGCTCGCGGGTCTTCGCCTCGATCAGCGCGCGCCAGACCGACGAGCGGCGCTTGCGCTTCATGCCAGCGCGATCTCGTCAAGCAGCCGTCGGGTTTCGTCGGGGCTGCACCATTCGTCGGTGCGCTGGCGCAGGAAGGATTCCATCCACTCGTTCCACTGCACCGCAGCATCGGCCACCGGGTCGCTGCCTTCCTTGTACTCGCCCATCTGCAGCAGCGTCTCGACCTCGTTGTACTTGGCCAGCAGCTGGCGCATGCGCCCGGCCGCGTCGCAGTGCTCGCGCGGCATCACCTGCGTCATCACCCGGCTCAGGCTGCTCAGGATGTCGATGGCCGGATAGCGGTTGCGCGCGGCGATGTCGCGCGACAGGATCAAGTGGCCGTCGAGGATGCCTCGCACTTCCTCGGCCACCGGGTCGTTGCCCGATTCGTCTTCGGCCAGCACCGTGTAGAGCGCGGTGATGGAGCCGTCCGCGCTCATGCCGGCACGCTCCAGCAGGCGCGGCAGTTCAGCGAACACCGACGGCGGGAAACCGCGCCGCGTGGGCGGCTCGCCGGCGGCCAGGCCGATCTCGCGCTGGGCGCGGGCGAAGCGCGTGAGCGAGTCCATCATCAGCAGCACGCGCAGGCCCTGGTCGCGGAAGTACTCGGCCACGGCGGTGCCGACGTACGCGGCCTTGGCGCGTTCCACGGCGGAGCGGTCCGACGTTGCGCACACCACCACGGAGCGGCGCATGCCCTCCTCGCCCAGGATCTGCTCGATGAACTCGCGCACTTCGCGGCCGCGCTCGCCGATCAGCACGATCACGTTGACATCGCAATCCGTGCCGCGCGCGAACATGCCCATCAACGTACTCTTGCCCACGCCGGCCGGGGCGAAGATGCCCATGCGCTGCCCTTCGGCCAGCGTGGCCAGGCCGTCGATCACGCGCACGCCGGTAGCCAGCGGATGCTCCACCAGCCGCCGCGTCATCGGGTCCGGCGCGTTGGCGAACACTGGCACGTAGTCCACCACGTCCAGCGGCGGCCCGCCGTCGGCCGGCCTGCCGAGCCCGTCGAGCACACGCCCGAGCAGGCCCGGGCCGATGCCGACCGACAGCGCGCGGCCGCTGGGCACCACCCGCGTGGAGCGCGACAGGCCGGTCACGCCGCTGAACGGCGCCACCAGCGCGAAGTGCTCGCTGAAGCCGACCACCTCGCCTTCCTGCATCACGGTGCCGTCCGCTTCGGTGAGCGTACACAGCTCGCCCAGCCGGACGTCGACGCCGCCCACGCGCAGCAGCGTGCCGGTGACTTCAACCACCTTGCCGAAGCGGCGGATGAGCGGCGTGGTCCGTGCCGCGGCCTCCAGGGAATCGAGCAGCGCGAGATGGGTCATGCGTCGTCCTCCTCGTCTTCGTCTTCCTCGTCCTCTTCGTAGAGGTCTTCATCCTCGTCGCCGCTGTCGTCGTGATCGTCGTCGTGCGATACGGCGTCTTCGTCCTCGTCGTCTTCGGAATCGTCGTAGTCGTACTCGTATTCGTCCGGCGCATCGAGGTCGGCGTCGTCGTCCTCGGACGCTGCGGCTGCCGGCTGGGCCGCCTGCGCCGGCACCGAAGCGTTCGGGGCGATGGCCTTGCGCAGCGCCGCCAGCTGGACGCTCAGGCTGGCATCGGCCACGCCGTGGTCCCATTCGCAGCGGCAATCGCCGGGCTTGGTGCTGTCATCGGCCAGCACTTCGACGGAGGCGTTGAGCAAGCCGCCCTCGACGGCGCGGGCAAAGGCCGCGCGCGCCGCGTCCAACTCGGCCGGGCAGACGCGCAGAGTCAGGCGCGCCTGGCTCTGCAGCACGCCGCCCAGGGTCGAAGCCACCCGCGCGAACAGCGCCTGGCGGTCCGACTCCAGCACGATGCGCTCCACCGCCTGCATGACGGCCGTCTGCAGGCGGGCCTCCACGCGCCGGGTGGATTCGACCTCGCTGTAGGCACGCGCGAGCATCGAGGCATGGAATTCGGCCAAGGCCTTGCGCTGCCCCTCGGCATAGCCCAGTTGCTCGCTGTTCGCGGCGCGTTCGTTGGCGTCCTTGATCAGGTTGTCGGCCACCGCGCGCCCTTGCGCCACGATGGCCTTGGCCTTTGCGCGGGCCGCGGCCAGCACGGCGTCGCGCTCTTCGTACACCGCCTGCACGGCGGCGTCGAGCTCGACCACGCGGTGCCGGTCCGCTGCCCGGATCACGTCGGACGACACGCCCAGCGCGGCTTCGCGCCTCAGCCAAATAACCATGACAACTCCGGATAGATCGAGGGAACCGCCGTGATGAACGATTCGGACAGCGCCGTCAGCGCGGGCGGCCCGACCCGCCCCGTGGGCGCGGCGCCGAGGGTCATCCGCATCAGGCGGATCAGCGACGGATCGGTCAACCAGCCGTCGGTCACCAGCGCGACCAGGCCGGCGTGGGCCAGCGCCTGCAGCTCGGGGCGCGGCAGCGGGCCGCCGGCGTCCGGTTGCCAGTCGGCGCGCGCCGCCATGGCGCTCACGAGCGCGGTGCCCACCGTCGCGTTGAGCCGCGACAGGTACGCGCCGTCGATACAGCGCGCCAGCGCCGTGCGCCGCGCATAGAGCGCGCGGCCGGCCAGCACGCGGCGCAGGTCGCCCGCTTCAAGCACCGCCAGCCGGTGCGCGCGCTCCTGCAGGGTCTGCATCGCCACCGAGCGCAGGCCCAGCACGTCGCAGGCCTCGCGCCATGACGCGGTATCGGCGGGCAGACCATGCGCGCACTCCGACCACGCCCGGCTGTCCAGCGTGCGCGGCAGGCCCTGCAGCCGCGTCTGGTAGGCGTGGAGGAGGCGCAGGATCATGGTGTCTGCCTGATCCGGCATCATGGCGGCGGCGGTCATGCCTCGCGCTTCTTCAGGCGGGCCGGCATGCGGCCGGCGACCCGCTCGCGCAGCGCATCCAGGCGCGTGCGCACGGCCGGCATGCGCGTCACCGCAACCCACAGCGCCACCAGGCCGATCAGCACGCCGGCCAGGCTGCCCAGCGTCACCCAAGACACGCCGCGCGGCGCGCGCCGCACGGTGGCGGCCACGACGGCGGGGTCGTCCGCCGTGCCCGGCACCAGCGTCACGGCAACGTTCTCATACGTCAGCCCTTCCACGCTGTGCACCACCAGGTTCTTGATGCTCGGCAGCAGCGCGGTCACGTTGGCGCTCGGCTGGTACTTGATGAACACCGAGGCGCTGGACGGCTTGACCACGCTGGCCAGCGGATCGTTGTTGGGCAGCACGATCTGCACGCTGGCGACCGCCACGCCATCGATGCGCGACAGCGTCTGCGACAGTTGCTGCGACACCCCGTAGATGAAGCGCACCCGTTCCTCGGTCGGCGTGGAGATCAGGCCATCCTTCTTGAAGATGTCGCCGAGGTTGGCGTATTTCTCGCGCGGCAGGCCGTGGGCGTGCAGCACCTCCATCGAGCGTGCGAAGGTGTCGTCGTCGACCAGCACGGACCAGGTCTTGCCGTCGTCGGGCGAGGTCTTCTGCGCGTCGATGCCGGCCTGCAGCAGCACGGTCAGCATGTCGTTGGCATCAGCCTCGGTCAGCTGGGCGAAGAGCTGCTTGTTGCAGCCGGCCAGCAGCGTGGTCAGCGCGAGCGCGACGACCAGTGCACCACGGCGCAAGCGCAAGGAACGGGGCGTCATCATTGGTTCTTCATCAAGGTCTGCACGGCGTTCTTGCCGGAATGGGCCACCATGCTGCCCATGTGGATCTTGGTCATGGTGGCGGCGGCCTCCATCTGGATGCGCATGGCGTCGACCATGATCTCTTCCATGGGCTTGGCCTTGTCGGTCTCCAGCGTGGCGTTGATGCGGTCGGCCGTGGCGCGCACGGCGGCGTCCTCCTTGGCCACCAGCTCGCCGATGGCGGACGGCCCCTTGGAATGCCGCTGGGCATCCTTGGCCTGGCCGAGCAGCGCCTCGAAGCGCGAGACCAGTTCCTGCACCGGCTCCGGCTGGACGGTGGGCAGCGCGGGGGTGTCCACCGAATGGGTGGGGACGGGCGGAACGGCAGTCGGACCCTGGATCATGATTCGCTCCTGGTGGCGCTTCAAGCGCGCGTGAAGTAATGCGAGGTGTGGAAGGCGCTCATGTCGATGGTCTCGGCAACGGCGGCGGCCGCGTCGGCGGTGCCGCCGCTCGCCTGCTGCGCGCCGAGCAACGTGCGCACCAGCGTGACCGAATCCGGATCGGCATCGCGCGCCACCACTTCGTTGGCATGCACGTGCCATTCCGGATCGTTCAGCGCATTCAGGCACAGCGCCATCATGGCCGAGGCGAACGGCATGACACTGGGGGCACCGTCGCTGTTGAGCAGCTCACGCAGAATGCGCGCCGCCTCAGCGTACTGATGCCGACCGACCAGCAGCCAGCCCTCCACCAGATCGAGCTCCTTGAAGTTCGGACGCAGCCCGCGCAGCGCTACCAGCATCGCCTGGGCGTTTTCGAACTGGCCGCTTCGCGTGGCATACATCAGCACTTCGAGCAGGCCGCCAAGCAGGCGATTGCTGCACTGGATGGGTTCCATAGGGTGTGGGCTCCTGTTGCAAGGGAAATCAACGGCCGGCATATCGGCATGCCGGCCCGCGTTGAGTGGAACCATAGACCCCGCCCCCCATGCGCCCGCCGTCCAGGGGCGAAAAAGACCGCCGCAGGCCGAAGCCGGCACGCCAAGCGCACGCCACTTCGGGTCGGCACCCGCCGCTTCGCGCCTGGGCGAAGGCGCGGCGCCGGCCGCCGCCACAATCGGCCGCATTGCCATGGCGATCCGCGCCGTGGCCGCACGCGGCCGAGATCATGTCGGACGAAAAGACCGAACAGCCCACAGACAAGAAACTCGAGGATGCGCACCGTGACGGCGAAACCGCCAAGAGCGCAGACCTGACCGCCGCCGCGGTGCTGCTCTCCGGCTGCCTGCTGCTGGCGCTGACCGCCTCCGTCTTCGGCGAGCGATGGCGGGCCCTGCTCGACATCGCGCTGGACGTCGACAGCAGCCGGCACCCGGTGATGACGCTCAAGCAGACGATCGGCCATTTCGCCCTGCAGCTCGTGCTGATGACGCTGCCGGTGGGCTTCGTCTTCGCGCTGGTCGCCTGGATCGCCACATGGGCGCAGACCGGCGTGGTGCTGTCGTTCAAGCCGGTCGAGCTGAAGATGAACGCGATCAACCCGGCCTCGGGCCTCAAGCGCATCTTCTCGGTGCGCTCGATGATCGACCTGATCAAGATGATCATCAAGGGCGTGGCGGTGGCGGCGGCGGTCTGGAAGCTCATCCTGATCCTGATGCCGGCCATCGTCGGCGCGGCCTATCAGTCCGTCATGGACATCGCCGAGATCGGCATGACGCTGCTGGTCCGGCTGCTGGCGGCGGGCGGCGGGCTGTTCCTGATCCTGGGCGCCGTCGACTTCGGCATCCAGCGCTGGCTGTTCATCCGCGACCACCGCATGAGCAAGGACGAAATCAAGCGCGAGCACAAGAACAGCGAAGGCGACCCGCACATCAAGGGCGAGCGCAAAAAGCTCGCGCGCGAGCTGGCGGAGGAAGCCAAGCCCAAGCAGAGCGTGGCCGGCGCGCAGGCCCTGGTCGTCAACCCGACCCACTATGCCGTGGCCATCCGCTACGCGCCGGAGGAATACGGCCTGCCCCGCATCATCGCCAAGGGCGTGGACGACGAGGCGCTGGCGCTGCGCGAAGAAGCCGCCGCGCTGGGCATCCCCATCGTCGGCAACCCGCCGCTGGCGCGCTCGCTGTACCGCGTCGACCTCTACGGCCCCGTGCCGGAGCCCCTCTTCGAGACCGTTGCCGAAGTGCTGGCATGGGTGGGCGAGATGGGTGCCTCGGGCGCCGAGCCCCAACACTGATCCTGACCGGACCCTGACATGGCCAAAAAGAATGCAATCCAGGATTTCAGCGGCGAAATCGGTATCGCCGCGCTAGTGGTGGCGGTGGTGGCGCTGATGGTGCTGCCGCTGCCCACCATGCTGATCGACGCGCTGCTCGGTCTGAACATCACGCTCTCGGTGGTGCTGCTGATGGTGACGATGTACATCCCGTCGGCGACCTCGCTGTCGGCGTTCCCATCGCTGCTGCTGTTCACGACGCTGCTGCGGCTGTCGCTGAACATCGCCTCCACCAAGTCCATTCTGCTGCACGCCGACGCCGGCCACATCATCGAGAGCTTCGGCAAGCTGGTGGTGGGCGGCAACCTGGTGGTAGGCCTGGTGGTGTTCCTGATCATCACCACGGTGCAGTTCATCGTGATCGCCAAGGGCTCGGAGCGCGTGGCCGAGGTCGGCGCGCGCTTCACGCTCGACGCCATGCCCGGCAAGCAGATGAGTATCGACGCCGACCTGCGCGCCGGCCACCTGTTACCCGAAGAGGCCCGCAAGCGCCGCGCGCTGCTGGCGATGGAGAGCCAGCTGCACGGCGGCATGGACGGCGCCATGAAGTTCGTCAAGGGTGACGCCATCGCCGGCCTGGTCATCACGCTGGTCAACATCCTGGCCGGCATCGTGATCGGCATCACGTACCACAACATGACCGCTGGCGAGGCGGCCAACCGCTTCGCGGTGCTGTCGATCGGCGATGCCATGGTCTCGCAGATTCCGTCGCTGCTGATCTCGGTGGCGGCCGGCGTGATGATCACCCGCGTCTCCGACGAAGAACAGGCCCACAAGCAGTCGTCGCTGGGCATGGAGATCGTGCGGCAGCTGTCCACCAGCGCGCGCGCCATGTTCACCGCCAGCGCGCTGCTGATGGGCTTCGCGCTGGTGCCGGGCTTTCCGTCGTTCCTGTTCGTCGCGCTGGCGACGCTGATCTTCGTGTTCGGCTACACGCTGCGCAACCGCGCCAAGGAAGGCGAAGGCGACGATGGCGACGCCCTGCCCGCACTGCTGCGCGAGGGCTCCAAGGGCAAGGCGCCGACCATTGCCGAGCAGGCGCCGTCGTTCACCGTGCCGGTGGGCGTGCGGCTCGGCGCGGAGCTGGCCAAGGGCCTGGACGTGCCCGCCCTCGATAGCGCATTCCAGCAGGGCCGCCACGCGCTGGCCGAAGCGCTCGGCCTGCCCTTCCCCGGCATCGCGATCTGGAAGGCCGACGCCCTGCAGCCCGACAGCTACGAGGTGCGCGTGCACGATATCCCGGGCGCGCCGGTCGCGGTGCCGGACGGCCATCTGCTGATCCCGGACCTGCCGGAAGCGCTGCGGGCGCAGGCGGTCGAGGCCGCGAGCCTGCCCAACCATCCGGCGCCGCACTGGATCGCGCCGGCCCACGTGGCCCAGGACACGGCGCTGAACGCCACCGGCCAGCGCGTGGAGCGCGTGATTGCCGACCACGTTGTGCATGTGCTGCGCCGGAGCGCGCACCTGTTCGTCGGCCTGCAGGAAACGCAGTGGATGCTCGAGCGCGTCACCACCGACTACCCCGGCCTGGTGGCCGAAGCGCAGAAGGCCGTGCCTGCCCAGCGGATTGCCGACGTGCTGCGGCGCCTGCTGGAAGAGCAGGTGCCCATCCGCAACATGCGCGCCATTCTCGAGAGCCTGGTGGTCTGGGGCCCGAAGGAGAAGGACACGCTGATGCTGGTGGAATACGTGCGCGGCGACCTGGGGCGGCAGATTGCCCACCAGGCCACCGGCGGCACCCGCCAGATGCCGGCCATCCTGCTGGACCTGTCGGTCGAGCAGACCGTGCGCCAGGCCATCAAGCCGACGCCGGCGGGCAACTTCCTGACGCTCGATCCGCAGCAGGTGGAGGCCATCATCATGCGCCTGCGCGGCATCATGCAGGGCAACCCCGTCGATGCGCCCTCGGCGCTGGCCATCGTGACCTCGATGGACATCCGCCGCTATGTCCGGCGCATGATCGAGCCGCACCTGCAGGCGTTGAACGTGTATTCGTTCCAGGAACTGGGCGGCTACGTCGACCTGCGTCCGGTCGGCAAGCTGGTGCTGTAGCGCGGCGGCCATGACGCAAGCCGTCCGCCTCTGGCGCCCCCAGCCGGTCGACCCGGCCCCGCCCTCCCGGCGCCGCACGCCGTTGCGGACGCCGGATCCGCATGACGCGCTGCCCTATGTGCCGCCGCCCCGCCCCGAGCCCCCGGAGCCCGTCGAAGACGACTTCCCCGAGCCCCGGCAGGACACCCCGGCCAGCGATCCGCCCCCCGAGGCGCGCACCGACGCCAGCCCGCCGCAGCCTACCGTCGAGCCCGACGCCTCGCTCCACACCGCAGCCATCGCCAGCCGCCTGGTGCGGACCTGCTCGGAGATCGGCGCGGGCGAGACCATGACCGAGCACCTCGCCCGGCTGCTCTCGCAGTTCTGCGCCTCGCAAGCCATCCGCTCCGGCGGCGAATGCTGGGAAATCTCACTCGATCTTGATCCCAAGATCCTGCCCGAAACCCGCCTCACGCTGCGGCTTTCGCCGCACACGCTATCGCTTCGCTTCGAGGCCGGACACCCTCGCTCCCGGCACTTACTCTCCGAACATGGCGACACTCTACGGCAGCGCATCCACGCGCTGCTGCGGCAGCAAGTCGATGTCGAACTCGAACTCTGGTGACCACACCACCCTCCGACATGAACGCCGGGCCTTCTTTCTCTGCGCTGGAACCCCACCTGCGCGCCTTCACGCCGGCACACGCCGCGCTCACGCGCCTGCTGGACGGTGTGCATCGCAGCGGCGATTCGGACGACTGGCAACTGCATCTCGCGCGCAGGCCGTTGGCGGCGAGCGCGCCGCTCACGCTGTCGATCCAGTCGGCGCAGTGCCGCGCTGAACTGATCATCGACGGCGCCCACCACCCCGCGCTGCACGCCATCGCCCTCGAAACCGACCGCCCGCGCCGCCTCGCGCTCGGAAACCTGTGGCTCGCGCCGGTGCTGCACGCGCTGGAAGACGCGGGCCTGGGCGACACGCAGCTGACCAACCTGCGCCGCCTGAAAGCCGATGCCGTGCACACGCCGGCCCCGGTGCTGCCGCTGCAAATTGCCAGCGCTGGCCATGCGTGCCGCTGCGACATCCACGCGCTGGACTGGCACGGCGCGCCGCCCGCGCCGCCGGCCGCCGATCCGGACACCATCCTGCACCAGTTCGGCGCGCTGGCCCTGCCCGGCCGGCTGCGCGTGGCCAGCCGGCGCTGCCGCCGCAGCCTGCTCGACACGCTGGCGCCCGGCGACATCCTGCTCGGCTGGATCGACGCCACCTACCGGCCCGGCGCCGACGAAGGCACGGTCCGCCTCGCCTGGGGCGATGCCCGCCAGCCGCACCTCACCGCCACTGCCCATTACAAGGACGGAATCGTGACCACACTCGACCTGCATCCGCTCACCGACGACGACGACGCGTACCCGCACGACTTCGCCGCCCCGCGCACGCCGGCCGGCAGCAGCGCCGACCACGGCGTTCCCCTCGAGCAGCTGGAGGTGCCGGTGCACCTGGAGCTGGCCGTGATGGGCATGCCGCTGGCCGAACTCGCCGCGCTGCAGCCGCAGCACGTGCTGACGCTGCCGGTGAAGATCCGCGACCTCACCGTGCGGCTGGTCTGCCACGGGCAGACCCTGGGGCACGGCCAGCTGGTGGCCGTGGGTGAGCAGCTCGGCCTGCAGATCGCATCCATCGGTAAGCACCATGCAGAACGTTGAGTTCGCCTCTCTGATCGTGATGGCGGTGGCGATTGCGCTGCTGCCGTTCGCCGCCATGGTCGTCACCTCGTACACCAAGATCGTCGTGGTGCTCGGCCTGCTGCGCAATGCGCTCGGGGTCCAGCAGGTGCCGCCCAACATGGTCCTCAACGGCATCGCGATGATCGTCTCGTGCTTCGTCATGGCGCCGGTCGGCATGGAAGCCATGCAGCGCGCGCACGTGCAGATCAACGCGCAGGGCGGCACCAACATCACCCAGGTGATGCCGCTGCTGGACGCGGCCCGCGACCCGTTCCGCGAATTCCTGAACAAGCACACCAATCCGCGCGAGAAGGCGTTCTTCATGCGCTCCGCGCAGCAGCTGTGGCCGCCGGAGAAGGCCGCGCAGCTCAAGGACGACGACCTGATCGTGCTGGCCCCGGCCTTCACGCTCACCGAGCTGACTTCGGCCTTCCGCATCGGCTTCCTGCTCTACCTCGCCTTCATCGTGATCGACCTGGTGATCGCCAACCTGCTGATGGCGCTCGGGCTGTCGCAGGTGACGCCGTCGAACGTGGCCATCCCGTTCAAGCTGCTGCTGTTCGTGGTGATGGACGGCTGGTCGGTGCTCGTGCACGGCCTGGTCAACACCTATCGCTGAGCCCGCCATGGACTACGACAACATCACCCGCCTGACCTCGACCGCGCTGCTGCTGTGCCTGCTGGTGTCGCTGCCGGCGGTGGGCGTAGCGGCCATCGCCGGCCTGCTGATCTCATTCCTGCAGGCCATCACGTCGCTGCAGGACAGCAGCATCTCGCACGGCCTGAAGCTGATCATCGTTTCGCTGGTGATCGTGGTGGCCGCGCCGTGGGGGGCTGCCGCCATCCTGCAGTTCGCCAACTCGATCATGCAGACACTCTTCACTTAGGGGCCAGCCATGACGCGCATCTCGGGTCCATCCTCCGCCATCTACACGTTACCGGACCCGGCCACCCCGCCGGCGCAGCCGGCCGCGACCACCCCGAACACGCACCGCAGGCGGCCGCGACAGCTGCACGAGCGGGAGATCGAGCACGAACACGAGCAGGAACACGAGGTCCAGTACCAGGAGCAGCTGACCGGCCGCCGCAAGCATCTGGCCAAGCTGGCCAAGCGCATCCGTCGGCCGGGCTCCAAGCGGCGCGGCTCGGCGGGCTCAGCGGACGAGACGATCGTCGAAACCAGCAGCGACTTCGAAGATCTGCTGATGATCATGGAGGAGCATGCTCGCCTGAGCAAGCCCATCCTGGTCGGCCCCAGCAAGCAGGGCAACCCGCACGATGGCCAGCAAGGCCGGCGCGGCAACAACCCGCAAAGCGACCTGGCCGGCCGGCACGCCATGCTGCGCCGCTATCTGCTGGAAGCCGAAGCCGAGGAAGCCGCTAAAGCCGCCGAAGCCGGGGAAAAGGAAAAGGCGGCGTCCGCGCAAGCGTCGTCGGCGTCCGGCAAGGGCGCCGGTAGTGCCGCGCCGATCCTGTCGGCGCAACGCAAGGAACTGGCCGCGCAGCTGACCGGCACGGCGGAGATCCCCACCTACAAGATGCTGCTGGCCGAGCTGTGCGCGCTGCTCTACGCGGTGCGCGCCGGAAACACCATGCCGCTGCGGCTGGCGCTCAATCTGTCGCGCGCCTTCATCAAGGCGTCGCCGCTGGCCGGCGCGCCGGAGACGCTGCACGCGGTCAAGAAGGATCTCGTGGCCAGCGTCCCGCCCGCCGAACACAAGGCCAGGAGCGAGCGTGAAGAGGCCTTCCACCTGCTGCTGCCCTTGATGCTGCTCAGCGCAAGCCTGCCCCGCACCTCGCAGATGAAGTCCGAGGGCTACGCGCGCAGCGGTGCGCTCGCCCGCCGCTGGGACGCCGAAGTGTGGTCGCACCAGGCCGGCGTGGCCGGCATGACCGTCCGTCCCATCAACGTTTCCGCGTGATTCTCATGAACAAGCACATTCGCGTTTTAACCGGCCGGCACGCAGGCGCAAGCCTCGACCTGCTCCCCGGCGACTGGACCGTCGACAGTGCGGACACCGCGGCCGTGCGCATCTCCGACTGGACCGACGCGCCGCTGCAGCTCCAGGTCGGCACCGAAACGGGCGTCCTGCAAGTCGACGACGAAGCCGCCGCGCCCTGGCCCGACCTGGAGCCGCGCCGCTTCGGTGAGATCGTGCTCTGCGTCGGGCCGGCCGGCGAGCCGTGGCCGTCCGATCTCGAGCTGCTGCAGCGCCTGCTGGCGCCGCCGCCGCCCGTGGTCGTGCCCGCCGCCGATATCGTTGCGGCCGATGCGCCCACCAAAGCGCCGCCCGCCCACCGGCCGCGTGCCCATGCCGGCTGGATGGGCGTCGCGGCCGTCGCGCTGCTCACGCCGTGCGCGCTGCTGCTGGCCTCCACCCGCGAAGCCCAGCATGCGCCCCAAGCCCCGGCCGTCGCGCCGATTCCGCTCATCGAGCGCGTGCGCACCGCGCTGAGCCAGCACAACATCGACGGGCTGAACGTCGAGCAGCGCGATGGCGAGATCACGGTGCACGGCATGGCCCCCACCGCGATGGAGTCGCTGAGCGTGCAGCGCGAGCTGCGCAACGTCTCGCCCAGGGTGCGCGTCGACATGCCGGCCGCGCCCGAGGTGATCGAGAACCTGCGCGAGTCGATGCAGGAGCCCGGGCTGAGCATCAGCTATCTGGGCGACAACCGCTTCTCGGTCTCGGGCACCGCGCAGCAGCCGGATCGCGTGCGCGCCGTCGTCGACCGCGTGCGCGGCGACCTCGGCGTCAACGTCAAGGACATCGCGCTCAACGTCCGGCGGGCCAACCAGGAGGGCAAGCTGAATGCCAACTCCGTGCTCTCCGTCGATGAGCTGCACTACGTCGAAAGCCCCGACGGCACCAAGCGTTTCCTGGCCGCGCAGCACTGACGCGGCCCCTCCCTTTCCACCAGGAGCACCACCATGTTCGACCGATTCACGCCCGACATCATCGAGACCTTCAACGGCGTCCAGGCCTTCTCCAAACAGGACGGCGCCAAGGATTTCGACCCGATGCGCAAGGCGGTTGCCGCCCTGCGCGAGACGTCCATGGAATTCGAGCAGCGCGCCTTCCGTGCGGCCAATACGGGCGACCGCGAGCAGCTTCGTACGCTTGCACAAGGTTTCGGGGCAGCGGCCGATGTGTGCAACGGACTTATCACATCATAAAACCACGGCGAACACACACAGCAGCAAGTTCGCCGGACTGAATCGACGACGGCCCCCTCCTGGGAAGTTGTTGAAAACCCGGTCTCGCGAGAGGCCACCTCACTTACCACCAAAGGAAACTATCATGGCAGGCGTTCCGAAACCCACCACGACGAACACGACCAGCGCGACCTCGACGTTCCAGTCTTTCGCCAACGGCGTCGACGACGCTGCATCCCGCACGGGCTTCCAGGCGCAATACCAAGCCATCACCGCCGAAGGCCAGCAAGACATGCTGGACGCGGCCAAGATGCAGAACGCCCTGAACCGCACCCAGATGCTCGCCAAGCTGATGGAAGCCGGCCCCAAGGCCGCCAAGGACCTGATCAGCTAATGATGGGTTCCACAACGGCGTGCATCGCGCGCGCCGTGAACGTTCGGGAACGGGGCCGCGCCGTTCCCGAACGGCCCGCAGCAGTCTGAAAGTCTCTTGCTGTTCCGCACGCTGCACTGTCCCGCTCGCAGCACCTGGCGGCCCCTCCTCATCCGATCCAGAAGACCGACGCCATGACGATCCGCGGCTCTCTCCGTTTCCCCCAGTATCCGGCAGACCCGAGCGCCATCGCCGATGCAACCGGGCGCACTGGCTTCCAGGTCCAGATGCAGGCGATCACGCACGAGGGCGCGGACGAGATGCTGTTCGCCGCCGAGCTGCAGAACGAAGACAACCGCACCAATGTGTTCGCCAAACTGATGGAAACCGGCCCCAAGGCCGCCAAGGACCTGCTCAGCTGATGCCGGCCGCCCCGCTCCAACACCCCGTTTCCGCCGCACCATGAGCCTTGAGCAACGCGATGCACTGGTTCGCGACATGTGCGCCCATCTGGGAATCCCGGATGCGGAGGCGATCCTGTCCGCCGGCCGGCTGACCGTGGAAGGCTTCGACGTCATCATCGACGCCGTCGAGGACGACCCCGCTGCGTTCTACCTGAACTTCGACTACGGCATCGTCACCGGCGGCCGCACCCTGCGCGTCTTCCGGCTGATGCTGGAAGCCAACCTCACCATCTACGCGCAGGACCACGCCCAGCTCGGCCTGGACGGCGATACCGGCGGGATCATCCTGATCGTCCGTGTCGCCTACGCGCCCGACCTGAACGGCGAGCAGCTGGCCGAATTGCTGGGCCATTATGCAGAACACGGACGCTACTGGCGGGACAACATACTGCAGACCACCGACGACATGTTCGAAAGTCTGTCAAACGGCACTTACCTATGGATTCGCGCATGATGGTGCCTTCTAAATAACCAGAAGGCATGATCATAGGGTCCTTAATCGGACCGATAAAAACATTCAATCAAAATTGCGCAAGAATTCACTCTTTGTAGGGATGTTTATGGAAATGGTGAAGGTTATGCTGATCCCAACGTTATCGTAATCGCCATCTGTCGTATCCGTGCACCTGATGGCACTGCATAAAACGGGGAACGCCATGAAATTCGCCGTATTGACCTCCAATCCATCCAGCTTCGCTTATGTGGCCGCATGCCTGGCCGTGCAGAACGTGGAATGTGTCCGGTTCGACGATGCCCTGACGCTGTTGCGTGCACGGCGTACCGAGGCATTCAGTCTGCTGATGATCGATGCACAGCAGTTCCGCAGCGCGGGGCAGCTGGTGCTGTCCTGGCGCGAGTGCAACGCCGACATGTGCTGGCCGACACTGGTGTTCGGCCAGTTCGCAGACCGTGAAGACATGGCGCAGGCCTTCGAGGCCGGCGTCGACGATCTGCTCACCGGCCACTTCACCGCCGAGGAGCTGCGTGCCCGCGTGCAGCGCGTGCTGCGGCGCTCCGAGCAGCCACGCCAGAACGCCGGCATGCACGTGGTGGTCGGCCCGTACCGGCTGTGCCGCCTGACCCGCACGGCCACGGTGAACGAGGCACCGATCCGCCTGACCGCGCGCGAGTTCGCCACGGCATGGCTACTGTTCTCGTCACCGGGCACCTTCCTATCACGCCAGCAGATCGCTTCGGCGGTGTGGGGCGCGGATGCCAGCATCGTCGAGCGCTCGATCGAGCAGCACATCTACAAGCTGCGCAAGAAGCTGCACTTCGGTGAGGAAAACGGCGTCGAGCTCAAGACGGTCTACGCGCGCGGTTACCAGCTCGCCGTTCATGAACCTGTTCACGAACCGATCGGGTTGCCATCAAGCGCCGCCGCTGCTCTGGCGGCTTAAAAATCGGCCAATTAAGCAAACGATTGCATATTCAATCCGTTGCATATTTCTCGGCAAAAAAAATCGCCCAACTCGGGCGATTTTTTTATTGGCGGGACAATACCGTGATTTAAGCCGACGCTTACTTAATTGATTCTACGCGCACGCAATTCGGTCACACTTTGTTGATATATCGCCGCCAATTCCGTCCGATTGCGCGCATCCAAGCGCATCAGAATCTGACGCACATGCGATTTGACGGTTTCAACGCTGATATGCAGTGTCTGCGCGATCTCCACATTGGATTTGCCATGTGCCGCTTCGCGCAGGATGTCGTGCTGGCGCGGCGTCAGGGCAGACAGGCGCGCGCCGCCATCGGGCCTGGGCTCCGGACCGTGCCGCCTGGCGTCGAGGATGCGACCCAGCATGGCGTAGGTCTGCTCGAGCGTCAGCGGCTGCAGCTGCCCGGAGGGCAGCTCACCCACCGCTTCGGCCAACTGCTCCAGATCGACCAGGATCACGCCGGTCGATGCGGTCAAGGCGCCCCATAGGACGGAGGTCGCTGCCGTGCCGGCCTGGGGGCGCCAGCGGGGCGATGTGTCGGTCAGCGTATGGAAATACTGGTTTTCGGCTGCTTGTCGCAGCACGGTGTTCTGAACCCGGGCGTTCATGTCGTCCTTCGCTCTACTTTCTCGTTGCAACTGGATACCTTCGGGGTGCTGCATGGCGGCCTGGCGGCACGCTGCGCGCCCTTCTTACTCTCTCTGTGCAATGAGTGCGAAAAACAGGAACCGGTTCAGCAAAAAAATTTTCGGATGGGTCCGGGCGCCGGGCGAGACGGCCCGGACCGGCGCTGTCAGAGCCGGCTGATGCGCACCCACAGGCCGGCGATATACCGCACGTCGAGGGGCAGCGTATCCACCAGCATCTGCAAGGCCCGGCGCGGATCCAGCGGGAAACGCCCCGTGACATGCAGGCTGGCCGCGCTCGGCTGCACCTCGATCATGCCGGCATGGTAAGGGCGCAGCGCGTCGATCACGTCCGCCAGCGGCCGGTGCTCGATCTCCACCATGCCCTGCGTCCAGGCGGCCACGCTGCGGGCCGAGCGGCGCAGCGGCTCGATCCCCGCCTGGCCGACGCGGTGCACACCGCCGCTGTGGACCACCGTGACGGCGCCCTCGGGCGCCGACAAGGCCGCGCTTCCGTCCAGCACCGCGACGATCATCCGCCCCTGCGCATCCAGCGAGGCGCACATCATCCCGCGCGCGCATTCGGCGGTGCCGGCCGGCGACGTGACCCGCAGGCGCTCCCAGGCGCCGGCCATCGCCAGCACGCTGCCGCGCCGCAGCCGGACGTCGTAGCCGTGCACGACCGGCACCACGTCCACCGCGCTGCGAGCATTGAGCCGCAGCTCGTGGCCGCCGGCGAGCTTGAAGTCGCGGCGCTCGGCGGTCGCGGTCCGCATGTCCGCCGTCAGGTCCGACAGCGGCATCTGCAGATCGACCAACGCCGCCACGCCGGCGCCGAGCCCGCCGACGAGCAGCGCCCGGCGGGCGTGCAGCATCGGCGAAGAAGGCGGGGTGTCCAGCAGGCGCCGGGCAGTCTGCCGATGCGGCATCGGCACCGTCGGCAGCGCAACCGCGCCCAGCCCGCCCTCCAGCCGCCGCGCCGCCTCGGCATGGGCCGGACTGGCTTCACGCCACGCCGCGAAGCGCTGGCGGTCTGCCTCCGAGGCCATGCCCGAGCGCAGCAGGACCAGCCACTGGATGGCCTGCTCGGCGATCCGGTCGTTCAGCGGCTGCTTCACGACACCCCTGCCAGGTAGCACAGGCGCATCGCCTGGGTCATGTACTTCTGCACCATGCGCACCGAAACGTTCAGCCGCCCGGCGATCTCGGGGTAGGTCAGGCCGTCGAGCTGGCTGTACAGGAATGCCGTGCGCGCCTTGACGGGCAGGCCGTCCAGCAGCCGGTCGATGGTGGCCAGGGCCTCCAGCACCAGCGCCCGCTCCTCGGGCGACGGCAGCGAGGCTTCGGGCTGCGCCGTGGCCCACGCCTGGTAGGCCAGCTCCAGGTCGCGCCGGCGCCAGATGTCGTACAGCAGCCGCTGCGCGATGGTGGTCAGCAGCGCGCGCGGCTCGCGGGTGCCCTGCCAGTCCGGCATCTGCAGCAGCTGCGCGAACGCCTCCGATGCGAGGTCCTCCGCCCCGAAACGGCAGCCCGTCTTGCGCCCCATGCGGCCGGCGAGCCAGGCGTAATGTTGTCGAAACCAGTCGGAAGCCACTTCGGTGGCAGGCAGGCAGGCTTGTTGCACGGTACCCCTCCGCGAGAATCAGCACTCGTCGTCTCTCGGGCAATCTCTGCTACGAACACCAGGGCCTCCCGAGAGAAAACGCGCCGGCAAGTGAGATTGTAACAACGCGTGAACCTCATCTGAACCATTCTGAACGGGGGGAAGCATTCAAGCGGCTTTCATGGGCCAGCTTTTTTCGTCCCGCGCACGGGACATTCGGTAGAAATACGACATTCCCGGGCCAACGCTGGCATCTTCCAGGGACTGTCATACGGCTGTCGCACAAGTTGCGCGGCCCTCGCTCCCTCCCTTCCTGCATGTCCGCGCAACGCTTCCCGATGCCCTCCGCCGAAACCGGCCACCCCACTCCGCTCGAAGACGACGAGCCGCTTGATGGACAGTCCTTGCGCATCGGCAGCTATCGCATCTGGTTCGCCTATGACAGCTATAACGAGCCGGATGCGCTGGCGGTGTACCTCGAGCTCGGCATTCCCGGCATGGTGGACGTGGTGCGCGCCCTGAACCTGCTGCTCGGCCTCTGCCTGGAGGTCGACGGGGCCGCGCGGGGCCAGGTCGTGCGGCACCCGCAATCGGGCCAGCTGATCTACCGGTTCCACTATGCGATGGACGAAGAGCACGACGTCGGCGACCTGATCGAGGCCATCTCGTTGCTCACGGTCGAGCTGGACGACGGCACCGAATGGGAGGCGCATTGACGGATCAGTAGTTTCCCGAGGTGGGCGGGGGGCGCTTCGCCCAAAGCGTTCGCGGTTCGGGGGCACTATGTTTGGGCACGGTTCGGCAAACCAGTATCGATCCAGTGCCCCGACAACAGACCGATTCCGGCACGATCGATCGAACGCCCCCGTCCGCCCCCACATGACGAACCCGTTCCGCGTCTCCCCCTACACGCCCCCCGTACGATCCCCATCACCTTCCGCCGCCCCAGGCGAGCCGCCCCCCGCCCCGGCCGGCAATGCGCCACGCAAGCGCGGCGCATTGAGCCTGCCGGCGCGCCTGCTGCCGAAGGCCAGTGAAACCGAGGTGTCCACCCTCATCGGCGCCAGCAAATATTCCGGCCGGCCGGTGGACACCGTGGCCGACTACAGCCCACCGGCCCGCACGGTGAGCGCGCCCCCGGACCTGCCCACCACGGCCGATCGCGGCCGGGCCAGCCGTTCGCTCGCGCGCACCGCGGGGCTCGTGCAGCGTGCCCAGCGTGGCCTGCAGAAGCTTCAGGGCACCCGCCACGCCCGCGCACCGAAGCCGGACGCGTCGTCCACGCGCCTGCCCGTCACCGTGCCCGATTCGGCGCCGCGCTACCGGCAACTGCTGGCGCAGGGCTTTGCCGCGACGCCGGATGCCGGCGCCGTCGACCGCCTGGCGGATCGCCTGAGGGCACTCGCGCCGCCGCTGGCCGAAGCAGCGGGCGAGCGCGCCCGCTACGCCCGCCCGATGCTGCTCGCCAAGGTCCTGGAGCACACCTGCGACCAGGACGCGGCGGCGGCGCTGCGTGTGTTGGACCGGCTGACCGGCGGCATGCGGCTCGGCGCCCGCACCTTTGGCGTGCCCGACGGCCACCTCGGTGCCCGCGAGCCCGCGTTGATACGGCAAGCCTCCGCCGCCTCCGACGCGTTCTTCGACGCGCTCAGCGAATTCCACGACGACGCGCCGGCGGAGGAGATCGGCGCGGCATGGCGCACGGCCCAGTTGCTGGCCCGCTACCACGCCGGCTTCGATGCGCTATGCAGCCTGATGCAGATCCCGGATATCCCGGAGCAGCGGCAGGCGGCGCACGCCTTCCTCCAGGCCGCGGACGCCCTGCAGCACGGCTCCGTCAAGCCCGCCGGCTCGCCGCAGGCGCTGCTGGACAAGCACCCCATCGACGGCAGCGCCCCCGAAGAGCGTCTCGCGATCAAGACGCTGCACGGCGCCGCGGCGGTGCTGCGCGGCAAGACGCCCACGCCCGAGCAGGCCGGTGCGCTGTTCGCCTGGAGCCAGGGTTTCCGCGAGGAGGGGCCCGGCACGGCCCTCGACAAGACCAAGGCGCGCATCGGAAAATTCATCCGCCGCGTCATCCCCCGGGTCGAGAAGCACAACTGGCGCACCACGCTGTGGCAGATGATCGGGAAGAAGGCTTCGCCGCTGTCGTCGACCAGGCTGGGCCTGCAGGCCGCGCACCGCAAGAGTCTCGCCGGCGAGTACAAGGACTATGTGGATGCGCTGCGCAGCGCCGTCACCACGCTGAACGCCCGGTATATGCAAGCGGAGGCCGCCCCGCTCGACGCGCCCGGGACGCTGCCCTGGCGCTCGCCGCAGGAGATGTGGTGCAGCGCCGTCCTCAAGCATTGGGCCGGCGCGCTCGCCCAAGCGTCGCCGCGGGACTGCGTGCTCACGGACGACATCCTCGCCGCGATCGGCCGGCAGCTCCACAACACCGTCACGCGCGTCTTCGATGCGCTGGCCGACGGTATCGCGCAGGCCACCGAGCACGACGACGGATTGCGCGAGCACCTGCGCGCCAGCCTGACCACCCTGACCCGGCTGAGCCAGGGCGCGGGACTCCCACCCTCCCGCAATTCGCCGATTCACCCGCCGCCCTGGCTCATCGGGCTGGCGCCCAGCGGGGCGCTGCTGCGCAGCTGGAGCCCCGCCGCGCCCGCGGACGCGCTCGAAAAAGCGCTGAAGACGGCAGAGAGCATCGAGCAACAGGACGACCAGCAACTGCGCGAAAAGACCATCGAGGCCGCCCGCGAGCTCATCGAATCGCTGCTGACCACCATCGATGCCGGCGGCAAGCTGCGCCTGGCCAGCGGCTCGGCGCTCGGCGTCAACACGGGCACGCTGTCCACCGGCCTGCAGCACGCGGGGCATGCCCTGGCGATTCCGCTGTCGGTCCAGGCGGATTTCCACGCGAGCCGCAAGCGCCAGGCGGTGGTCGAATTCGGGCGGGGCGCGCATGGCCGCGACCTGTTCATCGGCACGGACCAGACCGTGCATGCCGCGGCCGGCTGCGGCGGCGCCATCGGCTACGACATCCGGCTGCTCACCAACCGCATCCGCGCGTCGCTGGGGCTGTCGGTGGTGCCCATCGACGTGGAACGGGGCAAGCGCGTGGGGGTCATGTTCCGTGCCGTCCGGCAATTGGACCGGGCGCAGCAGCCGGTCGGCGGCTACCACGACTGGGAGGCCGTCAAGTACGACGACACCGCCACCCGGCAGGCGCTGATCAGCCTGTCCAACTGGCTGTTCGAGCAGGCCACCGAGCACCGGCAGCGGCCGCTCGAGCGCGAAGCGATCTGGAACGCGCTGGCCCAGCACTGCGGCACCGGCAACACCATCTCGGTGGGCTGGGTCGACCAGCGCAAACACCGCCTGCGCCACAAGCTGCGCCTGAGCGGCGGCGTCCAGGCGCGCATCAGCGGCAAGGGTGAGCCGATCCGCGTCGGCCCGAGCGCGCGCCTGACCGCCGAGGCCACCTCGCGCGACGCCACCGCGACACGCGAGACGGCCGGCATCATGCGGCTCGAGCAGTCCGTCCAGGGCCACGGCGGCCACCTGACCCTGCGCGCCGGCCTGACCTACTCCGCGGGCAAGATGTTCTACACCTCGGCCGCACCGGATGCCGCCACCGGCTCCGACGCGACCGGCGGGCGCCACCGCATCACGCAAGGGTTCAACGGGGGCACGCCGCTGTCGTGGTCCAAGCAGTTCGCCGAGCTTGGGCACACGGTGGAGGTCAGGACGATCCACCTCAACGGCCGGCTGGCCGATCGCGCCTGCTACGCCGACAAGCGCTACAAGAGCGGCACGGAGTTCCTCGCGCTCATCCGCACCCGGCAGCGGGTCTGGATCGACATGCTTGCGCGCAAGCCCGGCATGACGCGCGAGGCGGCCGAGCAGGAGTTCAAGGTCTTCTGCGACATGGTCGAACGGCACAGCGGGCCGAACATCGGCTACCTCTACCGCGAGCGCCTGAAGCCCGCCATCGCCCGCGAGATCGAAGGGCAACTGGACCTGGCCGACATGCATCGCGCGCTCGACATCGATGCGCTGGCCGGCCCGCCCGCCGACGCGGCGCGCGCCTCCACCGCCGATGGGACCTCACCGCCGCAGCCGGCGTCGCCCACGAAGCCGAGCCGGTCCGAAAAGCACGCGGCCCCCGCCCCGGCGCCGGACATCTTCGGAATCGAAGCCGAAGCCAGCGCGCCATCCAGCGCGCCATCCAGCGTGGCCGGCAGCCCGCCGCCCGCCGCAGCCGAGTCGTCCGTCCCCTTGCTGATGCCGCCGCCGCTGCGCAAGACCTCGCGCCTGCCGGACAAAGCGCGCAAGTTCCTCGACAAATACACGGCGAAAGTCCAGACAGCGCAGGCCGCGGGCCTGACCGACGCGCACCTCCACACCCTGCTGACCGGCAATGCGATGACCAAGGGCCGGTCGATCCGCGCCGTGCAGCGCGAAGTCGCCAAGCGCATCAGCGAGGGGACCTGGAGCCCGAGCAGCAAGCCGCAGACCGCCGCGCCAGCCGGCTACGCCGCGCTGCCCGGGTCGCCGCTCGAAGCGGCAGCCGCTGCCGCCGCCGAAGCGCGTGCGCCAGGCAGCCCGCCCCCTACGCCGCACATCGCGCGAGCGCAGTCGACCGGGCTGACCCGGCGCGAGTCCGAGGCCGCGGCGCTGGCCGAAGCCGAGACCCATGCGCAGGCCTGCGAGATGGCGGCCGATGCCGTGCTGTTCGACGAGGCATCGTGGCTGCCGGAGCGGCTGGCGATTGTCGAGAACATCAGCCGCCGTGAAAACAAGGGCCTGTCCACCACGCTGCAGCTGTACGGCACCAGCGAGGCCTCCGGCCAGCGGGATCTGCACAACCTGAAGTTCGGGTAGACCGCGGCGGGCAGCGGCACGATGCGTGGCGCGGCGACGTCTCGCGCGCACCGTGCCGCTGCCCGCCGATGTTCCCTGCGGGCGAGAACAGTCGGCCGGCGCTTCGGCTCCGGCTTCATCACTTCGGATTCGCCTCCGACCCTACTTATGCGCGTCACATTGGGCCAGCACCATCGGGACCTCGGTTCCCGCTGCAGATCATGCCCAATCTCCCCCGCGTTTGGCGCGTCGCCCCCGCCCCGCAGAGCACCCCGCCCAGTCCCGAGCCCATGGGCGGTGGGGGAACACCGGCGCTTGTTGGCCGAGCCCCACGCCAGCGTGGCCCCCTGAGCGGGCTCAAGGCGCGCATGCTGCCCAAGTCGAGCGAGACGGAGCTCTCCACCATGTTCGGTGGGCGCAAATACGCGGGCAAGCCGATCAACGCGCTGAAGGCCTACACCCCGCCCGCCTTGTCCGAGGCCTCCGTGCTCCAGCCCGCCACGGCCCGCGAGCAGGCGCGCGCGGCCCGTTCGCAAGCTGCCACCGCAGCCCTGGTGCAGCGGACCCAGCAGGGGCTGCAACGGCTGCGCGGCACCGACCATTCGCACGCGGCGGCGAGCGCTGAACCGGGCGCGCGCCAGCCGGTGACGGTTCCGGAGTCGGCTCGGCAGTATCGTCAATTGCTTGCCCAGCAGTTTGCCGCCGGCCGCGACACCGGCGACACCAGCGCGGTGGCGCGCCTGTCGGCCCGGCTGGAAGCACTGGCGCCGCCGGCGGACGCCGTCGGCGAGCACCTCCGGTACGCCCGGCCCACGCTGGTGGCCGAGGCCCTGGCCCACACCTGCGGCCACGACGCGGCGGCGGCGCTGCGTGTGCTCGCCAGCCTGGAAAACGAAGCGCGGCTCGACGCCACGGCGTTCGGCACGCTCGAGTCTCCGGCACATGCGCCGGCGTCACTGGCGCGCGCGTCGGTCTCGTCCGCGACCTTCTTCGACGCCATCAGCGAGCAAGAGGCCCCCGACGAGCCGGACGGCCCGCCACCGCAGTCCCCGTCAGCCCGCTCGTCCGTTTCGTCCACCTCGTCCGAGGCCTTCTTCGACGCGATGAGCGTGCTGGAGGAACCGGACGCGCCGGACGCTTTGCCGCCGCAGTCTGCATCGGCGCGCGCGTTCGCCCCAGCCCAGGCGCGCTTCGATCCTTCCAGCACGCAGCGCGGGCCGAACGTGCCGGACGATGCCGGCGCGGCATGGCGCACGGCGCAGCTGCTGTCGCGCTACCACGCGGGCTTCGAGGCCCTGTGCGACCTGATGCGCCTGCCGCAGACCCCGGCGCACCGGCACGCGGCACACGCCTTCCTGCAGGCCGCGGACGCCCTGCAGCGCGGCGCGGCGAGGCCGGCGACATCGCCGCGGGCGCTGCTCCAGCGCTGCCCGCCCGGCAGCGGTGCGCCGGAAGACAGCCTGGCGATCAAGACGCTGCACGCGGCGGCGGCGCAACTGCGTGGCGAGGCGCTCTCGCCCGAGCAGACGGGCGCCCTCTTCGCCTGGCGCCAGGGCTTCCGCGCAGAAGGCCCGGGCTCCGACCTCGCCAAGGTCAAGGCGCGCACGGCCAAGTTCGTCAACCGCACCATCCGCCGGGTCGAGAATCACGGCTGGCGCAGCACGCTGTGGCAGGCGGTCGGGAAAAAGAAGTCGCCGCTGTCCGCGGCACGGCTCGGCATGCAGGCCGCGCACCGCGTCAGCCTGGCCAAGGAATACACCGCCTACGCGGCATCGCTGCGCACGGCGGTCGGCAAGCTGGGCGCGCACTACCGCGAGGCGCTGGCCCAGTCGCCGGCCCACGCCGACCTGCCCTGGAAGCAGGCCGAACAGATGTGGCAGGGCGCCATCCTGCAGCACTGGGCATCGCTGCCGGCCGACGCGCCGCTGAACGCCTACGTGCTGACGCATGACACCCTCCGGACGATCGGGGAGCAGCTCCGGCGCACCGTGCTGCGCGTGCGGGAGGCGCTCACCATCGGCCTGGCGCACTCCGCGCAAGCCGGCGATACGCCGGCCCCTGGCATGCTCGACAAGCTCAAAACGCTGGTCGAACTCAGCCGGCAGGCCAACCTGAATCTCGGCGCAAGCAACCTGCCCGTCGCGCCGCCGCCGCAGTTCATCGACGCGTATCCGAGCGGCGCGGTGCTGCGCAAATGGAGCGAACCGGTCGATGCGGGGGCCGCATCGGGGCCGCTGCGCAAAGCGCTGGACACCGCCGAGCGCATCGAGCAGCAGGACGACCTCAAGCTGCAGGAAGCGGCCATCGACGCCGCCCGCGGCGTGATCGAATCGCTGATCACCACCATCGAGGGCGGCGGCAAGCTGCGGCTGGCCAGCGGCACCTCGCTGGGGGTCAACACCGGCACGATCTCCACCGGCCTGCAGCATGCGGGCCAGGCGCTGGCCATTCCCGTGGCGATCCAGGCGGATTTCCATGCAAGCCACAAACGCCAGGCGGTGGTCGAGATCGCGCGGGGCTCGCACGGGCGCGACCTGTTCGTCGGCACCGACAAGACCGTGCTTGCCGCCGCCGGGTTCGGCGCGTCCGTCGGCTACGATTTCAAGGTCCTGCAGAACCGCATCCACGCCATGGTGGGGGCCTCGGCCGTGCCGATCGACGTGGAAAAGGGTGAGCGGGTCGGCGTCATGTACCGGGCGGTGCGCCAGGTCACGCAGGCCGGCGGCCCCCATGCCGACTGGGACACCGTCAAGTACGACGACACCTCCACCCGCGAGGCCATGATCGCGCTGTCGAACTGGCTGTTCCAGCAGGCCACCGAACACCGGGAACAGCCGGCGGGCGCCGATGCGGTCTGGAACGCGCTGGCGCAGCACTGCAGCGGCGCCGAGGCCGACGCCATCTCCGTGGGCTGGGTGGACCAGCGCAAGCACCGCCTGCGCCACAAGCTGCGCGTGGGCGGCGGTGTCAACGCGCGCGTCACCGTGCCGGCCACGCCGGTGCGCGTCGGCGTGGGCGCCCGCCTGACCGGCGAGATCACCTCGCGCGACACCACGGCCATGCGCGAGACCACCGGCATCATGCGGGCGGAACAGTACAGCCAAGGCCACGGCGGCCACATGACCGTCCGGGCCGGCGCGAACTACGCCGTCGGCAAGCGGTTCTATACCTCGCCCGCGCAGGACGCCGCCGCCGGCCCGACCGCCTCCGTGCCCTCGGGCGGGCGCCACAGCATCACCCAGGGCTTCACCGGCGGCACGCCCTTGACCTACACCAAGCAGTTCGCGGAACACAGCCATACCGCCAAGCTCAAGACGGTTCACCTCAACGGCCGGCTGGCCGACCGCGTCTGCTATTTCGACAAGGAATACAAGAGCGCCAAGGAATACCTCGCGCTGATCCGCAGTGCGCAGGACACGTGGATCGACATGCTGTCGCGCAGGCCCGGCGGCACGGTGGAAAAGGCGCGCAAGGAGTTCGAGGACTACTGCGCGACGGTCGAACAGCACACCGGACCGCATATCCGCTACCTCGTGCGCGAACGCCTGCGCCCCGCCGCGGCGCGCGAGGTCGAAGGCCACCTCGATCTGGCGAACCTGCATCGCGCAACCGCCGCCGGCACGCCCTCCGGCGAAGCCGACGCACCGGCCATGCCGCAGGCCGGCGCCACGGCAGCGCCCCCGGCCCCGGCCCGCAAGACATCGCACCTGCCCAAGCCGCTGCGGAACCTGGCCGACAAGGTCACCGGGCGCAGCCAGCAGGCCGAGGCCCGGCGCATGGACACCGACGCGATCCGGGCGCGGCTCGCGAGCGGCCAGCCCGAGCAGGGCCGGATGCTCCGGGCACTGGAGCGCGAAGCCGAGCACCGGCAACGGCAGGCCGCCGCCCGCCCGCCCGCCGAAGCCGACGCACAAGCGTGCGAAGCCAAGGCCGATGCCGTGCTGTTCGCTGAAACCGCATGGCTGCCGGAAAAGCTGGCGATCGTCGAGAACGTCTCGAAGCGCGAATCCAGGGGCGTGTCGCTCACCGTGCAGATGCAGAGCACCACCGAGGCGAGCGGACAACGGGAACTGAGTTATCTGAAATTCGGTTAGTTCCCGCGAAAGGGCACGCCGTTTTCGGTTTCGGATGCGGCGCTTCGTCGCAGCTGACGTGCACGCGCTAGCGAAGTCTAGGCTTCCGAGATAAGCCGACGCCATGGGATGGATCGAGCGTACGGCAGCCCAAGCCCAACTCGGAGCCCCCCGATGCGCCCCTTTTCCAAATTTTTCTCGAACGCCACGCCCCCCACGTCGCGTACCACGGCAACGCACGCGGCAACTACGCCGGCACCGGCGGCACAGCAGCCCGCCTTGCCCAAGGTCCGGAAGACCTCGGGCTTGCCGGGCCCATTGCGCGGCCTGCTCGACAGTCGCACCGCAAAATACCAACAAAGCATGGCCAGGCTGTCGGACGATACCGAGTTGCAGCAGGCGCTGCTGGGCCAGCGGCCCGGCATGAACGGCCGCATGACCCGGGCGGTCTACCAGGAAGCGAAGAGGCGCATGGACAGCGGGCAGTGGAATCCGCAGCCCGCGGCAACGGAGGCCGCCCACGCGCCGGCACCCACGCCGGCCTCCCGTCCCATCCCCGGGGCCCCGAAAACTTCGCACCTGCCGGGCCCATTGCGCAACGTGCTCGACGGCCACACCGCGAAATACGAAAGAGCCTCGGTCCGGTTCGCGGACGACGCCAAGCTGCAGCAGGTACTGCTGGGCCAGGCGCCAGGCATCACCCACCGCATGACCCGGGCGGCCTACCAGGAAGCGAAAAACCGCGCGGATCAGGGGCAGTGGAATCCGCCGCCCTCCGCGGCCGCCCCCCGAGCCGACGGCACCGAGCCCCCCTCAGCGGAGGCCGACCACGCACAGACACCGGCCCCCACGCAGACACCGGCCCCGGCACCGGACAACACGCCGGCACCGGACACCAACCGCGCCCCCAGCCACTCAAGCAGCATGCGAAGCAGCACGGTCCATCCCGAGCCGCCTACCGAAGCCCCGCACGCGGCGCCCGCCGGGCCCGTGATCGACCCCGACACCGGCGCACTGAACAAGGCGAACCTGCGCAAGCTGGTGAACGATCTGACCCACGCGCTGCCGGCCGTACCCCCAAAGGGCTCCCAGACCGGGAAACTTAGCCAGGCGCTGAAAGACCAGCTCAACGCCATCGCTACGATCGCGGCCGACGGCTCGCGCAAACCGCCGCACGAAACCGGCCTCGCCGTCCGCGATGCCTTCGCCGGGGCGGCGCAGACCGCGCGCCAGCTCGCCCGCAACGTCGGCGGCGGCGGCGGCGATCTGGCCGAAGCATACAAAGGGATCGCCGCCCTGCTCAATGAGTTCAAGCGCACGCACCTGAGCGCCAGCGCGCACGACGTCATGAGCCACTACGCGAACAAGGAAGCCGCCAACCTGGAGCGCAAGGCGCCCGGCATCGGCCAGGGCAAGGGCGGCTGCAACGTCGTGACGAGCACGACGGGCGGCCTGACCTACTCCCTGCTGCCGAAGACCGGCTACACGGGCCCCGACATCTCCGTCGGCGTCGGCGGCGGCCAGGGCCGGCTCTATTTGACCGACGACGACGGCGATATCGACCACTGGCCCTCCTTGCAGGCGTTTGTCAAAGCCGTGCTCGGCGGCAAGCTCGGCCAATGGGTCGCCCGGCTGGTCGCCCGGCTGGATCTCCTGGCCGGCAGCACCTGGTTCGAACACAATGACCTGCGCGAGATGGTCAAGCTGGTCGCCAACAACGACGCCAACCACGCGTGGATGCCATCGGCCGGCCCGAATGCGCGCAAGGTCAGGCATGCGCTCGAGGCGCTGGTCAACACCCTGTCCACGGCGGTCGGGCGCAACTACACGGAGTCGGCGGGCAAGCCGCTGTACCTGAACGACGCCAAGATCGCCAAGGGCTTCAACACGTTCAAGATGACGCTGCTGGCCGCGGCGATCGACGAAAAACTCGAAAAACTGGGCAACACCGGCCGCTTCGGCAACCTGGTGAGCAAGGCCTACCCCTCGACGGTCGAGGTCCTGACCCAACGCCTCCACTCGGGCGGCGAGCAACCGTTGCCGCTGCCGCTGGCGCCCCGGCGTGACGTGCCCGACTCGGTCGGCTATGCCGACGGCGCGCTGTACTACCGCCAGGCAACGGCCAGCGTGGACGCCAGCATCGGCAACCAGACGCACGGCGGCACCAACCTGGAGGCCGGCGGCATCTTCGGGCTCAACCTGCGCGGCAACGTGGCCCAGTACTTCATGGAATTCGGCGAATCGCCCCACGCGCAGCTCGACCCGGGCCACCAGAAGGACTACCAGTCGGTCTTCAAGCAGCACCAGTTGCTCGACGAGGCCTGCGGCCATGGCGCGCCGCCGGCCCAGCTGTTCCTCTACGACAGCATGCGCAAAGCCTTGATGCAGATGGACCAGCGCGGCACGGCCATGCCGTTCACGGAAACCGATCGGCGCCTCTACGGCGACGCTGCGGCCATCCCGATCCAATTCCGCAATGCGATCACGCATGCCAGCCCCGATCAGCTCAACCATGCCGCGGGCCTGCTGAAACAGCTCCAGAGCACCTACCTGGCGTTTGTCAGCGAGGCATCGCCCCTGCTCGCGAAAAACGACAAGTTCATGCCCGCCCAGCAGCGCGACACGCTGAACCGCTTGCGGGATAGCGCGTTCCAGCAGATCAATCAACTCGTCTGGCAGGGCCGATACTCGCAGCAAGATGCCCTGAAGCATCCCGCGAAATTTGTCGCGCAAAGCCATGCGTCTCTCAGCCTGGCGCTCGGCTGCGCAGGCACGCACCTCTCCGTGGTCAAGCAGCAGTTGGCGCAGCGCCACGCGCTGGACCCGCGGCGGGACACGGGCGGCGGCAGCACAAGCGCCAACAGCGAAGGCGAGCGCGCCATCAAGAAAGCCATCAACGACGCCGACTCAATCTACAAGACCGTGCGCGAAATGATGGACAAGACCTACCTGCCGCTCAAGAACTACGACGTCCGGACCCAGAGCCCGCTGAAGGAGGCGGGGCTGTGGCAGCGCTGGGATACCGCCCTGCGGGCCCAGGCCTCCGGCGGCGCGCAGGCCGGCCTGTTCAACACCATCATGAGCCGGCTGCGCACCAAATCGACCCAGGTGCAACTAGGCGACCTGACCGGCACCATCTCGGTCTCCGACAGCGCCGGCCAGGTGTCGCTCGCCGCCGAAGCGCGCCTGATGTACGCGGATCACCAGCTCAACCCCAGCCGCACCGGCAAGTTCTGGCAGCTCACCTTCACCGCCCAGGGCGGCGCGCCCATCACCGGCGCGCTGATCAACCTGGCGGTCAAGGCCGCCATCGAGAAGTTCATGCCCAACATGCGGCTCGAAGACGAGAAGTTCGACCCGCACGAAATCATCCGCCAGGCCCAGGGCCTGCTGTTCGACATCACCGACGGCACCAGCATCGTCGTCAAGCTGCGGCAGCCGCCCGACGTGGAGCAGGCCGCGATGCAGCTGCAATACGTGCGCGTGCTGCGCAACAAGAGCAGCGGGCCGAACGTGTCGCTATCGATCCCGACGCCCATCGGCACCTTCACGCCGTCGATCTCGCACAACGACAGCGGCCAGAGCCTCGCGGGCGAAATCGTCGGCACCGACAAGAGCTACCTGATCATGCAGCACCCGGCCTTCTCCAAGGTCGTGGATCCGTTCTTCGCCAGGATCGCGGCGGACCCCGGCAACGCCCGCGCCATCGCCGGCGAACTGCGGCAGGCCCTGGACGCCAACCCCGCGCTGCGCAATCGCTACCTCGCCAGCCCGACCATGATGGCGGACGTGGTCAAGGAGCACTTCGATGCCATGGCGGAACTGGCCGCGGCGGCTGAGGAAAACCGCCCGCCCCGCATCCTGAACGAATTCCTGCGCTACTACGCCACCGAGCCGTTCGCCCGCGCGGCCAACGTCTCCGCCCAGGTCGCCAGCCACGCGCCCGGCTCCACCGCCAACGGCGGGGATCCGTTCAAGATCGCCCGATCGCCGCTCGACGAGCGCGTGTCCGCCGACACCGTGAACGACCTGCAAGGCAAGCGTGCGCACCTGCAGGGACTGCAGACGATCGAGGCGCGCGCGGACTATCTGTGCGGCGCGGAAGGCCGCCCGCTCCTGGAAGCCTTCACCAAGATCGTCGGCAACATGCGCGCGATCAACTCCGCGGCCTTCTTCCACAGCAACCAGCAAAACATCGGCTTCCGGTCCATGCTGCGCGACCCGCGTGCCCTGGCGCGCGAAAACAAGCGCATCGACGCCGCCCTGAACGGCAAGCCGGCGTCGACCGGCGTGTTGAACCGCGTGCGTGCCCGCCTGCAGCCGGACAGAATCAACCTCAAGGAGGCCGGCGTGACCGAACTGCGCGCCCTGGCCGAGCCGAACCCGCAACCAGGCCAGGCGACGGGAGGCCGGCAGAATCGACAGATCGCGGAGGCGGCCAAACGGGAACTGGCGCGCCGCGAGCAGCGGTTGGGGGCTGCCCTTCCGCCCAGCGCCGGCGGTACCCCGGAAGCCTGACCCGCCCCGGCAGGCCGGCCCGCGACCATGCGGACCGGCCCTGCAGCGGCGTGGCGGCGCCCGTCTAGGCATCCGCCACGGCCGGGCGCAGGCTGTCGGCCAACAGCGTCCGCAGCGCGCGTGGCTCGCGTCCGGCCAGGCGCGCCACATCGCCCGTGACGACATCGAACGCGCCCGCGACGAAGCTCTTCTCGATGTCGATCACGGCGTCGACGAAGCCGCCGGGAAGGCCCGCCTGCGCCAGCCCCTGGCGCAGCGGCGCCTCATCGGACACGGCGAAGCGCAGCGGCTTGCCCGACAGTTCGGCCACCAGGGCCGCCCGCTGCGCACCGCTCAGCGCCACCGGCCCGGTCGCGTTGTAGATGGCGCCGGCATGCCCTTCGCCAAGCAGGATCCCCGCCGCCGCAGCCGCCACATCGTCGCGCGAGACGAAGGCGACGCGGTTTTCGCCCAGCCCCGGCAGGATCCCCGAACCGAGGAACATCGGCGCTTGCTGGGCAAACGACTCGGCGTAGTAATTCATGCGCAGGATCGTCCAGCGCGGCGCCGTCTTCACCAGGTGCTGCTCGCCCACCCAGTAGGCCGCGCCGAGCGCCGGCTCGGCCAGCTCGCACGTGCCCGCCGTCGACACCATCACAATGTGCTGCACGCCCGCCCGGACCGCCGCGTCGATCGCCGCCGTGAACTGCCGGCCGCGCACGCCCGGGCCCAGATCGGCGCTCGGGATCAGCAGCAGGCGATCGAGGCCGCTGTAGGCCTGCAGGAGCGTCTCGGCGCGGTCGTAGTCGCCGAGCCGCCCTTGCGCGGGCGCCGGGACGCGCTCCGGCGTGCGCGAGATCCCGACCACGCGATGGCCGGCGCCGCGTGCCGCCAGTTCCGCCAAGACTGCCTTGCCGAGCTGCCCGCTCGCACCGCTGACGCCGATTTCCATTCCGATATCCTTTCGATCGTTACGAACAAAATGTTCGCGACAACTAAGTGTTCTGTGTAAACGGATTAGAAGTTGAGGCGTTGAGCATGCAGGCAATCCGATGAGGTCTGCATACCGATGCGATGCGTGGTCGAGTTGAGCGAAGTGGAGAAGCTGACGTTGGAGCAATTGAGCCTGAATCACCGGCACCGCGACATCCGCACGCGCGCAGCGGGGATGGTCATGCTCGGCGACGGTTTGTCGGCCCCCAAGGTCGCGGGCCGGTTGGGCGTTAGCGTGCAGTCGCCCTACAACTGGGTGCGTGCCTGGAACGAATACGGCGTGTGCGGCTTGTTGAGCGGTCACGGCGGCGGCCGCCCCAGGTCGCTGCCCGAGAACATGGTCGCCACGGCGGTCGACGCTGCGCGCGCCGAATCTCTGACACTGGCGCAGATCGCGCAGCGCGTGCAGGAAGTTCATGGGCAACCGCTGCCATGTCAGATCGAGACACTGGGCGCGGCGCTCAAGCGCGAAGGCTTCTCTTTCAAGCGCAACCGCTACTCGCTCAAAAAAAACGGTGCGAAGAGGAGTTCGCTGTGAAAGCAGACGTGCTCGGCAAGCTCCAGCAGGCCGCGCGCGACCAGGCCATCCGGCTCCTCTATCTCGATGAGGCTGGCTTTGCAGCTTCGCCCGTTGTGCAGCGCGCATGGTCACCACGAGGGCTGCCCCATTGTGTTGAACCGCACAGCCACTGCCGACGTTCTGTGCTCGGTGCGTTCGACTACGGGCAGAACAGCCTGATTCACGCCGCGCATGCGCACAGCATCAAAGGCCCCGATGTCGAGCAGTTTCTCGATGCGCTGATTCGGCAAGACGACAGCCGACCCACCATCATCGTCCTCGACAACGCAGCCATTCATCACAGCATCAGCGAGGAAACCCGCGACCGCTGGTTCAGGGAACACAAAGCGCTCCTGTTCTTTCTGCCGCCCTACAGCCCCGAACTGAACATGATCGAGATCGTCTGGAAGCACTTCAAATATCACTGGCGTCGCTTCGTCAACTGGACACGCGACACCATCGACGCTGAACTAGCCGAACTCCTATCCGGCTACGGCTCCAAATTTCAAATCAATTTTTCGTGAACACTTATGACCGGGATCGGATACGCTCGCAAGAACGCACGATTTGGGACGCCACGATCAAATTTGATCGTGCAGGCATGGGAGATGGGCAGTGGAGGCAACAACAACGCAGGCAGTCGAACTGCCCCTGGCACCGGAACACGGCACGCCGCCGCCTGAGTCTTGCCGGCTGGTGCTGGACATCCTGAACCGCATCGGCGACAAGTGGACGGTCATGGTCATCGGCACGCTGTCGAACGGGCCGATGCGCTTCAACGCGATCCTGCGCGCCATCAGCGGCATTTCCCACCGGATGCTGACGCTGACCCTGCGCGGCCTCGAGCAGGACGGGCTGGTCAAGCGCACGGCCTACGCGACGATTCCGCCGAAGGTCGAATACGAACTCACCGAACTGGGCCTGTCGCTGATCGAACCGCTGCGAGCGCTCGGTGACTGGGCCGTCCGCAACCGCCCCGCCATCGCGGCGGCACGGGCGCACTTTGCGTCCTTGACGGCAGCACAGTAGGCGCGGCGGATACACCATGCGCGGCCGGGGCGCTCTTCCGGCACTCCGGCACGCTGACCGGCACGGCGCCTCGCGCACCACCGCCCTGGCCGCATCCGCAGCCGGGCGGCGGAACCGGGCCGGCCCCGGCTACCCGGCGCCGGCCCCGGGCGGCGGACTCAGTGGATCGTCGGCGTGGCCGGCACCCATACCTGTGCCGCCGCCTGCCGCTGGAGGGGGAGCACGGTATCGCCGTCGATGGGCAGGCCGTGGCGGTCTGCATAGATCTGCGGCAGGGAGTTCGCCAGCACCTCCACGGCCTCGCCGATGAAGTCGTTGCCCGTGGCGCCCTCCAGCAGCGAGGACCAGGCTTCGTGACGCATCAGCGTGGCCGCCCGATCGGCGAACGACGGGCCGTTGCGCACGCATTCCTCCGTCAGCAGGGCCATCAGCTCCGGGATCGCCAGCCCCTCTTCGTCCAGGTGCCCCAGGGCGTAGCGCTCATGGGCGCGCTGGAAGACCAGGCAGCGCAGCGTGGCGGAATTGCACAGCCCGTCGACCAGGAAGCCGAGCCGGCGGGCGTCGCGGCGCGAACGGACCTCGTCCGGCATGGCGGCATTGGCCGAGCGCTCCACCCAGATGCGGAAGGCATCGCTGCCGTATTCGGTGTCGTAGAGACCCAGCCGCGTGCGCCAATTCAGGAGCAGGCGTCCCCAGTCCGCGCCCTCGCCCGGGTTCGGCATCGGCACGGACGGTGCCTGCGCGACGGTGCGCCGGCGTTGGACCAGGCGCTCCTCCAGATGCGGCGGCACATCGATGCGGCAGGTCGCGGGCAGGCTGCGCAGGGCCTCGGGCAGATCGGTCAGGCCGACGCAGCCGCGCAGATCGAGATGGGTGAGCCGCTTCAGGCTGCCCAGCGTGGCCGGCAGCGTGCGCAGCGTGACGCAATCGCGCAGGCGCAGTGTGCGCAGCGACGTGCAGGCGCCGACATCGGCGGGCAGCGCGGTCAGCGCCGTCATGCCTGAGCAGTCCAGGTGGCGCAGCCGGCGCAGCGAACCGAGCGAGCGCGGCAGCACGGTCATGCTGGTGTTCTCGCGCAGGTCCAGCGACTCCAGCACCGACAGCTGGCCCACGGTCTCCGGCAGCGCGGGCAGCACCGGATTGCCGCGCAGGTTCAGCTGGCGCAGCCGCTGCAACTGGCCCAGGCTGGTCGGCAACTGCGTCAGCAGCCGGCTGTTGGCCAGCGTGAGGGTCTGCAGCCGCTGCAGGGCGCCCAGCTCCACCGGCACGATGCGCAGGTCCGAGCCCTGCAGCACGAGGCGCTCCAGCTGCGGTAGTTGCGACACCGCGGTGGGCAACGCGCGCAGCGGCGAGTCGAGGACGACGAGCTCGCGCAGTTGCTGGAGCTGGCCCATCCTGCCCGGAATCGCGGTCAGGCGCCGGTTGCGCGAGAAATGCAGCGAGCACAGGTTGGGCGGCAATCCGCCCGAGGCCGGCCACTCGAAGACATCGCAGTCGTGCACGGTCAGCACTTCGACCTGCTCGGCGTTGCACAGCGCGCTCGGCAGGCGCATCACGGGAATGCTGTCGAGCACCAGGTGCCGGCTCTTCTGCTGCATGGCGAGCAGCATGCGCGTGGCCGCCAGCGCAAGCCCCTGCTCGGTCGGACGATTGACGTCGGGCAGCAGCGAACCGCTGTAGCGGTTGACCCGGCGCACCATTTCCTGCTGCCAGCCGGCCACCGCATCGCAGACCGCCATCCAGCGGTTGCCGTCGGCGAACGGCACGGTGCCCCGCGCATGATGCGCGTGGAGCCCACCGGCCGGCTGCTGCAGACGGTGCGCGGTGCGCGCGGCATCGGCACGCATCTGGTGCTGGGCGCGCGACGGCTCGGCCGCCGGTCGGCGTTCGTGCCGCGGCATGATCGTCGTGTGTGCCCGCGCCGCCACGGGTGCCGGGTTCGCGTGCCCTGCCGGCGTGGGACGCACGCGCTGCAGCGCGCGTCTCAATACGCGCGACAGACGGGCGACCAGCGAAGACGGCGCAGCCGCCGGTTCTGTCTGGGCCGGCTCTTGCGCGGTCTGATCAGAAGGCGTGGTGACACTACCGGTGAGCGATTGCATGATTGTTGTCCGAATAGAGTTACGAAGCACGGCGGATTGCTGTGGCCCTTCGGTGGCCTTTCCCCCCTTCCGCCTGTTCGCTCATCCTATTGGTTGGCACCAATCGGCCCGTCCGTCCTGGCGAAGCGGTCGTGCCCGAAGCGAAGCGCATGCACCAGGATGCGCGCGACGCCGTTTCGCTTTGAGGTCGGCAACTTCGCTGCCGGCCGGTCCGCCGGGCCGCCCCGCACCTACGATCCGGGCATGGTCACTTCCCGGAGCCCGTCATGCAGCCCCAATCGCAGCCCCAATCCCCGCGCGTTGCCGCGGCCCGCGAGCACCGTCCTTCTGTCCACGCCACGCGGCCGGCTGTGCGCCGCGCCAGCCAGCGCGTCTGCCAGCACCAGCGCATCCGGCAGCGCCAGGTGGACGCCCGCCCATGTGTCGGAGCGCACGAGCATGCCAGCGCGTAATCCGGCCCGGGCCGCCGCGCGGCGCTGGGCGATGCTCGCCGTTGCCCTGCTGGCCTGCCTGCCGCCCAACAGCAAGGCCGATTGCATCGACGATGCCGCCGCCTACCACGACGTCAATCCGCAGGTCCTGCGCGCCATCGGCTACCAGGAGTCGCACCTGAACCCGCAGGCGCGCAACCTCAATCGCAACGGCAGCGAAGACCTCGGCATGTTCCAGATCAACTCGATCCACCTGCCGGAACTCTCCCGCTACGGCATCGGCCGCCAGATGCTGTTCGATCCGTGCGTCAGCGCCTATGTGGCCGCGTGGCACCTGTCGCGCAAGATCCGGCAGCACGGCAACAACTGGTGGGCCGTCGGCGCCTACCATTCGGAATCGCCGGAGCACAACGGCGTGTACGCCCGCGCCGTCGAGGGCATCCTCAACCGCAAGCAGCCGCTGGCCCGCTCGGCGCGGCCGTCGGCGCTGCCTGCGCCTGCCGACGGCAACACGGTGCTGGTGACGAACAGCGCCGCGGCCCGGCCGATGCATGCGATCACGACGCGGCGCGCGGCGCCGTCGGCCTCCGCCCCGCCCGCCGCCAAGCTCACCGGCGTGGACACCCCCGAAGACGACCGCTGGCTCGACAGCATGCTCGTCAGCCTCAACCGCAGCGCCAGCCTGCGCGAACGCTTCGCCCGATAGGGGCGACCAATCCTCAACTATCTTCAAACCCGCTCAAGAAGTGCCACGCCCACCCGTACCCACTATGCATCACATTTTTCGGGAGTGACCTCATGACCCGCTTGAAAATCGGGCTCAGGCTTGGCGTGGCATTTGGCTTTGTGGTGTTGCTGGGGCTGCTGACGGCGGCGCTAGCCGTCGCGCGGATCAACGCCACCAGCGGCGACATCGACCAGATCGCCAGCAACCTGTATCCGAAGACGGCCCTGATCAACACCATGAAGATCAACGCCGCCAGCATGGCCTCGCTGCTGCGCGACGCCTGGATCGCGCCGGATGCCGAGGCCGCCAAGGCCCCGCTGCAGAAACTGATGGAGCTGCGCAACGTCAGCGTGAAGCTGCGTGACGATCTGCAGAAGCGGATCGCCACCCAGGGCGGCCAGGACATGTTCAAGCGGCTGCAGGGCACGCAGGACCGCTACGGCGCCCTGCGCACCCGCATCATCGCCGCCATCAACGCCGGCGACAAAGACACGGCGCGGGACCTCCTGCTGACCGAGATGCCCGCCGTGCAGTCGGCCTACTTCGACGCGCTCGATGGCCTGGTCGCGTATCAGACGCAGCTCATGGTGGAGACCACCGCCAACGCGCTCGCCGCGTCCGAGCGGGCGTCCGTCCTGCTGCTCGTCATGGCGGCGGCGGCGGCCGTGCTGGCGGTCTTCGCGGGGGTGTGGATCACCCGCTCGATCGTCGGGCCGCTGGGCCAGGCCTTGCACCTGGCGGACAACGTGGCCCAGGGCGACCTGTCGACCCGCATCGATTCGCTCGCCGCCGACGAAACCGGCCAGCTGGTGCGCGCGCTCGAATCGATGCGCGCGAACCTCGCCACCATCGTGCAGGAAGTGCACGAGAGCACGGACACCATCGCGACTGCCTCCGGGCAGGTGGCCGCCGGCAGCACCGACCTGTCGTCGCGGACCGAGCAGCAGGCCGCCTCGCTGGAGGAGACCGCCGCCAGCATGACCGAGCTTACCGAAACCGTCCGCCGCAACGCGGACAACGCCCGCGAAGCCAGCACGCTGGCCACGGCGGCAGCCACCGTGGCCACCGACGGGCAGGCCGCCATCGGCCGCCTCAATGACACCATGCACCGCATGCACGAAGACTCCGGCAAGATCGCCGACATCACGGGCGTGATCGAGGGCATCGCCTTCCAGACCAACATCCTCGCCCTCAATGCCGCCGTGGAAGCGGCCCGCGCCGGCGAGCAGGGACGCGGCTTCGCGGTGGTGGCCGGCGAGGTCCGCAGCCTGGCGCAGCGCGCCTCGGCGGCGGCCAAGGAGATCAAGCATCTGATCGAGCGCTCGGTCAGCGGCATGCACGAAGGTAAGGAGGCCACGCGGGCCGTCGGCAGCACCATCGACCGCATCGAGACCGAAATCGGCCGCGTGGCGCAGATCGTCGTGACCATCGCCGATGCATCGGAAGAGCAGCGCAGCAATATCGAGCACGTCGGCCAGGCCGTCCAGCAGATGGACGAGGTCACGCAGCAGAACGCGGCGCTGGTCGAGCAGGCCGCCGCCGCCGCGCAGTCGCTGGAAGAGCAGGCCGCGCAGCTGAAGACCTCGGTGGCAGTGTTCCGGCTGGCGCCCGGACCGTCGGCCTGGTGAGGCGCCATCCTCACCGCTGACGCTTCGGCGGGGGCGACGGCCCTTCGCAACGCCGCTCTTGCGCGCGCGTGCCGTCACCTAGGATGTAGCCACCGTCCCCGAATCTCTCGCGATCATGCCCCTGAAAATCGCCGGCCTCAACGTCGGTCCGCGGCTTCCCTCAACCGAAGGGCGCCAGGCGCGGCAGACGCCGGCGCCGGGCGATCGCACACCCCGGCAGGGTCGTACGCGCGACGCGCAGTTCGGCGGACTGCCCGACCGCGACCGCCCGACCGCGACCGCCGGGCAAGGTTTGCGCCGCCGCGCCCAGTTGCCGCCGCACGGTGCGCAGCGCGCGCGTGGCGGCGAACCTGAGCATGGCGGAGGCGGCAACCCTCCCGATTTCAGCCAGGCCGGCATGCAGGAAATGATGCGGCAGCAGTCCGAAATGATGCTCGCCACGACCCGGCTCCAGAACGAGATGACCATGTGCCAAACCGCCTGCAAGCTGATCGAACAAGGCCCCAAGGCAGCCATGAACCTGATTCAGTAATCAAGTCTCTGCAGGCATTGCGAGGCACGGGGCAACCTTCATCAATTCTCAGAAAGCGGCTCAGGCCATGGACCGCTTTGGGTGCGCTTGCTACAGTCGCGCCAGCTTTGGTACGGGAGCCAGCCCAGCTGCCAAGCCAAGGTCAGGCAGGACCGGGGGCCCCTCCCCGGCCCCGCCGCTCTATGCAACAGCATGCATATGAGTATTGTTGAAAGTATCGCGACTGCACGGTCCTATGATGTCTCTGTGGCGTTACCGCGCCACATCCCTGTGCAACTGTTGGATCATGCAGCCCGCCGCCCTGGCGGGTCTTTTTTTTTCCTGCGCGCGAACACCACACAGCCGCACCGCCGATCTTGCCGCCCCGCGCGGCGCAGACCGGTTGCCCCGGGAATCAGACGAATCCGTTCTGCTCTAGTTTTCTTGCGCTTGCCTTGAACAGATCGCGGAAAAATATCGACGGAAAGCTGCCTAGCCAATAATCTGATCCGATCGCCCGGCGCAGAACCCGGGCCCGGACAAGCAGTCGCCCCTCACCCCCAAAACGCAAACCATGATTCCCAAACGGATCGGCGGGAACAGCCTACCCTCCCTGGCCGGCAACACACCGGCGGACCGCCACGGCGAACCGGCCGCCGCGCCGCTCGCACCGACGGCACGGACCGCCGGCCAGCAACTGGCCGAGCTGAACACGCCGCGCACCCCGCGCCAGCCGCCCGCGATGGACGTGCTCAAGCGGCGCCGCAAGCCCGAGACGCAGCAGCGGCTGCATCGCCTGCGCAAGGCCCTCGGTGAAATCAGCCCGGCGCCGTCGTCGCCGGAACAGGCCTGGGCCGACATTTGCAACGCCATGGCCCGCGCGGATCTCGCCGGCTGGACCCTCCCGGCGCTGTCGGACGAGGCCGCCATCCGCCACGCCGACGGCTCGGTGGAGATCGGCCTGATCTCGCATGCCATCGTGTTCAATCCAAGCGGCGCGTTCCGCATCCTGGATCTGCTGCCGCCCGGCAGCCTCTACTTCGAAATGGCCGGGCATGGCGGGATGGCGTTCGTGGCGCCGCGCTGATTCCGCGAGCGCACCCGACCCACGGTTCGCGCAGATCCAGGGCGCAGGACCGCGACGCGGGGAATGACTCGCCGCAGCGATCAGGCCGGCACGCGGCACCGGCGCTATGCCAATGCCGGATTCGCCTCGCTGATGTGTCGCTGCAGCCAATCGATGACCGGCGCCCCGGCTTCGTCCGAGACATCCTGATCCCAGAACGGCGATGCGACCAGCACTTCGACGTCGAGGCCCTCGAGCGAATGGCTCGCCAGGATGGCGCCGATCTGCAGGCGCCTGGCCCGCTCGATAATGCTCCAGACCCGGGCCTGCCCCGCATTGCATCGCAGCTCGATGCCGAACGCCTCGCGCAATGCGCCGTCCTGCGACTTGTCTTCCATCCAGTCGATGCGCGACGCCAGTGCCTCGTCCTGGAGCAGGACGCCGACAAGATTCCGCGCCTCGTGCCCCGACAGCGGGATCACGATGAACCGCTCGGTGTCGAACCGCTGCGAAGCCGCGGCGCTGTCAACGCTGGCCGGCGGTTGATTCTGCTGATGCGGTGGGTTCTGTGGGTGTCCGTTCGCTGTCATCGGGCTGGCTTGCTGTAGAAACCGGAGACTATGGAGCGGCAGGCGCCCGGCGGTCCGCGCCGGAACGGAAGCGCGGAAGCCATCAGCGAAGTCTCCGCGAAGCAGCCCGGCCGACCCGGCATCGGGTCGGCGGCAAGGCTACCTCGCTGCCAGTTTCAGTCGACTAGCGCCGGCGCCAACTCGTGTGCCTGAGCGCGTGCCCGCACGGCGTCCAGCGACACGTCCTGCAGCAGGCGGCCGTTCTCGAACACCGTCACCAGGGCGTCCTCCCATTCCCCTTCGATCCGGCGGTCGTCCCAGGCGAGCGGCAGCGTGGCCGTCGCGTACTCGCCGGACACGCGGTTGCGCAGCAAGGTCAGGCGGCCCTTCTTGGAGCGCTTGCCGGCATCGGTGACCGGGTCCTTGCAGACCTCGCGCCAGGCGCCGTCCACCCGCACCGCCGAGCACTTCATGGCGAAGCGCTGGGTATCGCGGTTGAGCTGCTGCAGCAGGGCACCGCCCATGCCGAAGGCGACGTTGTCCGCCGCATAGCCCGCGGCCTCCAGCGCTGTCAGGATCGCCTCGATCGACGCGGCGTTGATGCCGTCGCCCTGGATCACGCGCACCTGGTTGAGCACGCGGTAGCCCTTGCCGTTGACGGTGGCCCCGAACGACGCATCGAGCGCGCGCACCGTCTGCAGCACGATGCTGCGCGGATCGCCCGAATCGGGGCGCACCACCAGCGTAGCGCCTGAGTCGATCACCGCCTGCCGCAGCTCGCCGCCCCACAGGCGCAGCGCGGCGAACAGGTCGTACGAATCGGACACCACCGAGACGATCGCGCCCGGCTTGCCGAACTGGCGCAGCATGTTGCGGTAGGCGTCGGCCTCGCCCGCCCGGCCCCACGCGGTGATGGTGCTGTGCTCGGCGGCCGGCAGCGAGAAGGCGGCCATCTGCGCGTTGTAGTACAGATTGGCCGCCGCCACGCCCAGCACGGTGTCCGACCCCATGAAGCTGACCAGGTGCGCCGCCCCGCCGATGGCCGCCGACTCCGCGCTCGACACGCCGCGCGCGCCGAAGTCGTGCACCTTGAACGGCAGTTGGCCGGGGTCGTCGCTGGTCTGCTCCAAGTAGCGGCGCACCAGCTGGCGCAGGTGCCAGCTCTGCGTCGCCACCGTGATCGGATACCACACGCGCAGCAGCATCGTCTCGAGATACGACGCGAGCCAGAACACCTCGGGGTCGTCGCACTCGACCGTCATCAGCACGTTGTGGTTGGGCACCACGCTGCCCTCCGGCACCGCGCGGATGCGCACCGGCAGGTAGCCGTCGTAGCGCGCGACGATGTAGCGCCAGCCGGCTTCGCTGAACGGCTCGCCGTGCGCGGCGAAGAACTCGCGCGCCGCGTCGATCATGGCCGGCGTGATGGGCCGGCACAGGTATTCCTTCGCCAGCATCTGCAGCCCGAAGAACACGGTGCGGTCATAGCGGCCGCCGCGCGACTCGACGTAGGAAAACATGGCCGACGTGTCGGCCGGATACTGCAGGTAGTGGGAAGCCTTGTACGAATCCGTATTGAGGATCGGATTGGACAGGATGGCCGACAGGCCGGGCAGATCGTTTTGCATGGCTAGAACTCCTCTATGCCGTTGAATGCCCGCGGGGTCTGTCCCCGCGGCGGTTGGGAAGGTCAGAGCTTCCCGAGAAAGTGGTAAGCGATGTCGAAGTGGTCCTCGTACATCACGTCGCGCATGCGGGCGAAATCGTTGAGCGGGACCCAGCGCGCTTTGTCGGCATCGTCGCCGCCCTTGACGCGCGGCAGCTCGCCGGCCGGGAAGTGGAACAGGAACGCATGCGTGATGGTGCGGCCGCGCAGCGAACGCTGCGGATGGTCGAACACCTGGCGGTCCTTGATCGAGCCGCGCAGCACGGGCTCCGGCAGCTTGAGGCCGGTCTCCTCGCGCAGCTCGCGGATGCACGCCGCATCCAGCCGCTCGTCCTGGCCGATGAAGCCGCCGGGCAGCGCCCACAGGCCACGCCCCGGCTCGCTGCGGCGGCGCACCAGCAGCAGGTGGCCGGAATGCACCACCACGGCGTCCACCGTGACGAAGGTGACCGGGTACGGCGCCGCCGCCCATGCCTTCTTGTAGGTGGCGATGAACTCGGCCTCGGCCTTCAGCTGGGCAAACGCCGGCTGGTTGCGGAAGGCTTCCAGCCACGCGAACACCGGCGCCGGCACGGCCCAGGACACGAAGCTGTTGCTGCGCTCGGCGAAATACTGCTCGCGAATCTCGGTGGACGACACATCTTCCGCGGCATCGACCTCCACCAGCGTCCACTGCGGGAACATGCGCAGGTAGTACGACGAGGCATCCTTCTCGTGCCCGATCAGGCCGAGCCTGCGGCCCGCCGTGTCGCCCAGCTCGGCGGCGACGGCATCCTGCACCCAGCGCAGCCAGTCGACGTCGTTGTAGGTGGAGTCCTGGACGGCGCCGATCCGCACGCGGGCACGCTCGGCCTCGCTCAGCACGGACAGGATCATCTGCCGGCGCTCGTCGAAGGAAAACGGGTCTTTGATGGTGCGCGGCCTGTCGGTCGAGCCGATCAGCACGCAGACGGTATCGGCAAGGCTCAGGGCCCGGCGCAGCACCTCAACGTGTGCACGATGCAATGGCTGGAAACGACCGATGAAAACCAGCGCGTCGAAACGCTTGGTAGTAGTGCTCATGAGGCTCCCTCAAGAGATTGGCGGCTTCGGGTCTGTCCGTCAGCCGTGCAGGCATGGTACGCCGCCCGCGGACGGCGCGTCAATTCAAGATTCGACCCGACAACGTGATCGCCTCAGCTGCCGGCCACACGCGGTGCAGCGCCCAGCTCGCCCACCGGCATCGCCATCGGGCGGCGCGGCTCGCGCAGCACGTTCCACATGACGATCGCGGCGGCGATGTCGAACAGGGCCAGCGCCGCGAACAGCGGGTTGTAGCCGATGGTCGAGGCCAGCGTGCCGACGGCCAGCGAGAACAGCGTGCCGCCCAGGAAGCCCGACATGCCCGCCAACCCCACGGCGGTGCCGACCTCATGCTTGCCGAACACGTCCGAGGTCAGCGTGTACAGCGCGCCCGACAGCGTCTGGTGCGCGAAGCCGCCGACGCAGAACAGCGCGATCGCCGTGTAGGGGCTGGTGGCCAGGCCGATGCAGGCCGGGCCGATCATGCAGACCGCGCCGGTCACCATCACCATCTTGCGCGAGGTGATCAGCGACGTGGAGAACCGCTTCTGGTACCACGGCGCCAGATAGCCGCCCAGCACGCAGCCGACGTCCGCCGCCAGAAACGGCAGCCACACGAACATGGCGATTTCCTTGAGGTTCATGTGGCGCTCGGTCGCCATGTAGAGCGGGATCCAGAAGTTGAAGGTCTGCCACGCCGGCTCGGTGAGAAAGCGCGGAATGGCGATCCCCCAGAAGCGCCGGCCCGACACGATCTCGCGCCACGACGGCTTGACGGCATCGGCGGCGGGCGCCGGCGTCTCCTGCCCCGCGCGGATGTAGGCGTGCTCCTCGGCGGACAGGCGCGGATGCCGGGCCGGCACCCGGTAGAGCAGGAACCACAGCGCGCTCCACACCAGCCCGAGCACGCCGATCACCGCGAAGGCGAAGCGCCAGTTGCCGTGCAGGATGCACCAGACCACCAGCGGCGGCGCCACCAGCGCGCCCACCGACGAGCCGATGTTGAACCAGCCCGTGGCGATCGAGCGCTCCTTGGCGGGAAACCATTCCGATGTCGCCCGCAAGGCGGACGGGAAGCCGGCCGCCTCGGTCACCCCGAGCATGGCGCGGAACACCGCCAGCGACACCCAGTTGCCCGCCGTGCTGTGCAGGATGCAGACCACCGACCAGGCCCCGGCGAACAGCGCGAAGCCCAGCTTGGTGCCCAGCACATCCAGCACGTAGCCGGCCACCGGCTGCATCACCATGTACGCGGCCTGGAAGGCGGCGACGATGTAGCCGTACTGCTGTGTCGTGATGCCGAGCACCTGGTTGACTTCGGGCGCCGCGGCCGCCAGTGCGTTGCGCGCCAGGTAGTTCATGATCAGGCCGGTCAGCACCAGCCCGATCATCCACCAGCGCAGGCCTTTGATCGTGTTCATGTCGTCTCCTCGTTGATCCCGCTCGTCGGCGGGTTGTTGTGCCTGGGTGGCCGCGGCGCCGGCGGGTCAGCGCGTGTCGCTCACGGTGGTGTTGTAGGTCTGCGCGCCGATCCGGACGTTGGTGAGCGTGATGTCGCTGACGTTGTAGGCGTAGATCGGGCCCGGCGTCGACGCGCTGGCCGGGCCGGCGGCGACCGGGCTGCCGAAGTCGCAGTCGGTGATCGTCACGCCCGCGATGGGCGGGACCGTCGGCGCGGGTGTCGGGCCGTTGTAGTCGAAGGCGACCGGCCCCTGCGCGACGACGGCCTGGAAGCACGACCCCGTCGTCCCGCCCACCGTCGCGTTGGACGCGCGCACGTTCGAGATGTGGATGTTCTGCACCTGCGCGGGCCGCGTGCGGATGGCGTCCTTGGACGGCTGGTAGTCGCAGTCGAAGGTGATGAGGCCCCCCCGCGATGCCGACGGATTGGCGCTGGCGGCCGTCGCCACGCCCAGCGGCACGCTGCTGTTGATGGGGCTGCCCGCCAGCAGGCCGCTGCCGTAGCCGCTGCCGGTGAGGCTGACGCCGTTGGGCAGCGTCACGTCATCGATGTAGAAGTCGCGGACATAGCCGCCGCGGTTCATGTTGGTCTTGATGCGGATGGCGATGTTCAGCGGATCGGTCGCATAGAACGCATTGCGCATCGTCAGGTTGCGCGCGTAGATCCGCTGCACGCCGCCGCCCATCTCGCTGCCGAGCGTGATGCCGCCGTGGCCGCTGTTCATGATGCAGTTCCGGATCACGTGGTCCTGCGCCGGGCCGTAGCCGGTGTCGAGGTTCTTGCCGGACTTGATGGCGATGCAGTCATCGCCGGTGTTGAAGGTCATGTCCTCGCACAGCACGTTGCTGCACGCGTCGGGGTCGAAGCCGTCGTTGTTGGGGCCGATGCTGTCGACCGTCACGCCGCGGATGACCACGTTGGTGCAGTCGGTCGGATGGTGCTGCCAGCACGGCGTGGCGTGGGTGCGGTAAGCCTCCATCAGCACGTTGGTGCAGTCGATGAATTCGACCATGCACGGCCGCAGGTAGTGGCCCTTGCCGAAGATGCGCTGCGCCACCGCCACCCCGGCCTCGGACAGCGCGGGCAGGTAGTTCTGGTCCTGCTGCCACGGCGTGGTCGGGTCGGTCAGTCTGGCGTAGAGGTCATCGGCGATGCCCGGCACGGCCGTGCGCAGGTCGACGTTGTTCGGATTGCTGTACGCCTGCGACGGCGTGGACGCGTTGACGGCGCCGTACTCGCCCTTGGTGCCCTTGAAGGTCCACCAGCAGGTGCTGGTGTTGCCGCTGCCCGCGAACGGCGTCATGGCCTGCCCGTTGAGGGTGGAGCTGTCGCCCTCCCCGGTCAGCGCGATGTTGCGCTGGTTGCGCGCGTAGACGGGGGCGCCGTAGTTCAGGCAATCGTTTGACTGCCAGCGGCTGTAGTAGAGCTTGCCGTTGGCGCCGCAATCGACCGGGCCGTCCTTGGCGTAGTCGTCCGGGTTGGGGCTGAAGTAGATCGTGCAGTTGGCGCTCAGGTGGAAGTTGACGTTGCTGAGCAGCACGATCGGGCCGGCGCAGTACCAGTTGCCGGCCGGCACCACCACCCGGCCGCCCCCGGCCGCATTGCAGGCGGCGATGGCGGCGGTGAAGGCTGCGCGCGCATCGAAGGCGCCGCTTGCGGGCGTCTTGTCGGCGCCCGCGCTGAGCGGCGATTTGCTGGCGTCGGTGTAAGGGTTGACCGCGTCGACGATGGCGCAAGGCTGGGCGCCGTAGTCCGTCACCACGAAGTCGCGGCTGGGAAACATCGATTGGGCCACGCCCTGCAGCGAGGCGACGATGCGCGCGACGGCGCCGGATTCGCCCCAGATCGCGTCCTGCGTGGTCACGGCCGTGGTCGTGGTCGCGTCGGCGGGGCTGGCCGTGGCGGCCGTGGCACTGCTGCCGCCATCGCCGCCGCAACCCGGCAGCGTGCCGAGCAGCGCGGCCCCGGCCGAGGCGCCCGACCACATGACGAATGCGCGCCGCGCGGGCGACTGCGGGCGGTGCTGCGCCTGTCGGCCGGCATCGCGCGCGCTGGAGTGTTCCTGTTTGGGCATGTCTTTGTCCTGTAAAGGTTCAGGGTTAATCCATGCGCAATGTTGGTTCATCGAGACCCCGTGTGCCAGGACACAGGGCGAAAGTCGCGCCCGACAACGAATCGCCGTCCATGCGGATCGAGGTCACGAACAGCGTGTCCAGGCCGGGCCCGCCGAACGCGCACATCGCGGGCTTGGCCACCGGCACGGGCAGGCTGCGGTCGAGCCGGCCCTGCGGCGTAAAACGGTGGACGAGGCCCGCATCGTTGCCGCAGATCCAGTAGCAGCCGTCGGCATCCACCGCGGCGCCGTCGGGGCGGCCGGGGTGGGCATGCATGTCGATGAACAGGCGGCGGTTGTGCGGGGTGCCGGTGTCGATGTCGTAGTCGAACGCCCACACGGCCTGGCGCGAGGCGTGGGAGTCCGACAGGTACAGCGTGCGGCCGTCGGGGCTGAAAGCCAGGCCGTTGGGCACGATCAGGTCATCGACCACGGCCTCGACGCGGCCGGCCTTGCCGTCCAGCCGATAGAGCTTGCCGGCCGGCACGCTCAGCGCGGTGTCCAGCACCATGGTGCCGGACCAGAAGCGCCCCTGGCGGTCACAGCGTCCGTCGTTGAAGCGCATGTCGGGGCGGGCGTGCTGCACCGGCGCCAGCTGCCTGGGCGCGGGCACCGGCAGGCCGGCCTCAAGTTGCGGGATGCGGAAGACGCCCGTTTCCATCGCCAGCGCCCAGCCGTCGTCCAGCATGGCGATGCAGCCCGCCATCTCGGGCAGCGGCCAGGCATCGGCGTGGCCGGTGGCCGGGTTCCAGCGCCACAGCGTGCGCCCCGGGATGTCGGTCCAGTACAGCGCCTGCTCGCGCGGGTGCCAGACCGGGCTCTCGCCCACGCCGCAGCGCATGGTGCCGATCCGTTCAACGCCGGCATGCATGCATCAGTCTCCGAACGGGCCGGCCTTGACGAAGGCGCCACCCTGAAACTGCGCCGCCGGGTCGTCGGCCGCCAGCGGCGGCTGTGCTTCGACCTGGGCGCGGAAGGCTTCGCTGCTCTGCGCGGGCACGTAGCCGAGATGCGCGGCGTGACGGTTGTCCCACCAGGCCTCGCGGTTGCCCGACATGCCGTAGACGACGGTGAAGCCAACGTTTGGCACGAACAGCGCGCGGCGGATCAATTGCTCCAGATCGTCGTAGCCGAGCCAGGTGACCAGCATGCGGCGGTCCTTCGCCTCGGGGAACGACGAGCCGATGCGGATGGCGACGGTCTCGATGCCGTAGCGGTCGAAATAGAAGCTGCCGAGCTGCTCGCCGAAGACCTTGCTCAGCCCGTAGTAGCCGTCGGGCCGCGTCGGCACGCGCGCGTCGATGACCTCGCCCTGCCGGTAGAAGCCGATGGTGTGGTTCGAGCTGGCGAAGGCGACGCGCTTCACGCCATGCCGGCGCGCGGCTTCGTACAGGTGATAGGTGCCCTGGATGTTGGCCGGCAGGATCTCGTCGAACGGCCGCTCGACCGAGATGCCGCCCAGGTGGACGATGGCGTCCACGCCCTTGACCAGCGCATCGACCGCCTGCGCATCGGCCAGGTCGCACGGCACGACTTCTTCGCCGGCGCGCGCGGCGCCCAGGTCGGTGATATCGGACACGCGCAGCACCTCGGCATAGCGCGCCAGCCGCTCGCGCAGCACCTTGCCGAGGTTGCCGCCCGCGCCCGTCAGCAGCAGGCGGCCGCAGCGCGTGGCGATGCCGGCCAGCGGATCGGCGAACGCCTGGGTATGGGTCGTGGTCATGGGTCAGGTCACCGGTGCGGGGTTGAACAGGGTCAGCGCGTTGTGCAGGCCGAGCTTGTCGGCGCACACCTGCTTGCGGCCGCTGGCCACATCCAGGATCAGGCGGAACAGCTCCCAGCCGATGTCGGCGGTGGAGGCCTCGCCGGTGGCGATGCGGCCGGCGTCGAGGTCGATCAGGTCGTGCCAGCGCTCTGACAGCGCCTTGCGCGTCGACACCTTGATCACCGGCGCCATCGACAGGCCGTACGGCGTGCCGCGCCCGGTGGTGAACACCTGCAGGTTCATGCCGGAGGCGAGCTGCAGCGTGCCGCAGACGAAATCGCTGGCGGGCGTGGCCGCGAAGATCAGGCCCTTGCGGCGCACCTTCTCGCCCGGGCCGAGCACATCGACGATGGGGCTGCTGCCCGACTTGATGATGGAGCCCAGCGCCTTCTCCACCACGTTGGACAGCCCGCCCTTCTTGTTGCCGGGCGACGGATTGGCGCTGCGGTCGGTCTGGCCGCCGCTCAGGTAGCTGTCGTACCAGTCCATCTCGCGCAGCAGCGCGCGGCCGACGTCCGAATCGATGGCGCGCGGCGTCAGCAGGTGGATGGCGTCGCGTACCTCGGTCACTTCCGAGAACATCACCGTGCCGCCGGCGCGCACGATCAGGTCGGCGGCAAAGCCCACCGCCGGGTTGGCGGTCACGCCGGAGAAGGCATCGCTGCCGCCGCACTGCACGCCGACCACGAGGTCCGAGGCCGGGCAGGTCTCGCGCCGGCGCGTGTTCAGTTGCGCCAGGCGCCGCTCGGCCATGTCCAGGATGGCCTCGACCATGCCGGTGAAGCCGTCGAAGGCTTCGTCCTGCAGGCGCAGCACGGGCGAATCCGCGGTGCCCGCCACCTCGATGGGAATGCGCCCGCCCGGCGCGAGCTTCTCGGGCACCAGGCGCTCGGGCACGAGCTTCTCGCAGCCCAGGCCGATCACCATCACCTCGCCGCCGAAGTTCGGGTTGAGCGCCAGGTTCTGCAGCGTGCGGATCGGCACGATGGCGGCCGGGGCGTTGATGGCCACGCCGCAGCCATAGGCGTGGTTGAGCGCGACCACGTCGTCGACATTGGGATAGCGCGGCAGCAGTTCGCGCTTGATGCGGGCCACCACGTAGTCGGTCACGCCGGCCACGCACTGCACGCTGGTCATGATGCCCAGCACGTTCTTGGTGCCGACTGTGCCGTCGGCATTGCGGTAGCCCTCGAAGGTGTAGCCCTGCAGCGGCGGCAACCCGGGATCGGGGCGCGTGGCCAGCGGCAGGTCGTCCAGCGCCGGGGCGGACGGCAGGCGCACCGCGTGCTCGTTGACCCAGCTGCCGCGCGGCAGCGCCTTGACGGCGTAGCCGATCACCTCGCCGTAGCGGACCACCGCGTCGCCTTCGGCCAGGTCGGCCAGCGCCACCTTGTGGCCCTGCGGCACGCCCTCGGCCAGCACGGTGCCGTCGGCCAGCGCGGTGCCCGCGGGCAGGCCGCGCGCGTTGACGACGATGGCGACGTTGTCGCTGTCGTGCACGCGGATGGTCAGCGCTTTTTCGGTTTCAGTGCCGGCCTCGGGGGCCAGCATGGATTCGGACATCACAGACTCCGTGATCGGATGCATCGGGTGAATCGAGTCAAGCGGGTGAATCGGCTCAATCAGTGTGCCAGGCTCGGGCGCTTCGGATCGTAGGTCCAGCCCGGCACGAGGTATTGCATGGCCATGGCATCGTCGCGCGCGCCGGTGCCCAGCGTCTGATAGAGCGCGTGGGCCTGCATCACGCGGTCCATGTCGAGCTCGATGCCCAGGCCCGGGCGCTGCGGCACGCGCACCTGGCCGCCCTCGATGCGCAGCGGCTCGCGCGTCAGGCGCGCCTGGCCTTCCTGCCAGATCCAGTGCGTATCGATGGCGGTGATGCGGCCGGGCGCGGCGGCGGCCACGTGCGTGAACATCGCCAGCGAGACGTCGAAATGGTTGTTGGAATGCGAGCCCCAGGTCAGGCCCCAGTCGTTGCACAGCTGGGCCACCCGCGCCGAGCCCTGCATGGTCCAGAAATGCGGATCGGCCAGCGGGATATCGACCGCCTGCAGCGGCACCGCGTGCCCCAGCTGGCGCCAGTCGGTGGCGATCATGTTGGTGGCGGTCGGCACGCCGGTGGCGCGCTTGAACTCGGCCATGATCTCGCGGCCCGAGTAGCCGGCCTCGGGGCCGCACGGGTCTTCGGCGTAGGCCAGCAGGTGGCCCTGCCCCCGGCACAGCGCGATCGCCTCGTCCAGCGACCACGCGCCGTTCGGGTCGAGCGTCACGCGGGCGTGCGGGAAGCGGGCCTTGATGGCGGCGATCGCCTCCATCTCATCGGCGCCGCGCATCACGCCGCCCTTGAGCTTGAAATCGGCGAAGCCGTAGCGCTCGGCGGCGGCCTCGGCCAGGCGGGCGATCTGCGCCGGCGTCATGGCGGCCTCGTGGCGCAGGCGCAGCCAGCCGTCGGCGGCGCCGGCGCCGGCGAGGTACGGCAAGTCAGTCTTGCGGCGCTCGCCCACGTAGAACAGGTAGGCCAGCATGGGCACCGCGTCGCGCTGCTGGCCGGTGCCGAGCAGCTCGGCCACCGGCACCTCCAGATGCTGGCCCAGCAGGTCGAGCAGCGCCGCTTCCACCGCGGTGAGGACGTTGTCCATGCGCAGGTTGATCTCGTGCGGCTGGCGCAGCACGGCGGCCTCCGAGGCGGAGGTCACCTCGTGCACGGTCGCCTGGCGCGCGGCATCGCCGTGGCCGGCCAGCGCGCGGCGGATGCCGTTGAGCACGCCGTTGGCGCGGCCGATCGGCTGCCCCTCCACCAGCGGCCGGATACGCTCCAGCGCCCGGCGGATGCCCTCCCCGCCCGGCACTTCGCCCACGCCGGTGCGGCCCGCGCTGTCCGCGAGGATCACCAGGTTGCGCGTGAAGAACGGAGCATGCGCCCCGCACAGATTGAGCAGCATGCTGTCGTGCCCCGCCACCGGGATCACCTGCATCCGCGTCACGCGCGGCGTCTGCGCGCGGGCGCCGGTCTCGATGTTCTGCAGTGTCACGTCCTCGGCTCCTGCGTTTTACAGCGGCTTGAGTTCCACGCGCTTGATCTCGCCCACCATCACCAGGTAGCACAGGCAGGCCACCAGCGCATGGATGCCCACGTAGACCAGCGCCCCGTTGAACGACCCGGTGGTGTTGACGATGTAGCCGATGGCGATGGGCGTGGTGATGCTCGACAGGTTGCCGAAGGTGTTCATCAGCGCGCCCGACAGGCCGGCAATCTGCTTGGGCGCGGTGTCCGAGTTGACCGCCCAGCCCAGCGCCCCCAGGCCCTTGCCGAAGAACGACAGCGCCATCAGCGCCACCACGATGCCCTGCGCATCCACGTAGTTGCAGATCACCATGCTCATCGACAGCAGCATGCCCAGCACGATCGGCACCTTGCGCGCCACCGACAGCGAGGCGCCGCGGCGCAGCAGCGCATCCGAGACGAGGCCGCCCAGGATGCCGCCGAGAAAGCCGCACACGGCCGGAATCGAGGCGACAAACCCGGCCTTGAGGATCGACATGCCGCGCGCCTGCACCAGGTACACCGGGAACCACGTGATGAAGAAATACGTGAGCGCGTTGATGCAGTACTGGGCGACGTACACGCCCATCAGCATGCGGTTGCGCAGCAACTGCTTGATGTAGCCCATGTCCGGGCCTTCGGTCTTGGCGACGCCGGCGCGGTCCATGTTGACCAGGCCGCCGCCCGCCTCGATGTATTCGATCTCGGCGCGGGTGATGCGCGGGTGGTCTTTCGGATCGTGCATGAAGCGCTTCCACGCGAACGCCATGACGATGCCGATCACGCCCATCACGATGAACACGTAGTGCCAGCCGAAGGCGTGCACCAGCCACGCCATCAGCGGCGCGAAGATCACGGTGGCGGCATACTGCGCCGAGTTGAAGATGGCCGATGCGGTGCCCCGCTCATTGGCCGGGAACCACGCCGCGACGATGCGGCTGTTGGCCGGGAAGGACGGCGCCTCCGCCATGCCCACCATGAAGCGCAGGAAGAACACCAGCACGATGGCCGCCATGCCGGTGAAGAAGCCGATCGTACCCTGCATCAGCGTGAACAGCGACCACAGCAGGATGCTGAAGCTGTACACGCGCCGGGAGCCGAAGCGGTCGAGCAGCCAGCCGCCCGGGATCTGCGCGATCACGTACGCCCAGCCGAAGGCCGAGAAGATGTAGCCGAGCGACACGGCATCGATGCCGAGGTCTTTCTGCATGGCCGAGCCGGCCATGGAAATGGTGGCGCGGTCGGCATAGTTGATGGTCGTCACGATGAACAGCATCGCGAGGATCATGAAGCGCACGCGGCTGGTGCGTTCGGTGCGCGGCACGCTCTGCGCGCCCACGGCGGGTGCCTTGATTTCCATCGTCTCCTCCTCTGCAACGGCATCTGACGTCCGTTGGCAGGCAGTGAATTGCCGGGTCCTGTGCGGCCCGGCTTATCGGGTGTGGTGTCGGTCAGCGGTCAGCGGTCGCGCGGCGCGGTCCAGGCGCCGTCGACCAGCCGCCGCAGCTGCTGCGGATTGTCGTCGTGCAGGGCGGCCGGCAGCAGCTCGGCGGGCAGATCCTGGTAGCACACCGGGCGCAGGAAGCGCTCGATGGCCGCCGTGCCGACCGAGGTCGTGCGGGTGTCCGTGGTCGCCGGCCAGGGGCCGCCGTGCACCATGGCATGGCAGACCTCCACGCCGGTCGGCCAGCCGTTGGCGAGGATGCGGCCGGCCTTGCGCTCCAGGATCGGCAGCAGCGCGCGGGCCAGTGCCGTATCGCCCGCATCCAGGTGCAGCGTGGCGGTCAGTTGGCCTTCGAGCGACTCGGCCAGCGCCTTCAGTTCCTCGGCATCGCGGCAGCGCACGACCAGGCCGGTGGCGCCGAAGATCTCATCATGCAGCGCGGGCTGGGCCCGGAAGCTCGCGGCATCGGTGCGGAAGAAGCCGGCCTGGCCGCGGTTGGGTGCATCGCTGCCCTGCCCGCGCGCCACGCAGCGCACGTTGGCTTCGCCGGCCAGGCGTTCGACGCCGCGGCTATATGCGGCGTGGATGCCGGCGGTCAGCATGGTCTGCGCGGCGCTGGCCTGCAGGGCCTCGGCGGCGGCGGCCTCGAAGGCGTCGAGGTCCGGCCCGTCGATGGCCAGCAGCAGGCCCGGGTTGGTGCAGAACTGTCCCGCGCCCATGGTGAGCGAGCCGACGTACTGCTGGCCCAGCGCCGCCGCGCGCTTGGCCAGCGCGTCCGGCAGCAGGAAGACCGGGTTGATGGCGCTCAGCTCGCCATACACGGGAATCGGCTGCGGACGCGCCTGCGCGATGCGCAGCAGCGCCTGCCCGCCCGCGCGCGAGCCGGTGAAGCCGACCGCCTGGATGCGCGGATCGGCCACCAGCGCGCCGGCGGCCTCGTTGTCGGCCAGCACCAGCGAGAACACGCCTTCCGGCAGCCCGCACTGCGCCACGGCGGCCTGGATGGCGCGGCCGACCAGCTCGGACGTGCCCGGGTGCGCCGGATGCGCCTTCACCACCACCGGGCAGCCCGCCGCCAGTGCCGACGCCGTATCGCCGCCCGCCACCGAGAAAGCCAGCGGGAAATTGCTGGCGCCGAACACGGCCACCGGCCCCACCGCAATGCGGCGCATGCGCAGGTCCGAACGCGGCAGCGGCTTGCGTTCCGGCAGCGCCGGATCGATGCGCGCGCCGACGGCATCGCCCGCACGCACCACCTTGGCAAACAGGCGCAGTTGGTTGCAGGTGCGACCACGCTCGCCTTCCAGGCGCGGGCGCGGCAGCGCGGATTCCGCCATGGCGCGCTCAATCAGCACGTCGCCCAGCGCCTCGATCTGGCTGGCGATGGCCTCCAGGAAGGCGGCGCGCGCCTCGGGCGCGGTCTCGCGGTAAACGTCGAACGCCGCGCCGGCGAGTTCGCAGGCGCGGGCAACGTCGGCCCGGCTGGCCAGGGTGAATTGGGGTTCGAGCCATCCGCCCGTGGCCGGGTTCATGGCGCGGACGGTTCCGGCGCCGCCCGCCACGCGGGCGGCACCCAGCAGCAGTTCGCCGCTCAGATACATGCTGCTACCTCCGATGCAATGTGGGTCATGGTCAGGCCGCGAGTTTCTGCACGTCGGCAATGCGCGCCACCAGCGCGGACAGCTCGGCCAGCTCAGCCTCGGTCAGGTCAGTCAGCGGCGTGCGCACCGGGCCGGCGCTGCGGCCGATCACCTTCATGCCGGCCTTGACGATCGACACCGCGTAGCCGCGCTTGCGGTTGCGCAGGGCAATGTACGGCAACACGAAGTCATTGAGCATCGCATACGCCTTGGCGTGGTCTGCGGCGCGCACGGCGGCATAGAAGTCCAGCGCGAACTTCGGCACGAAGTTGAAGATGGCCGACGAGTAGGTCGTCACGCCCATCGTCAGGTACGGCATCGCGAAGGTCTCGGCCGTGGGCAGGCCACCGATATAGGTGAAGCGATCGCCCAGGCGGGAATAGATGCGCGTCATCAGTTCGAGGTCGCCCACGCCGTCCTTGAAGCCGACCAGGTTCGGGCAGCGCTCGGCCAGGCGCTCCAGGTGGTTCTCGTCGAGCACCTGGTTGGCGCGGTTGTAGACGATCACGCCCAGGCGGGTCGACTTGCAGACCTGCTCCACGTGCGCGGCCACGCCGTCGGCGGAGGCTTCGGTCAGGTACGGCGGCAGCAGCAGGATGCCGTCGGCGCCGGCGGCCTCGGCGGCCTGGCAGTATTCCTTGGCCATGGCGGTGCCGTAGCCTGCCGGGGCGATCACCGGCAGGCGGCCGCCGGTCTCGGCCACGGCGGCGCGGACCACGCGGTCGGTCTCGGCCGGAGTGAGCGAGAAGAACTCGCCGGTGCCGCCCGCGGCGAACAGGCCGGCGGCTTCGTGGCTGAACAGCCAGCTCAGGTTGGCGCGATACGCCGCCTCGTCGAACGACAGGTCGGCCTTGAAATGCGTGACCGGAAAGGACAGCAGGCCGGTGCCGATCTGGTGGGCGAATTCGGTGGGCGTATAGCGTGACATGGGCGTTCCTGCGAGGGCAGCGTGGGAAAGTGGTGAACGGATTCTGGCACCCGTAACGATTCACGTCCAAGACAACAAATAACTCAATCAATTCATTTTTTGAATCAATCCCGGCAGGGTTTCCGGTGCGCTCCCGCGCACGTGCAAGCCGACTCGAACCCATGAACGCGCAGCCGAAGCCGGGAAAACGGGTACCGGCCGGCCGATGGCAAGCTGCGACCATGCCGACGCCCGACCGGCCCAGTGCGGTGGGGCGTCTCCGACGATTTCACGCCGCGACTCCACTCCGCACGAGCGACCACCATGACACTTCTGAGCACCGCACCGACCGAGGCCGATACGCACTTCGCGTCCGCCGCCATGCCGGCAGAGGCTGCCGCACGCACCATGCCCGCGCTGGCGCCGGTCACCATCATCGAGAAAGAGGGGTATCGCTTCATGCACTTCGTCGGCTGCGAAGGGGTGACGCAAGGCGCCCTGCGGCTGTCAGATCCGGATGCCCTCGATCTCGAATACATCCATCAGCAAATGGCGTGGCTGCTGTTCCTGGAGCCGTCCGCGGAAAGCGATTTCCACGTGGTGCAGCTGGGCATGGGGCCGGGATCGACCACGCGGTTCTGCCATCGCCACCTGCCGTCCGCGCGCATCACGGCGGTCGAGGTCAACCCCGATGTCATCGCGATGGCGCGCAGCGAGTTCGCCCTGCCGCCGGACGACGCCCGCCTGCGCGTGCTGCAGCAAGACGGCTATGACTGGGTGATGGACCCGAGCCACCAGGGCACGGCCGACGTGCTGCAGGTGGACTGCTACGACCACGTCAAGCAGGGGCCGGTGCTCGATACGCTCGAGTTCTACCAGGCGTGCCGCGACACGCTGCGCTATCCGGGCGTGATGACCGTCAACCTGTTCGGCTCGGACGAGAGCTTCCAGCTCAACATCGAGCGCATCTGCAAGGCGTTCGACTATCGCGTGGTCATCCTGCCGGAGGTGACCGGCGGCAACACCATCGTGCTCGCCTTCAACGGACCACCGCTGCAGGCCAGCTGGGATGCCCTGCGCGCACGCGCGCAGGCGCTGCAGACCGCGCTGAATCTGCCGGCGCTGTCCTGGGCCCACGGGCTGCAGCTGACCAGCCTCCGGCCGGGGCCGAACCTGGAGGTCTGAGCCGGCCTGGTGGCCTGCGGCCGCTGACATTTTCAACGATCGGCGCAACTAGTCGCGTTCAGCGATAAAAGTCACACGGTTGGGCACGAAATGGCGTTGGTTTGCCAGTCGGAGCGACGGAGCAGCGCGCCCAGGACAACTTTGGGCCACACCTTCACTCGCCACCCTCCGCATCGCCATCGCGCCCGATCCGCAACGCATCCAGCTCCCGCCGCGTCCGGTCCAACTCCTCGGCTAGTAGCATCTCGTCCGGCAGCACGGTCCGGTACTCGGCGGCCAACACCTTGTTGGGCAGGCCTTCCAGCGCGTAACGGGCTTCGGTGGCACCTTTCTCGGCGCACAGGATCAGTCCCACCGGCGGGTTTTCGCCCGGCCTCGTCCAATGCTCGCGGGCGTAGTTGAGGTACAGATGCATCTGGCCGGCGTCGGCGTAACTGAACTTGCCGGCTTTTAGGTCGATCACCAGCAGGCACTTCAAGCGGCGGTGGAAGAACAGCAAATCGACACGGAACCAACTGTCGTCGATGCGTAGGCGGCGCTGACGACCAACGAAGGCAAAGTCGTCGCCCAGTTCCAGCAGGAAGTCGGCCAGGTGCTTGATCAGCGCGTCTTCCAGATCGGATTCTGAGTACTCGTCCTTGAGATTCAGAAACTCCAGGACGAAGGGATCCTTGATGGCTTGCTCGGGGGCGAGGAGGTCACCGGGCTCGGCGACCTCGCCTTTTGCCAACATCGCCACCTTGTTGTTGGACAGCGCGGTGCGCTCGTAGAACTGGCTGTTGATCTGGCGATCCAGTTGCCGCACGGACCAGCCGCCACGTAGGGCTTCGGTTTCGTAGAAGGCACGGGCCTGTGGATTCTTGACCGAGAGCAGACGCACGTAGGCCGACCAGGGCAGCGGGAATGCCTGAGCGAGCACGGACAGGTCGGGGGATAGTCCAGGCGCTGCCGGGAGAATCACGGGGGCGGAAGATTTCCCAGACGGCATCTGCGAAATTCCGGAGATGTTCAATTTCGCAGACAGCGTCTGCGAAATGTGCTCTGGCAGCCTGGCCAGGTAGAACAATCGCATCTGCTCAAGGTTACGCTCAGAGAACCCCCGACCGAATCGGGCCATCAGGTCGGCCGACAGCCGCTTGAGCAGCGCCTGTCCGTACTCGGCTCGCCCCTTCCCGCCCTGCTCGAACTCGACGATGCGTCGGCCGATCTCCCAATAGGTGGCGGTCATCAGGGCATTGATACTGCGCGCGGCCGCGCGGCGGGCTGTTTCCAGCAAAGTGACAATGTCGGCCTGGATGCTCGAATAATCGGCGTTGGCTGGAGTCAGGCTAGTCATGCTTATTGCACCTCATTGACGTTGCCGTCGGCGAATTAAAAGAGGGGCGTCCCATCGATCAGATCAGGCCGAATTCGGCAAAGGACATGGTGGCACCGCCCGCCACGATGATGTAATCCAAGGTGCGCGCGGTCCACCAAGACCAAGCTTCCCTGAGCCACTGGCTCAGCAGCCTTGTCGGCTGCGCTTGGCTCAGGGCTCCCGTTCGGATGGTTGTGCGAGAGAGGATGATCGCCATCGCGTTGAGCCGCAGCGCCTCCTTGACACCTCGCGAGGGCCAGAACACTGCTCTTCTTCAACCCGCGGCGGCCAAACATCCGCCCAGCGCGGTAGATGCAACAGACTCAGAACAACACCATATTGCTCCGCATGAACCTTCATCTCCCGAAGCGGCGTGTCGGCACTATATAGAAGTAGCCCGGCTCTCGACTAAGAGTCGCTAACAAAACCAAGTCATCGCGTCATGCACCTTGGGCGTTGTAAGTGCCATGGCACGAAAGAAGATTAGCAATGAATTGTGGAAGGCACTGCAACCGCTGCTGCCAGTTGTGAAGCCGTCGACCAAAGGCGGTCGTCCGCGCGTGGATGATCGGGCGGCGCTGAACGGCATCCTGTTTGTTCTGCATACCGGTATCCCGTGGGAAGACCTGCCGAAAGAACTGGGCTTTGGCAGCGGCATGACGTGCTGGCGTCGCCTGCGGGACTGGCGGGCCGACGGCGTTTGGGAGCGGCTGCATTTGGCTCTGCTCAAACGCCTACGCGAGCATGACCCAATCGACTGGAGCCGAGCCAGCGTCGACGGTGCAACGGCGGCCAGCCCCCGGGGGGCGAGCAGACGGGGCCGAACCCAACGGATCGCGGCAAGCTCGGCAGCAAGCGCCATCTCGTCGTAGACCGGCGCGGCGTGCCGTTGGCGCTGATAGTCACCGGCGCCAATCGTCACGACTCGGTGGTGTTCGAGGTGCTCGTTGACGCCATCCCAAGCGTGCCGGGACTCAGTGGCCGCCCGCGATGCCGCCCCGACAAGCTTCACGCGGATAAGGGATACGACTTCGCACGCTGTCGGCAACACTTGCGCAAGCGAGGCATCTGCCCCCGGATCGCTCGCCGCGGCATCGAGAAGAACGACCGGCTCGGCAGGCATCGCTGGGTTGTCGAGCGCACGCATGCCTGGCTTGCCGGCTTCGGCAAGTTGCGCATTCGTTTCGAGCGTTCTCTCGATACTCATCTCGCTTTGCTCACCCTGGCTTGTGCTGTCATCTGCGGGCGATTTGTCGATCGGTTTTGTTAGCGACTCTAAGCCTCATGCCAGCATCGAGCGACTTTCGCACGCGAAAACCGGCGCATTGACGATGACAATGCAAATGCATTACCATGCGGGTGTGAATTTCCGGAGACTTCATCATGCCCGTGACACTTGAAGCCGAGTCCACGCTGACCGACCGCTACCAGACCACGGTTCCAGAAACCGTCCGCCGCGCCTTGCGCTTGGGCAAGCGCGACAAGATTCACTACACCATCCGCCAAACCGGCGAAGTGGTGCTGACCCGTGCCGATGACGATGAAGCCGCCGATCCGGTTCTTGGCCAATTCCTTCGCTTCCTGGCCCAGGACATCGCCGCACATCCTGAACGTCTGCAAGGCTTGGATACCAGCCTGGTGCAACGCATCCATACGCTGGTTGGCGGCATCGAGGTGGACCTGGATGCCGCACTGTCGGCGGACGATGAATGACGGCTGTCCAACCTGTTCCTTTGGTTATCCACGGCTGGACGATCTTCGCGCATCCGCTGCTCCTCGATCAGCTTGACGCCCTGACCCGACAGGTGGAAGCCCAGCGAGAAAAAGACCCCACTGGGTACGTCAAGAAGAACGCAACCAAGCGGCTGGCCGCCATCTGCAAGTTGGCGTTCGATGTCATCCCACAAGACCCCGCGCGACCTGAATACCGCCAAGGTCATACCCTTGGCGACGAGAACAAGCATTGGTTTCGCGCCAAGTTCTTCCAGCAGTATCGGTTGTTCTTCCGGTTCCATGCGCCCAGCAAGATGATCGTGCTGGCCTGGATCAACGACGCGGACACGAAGCGAGCCTACGAGAGCGATGACGATGCTTACCGCGTCTTCAAACGGATGCTGGCCAGCGGCCACCCGCCGAACGACTGGGAGCCGTTGCTGACAGAGGCGAGTCGCCAATCTGAGCGCTTGCAGAGCACGGCCGGCGCTCTGGGTACTGGCCATCGTTGATCGCTAGGGAGCGGCATCCACGCGATGCCCGGCCAGCCCAGCGCCGTTATCGAGCGAGTTTCGCTGCAAAAGTCGAGATCCAGAACCGCGCCGTATAGCCTGGTCGCCCCGCCGTGACACCAAACTGTCCGTTCACACGTAACGGAGCCAAAGTGGCGTGGCCGTTGGCCACGCGGTGGCGCTCGCCGCGCGGCGTTTTCCCTCAGCACCCGACACACCGCCCTACCCCACTGTTCCCCATTCATCGCCCATTCCCGCGAAGGAAGCCGACGCCGGCGCAACCAGTCGCATTGAGCGATGAAATTCACACCCGCCATACGCTTGAGGAGCCGCCAGGGAGTGCCTTGAATGCACCTCGTTATACAGAAGTCGGCAGTAGTTGAGTTCCAAGGGGGGTTGTAAACGATCGCGGAGTCTCGTTTACTGCCTGGATTTGGAGCCGAAATGGTCAGCGATTCGGGAGCGTGGGTGGACGAGGAGCTTGAGGGTCTGGATCTATTGAGAATTACATAACCCATGACATCACCACAACTCAGCCTGCTTCCAGCACGCGGCGATGATCGATGGGCGTTTCTGGCCGCTCTTGAGCTTGCGGCGGGCGGTGTGTTTGAGTTCGGCGAGGGTATCGGGACAGAAGTTGGCCAACGCGTGCCGCTTGAGCCAGGCCCACAGGTATTCGACCGGGTTGAGGTCTGGGGAATAGCTGGGCAGCAGCGCCATCTGTACGGCGCCTCGCGTACTGTCGAGGTACTCGCGCACAACGCGGCTCTTGTGCTGTGGCGCGCCGTCCCACACGATCAGCAACTTGCGCTTGAGCTGCGCACGCAGCGCCTTGAGGAACTCGATGATCTGCGCACTCTTGATCGCGCCGTCGTGCAGTCGAAACACGAAGTTCGTGCGCGTGAGGCCGGCGATGACCGAGACGTGCTTCCAGTTGAAGTGGAACTGGATGACCGGCGTGCAGCCCTTGGGCGCCCAGGTGCGCACGCGCGTGGGCCGCTCCGACAGGCCCGACTCGTCAATGAAGACGATTAGCCGTCGCTCGGCGGCACACTTTTTTTTTAGCGCGGGCCAAGTCTTGCGCTTGAAGCGCTGTACCGCGTCTTCGTCGCGTTCGATGGCCCGGCGCTCAGGCTTTTGCGGGCTGAAGCCCAACGCACCCAGCAGCCGCCAGACATGCACCTCGCTGAAGGTGACGCCATACAGTCGTTCGATGAGCATGCGCACGCGCTTGAGGGTCCACAGCTCGGTGCCGAAGCCGTGCGCCAGCGCACCTTGCAGCAGTGCCACGCGCAAGCCTTCGAGCTGGCACGCATCCAGTTGGGCTGCACGACCTACGTTCATTGTCCGCAATGCGTCAATGCCACCTTCGTTGAGCCGGGCTTTCCAGGTGTACGCGGTTTGCCGTGCCACACCCACCGCCTTCGCCGCTTCGGCCGGCGTCTTGCCCGCAAGCATCAAGCGTCCGGCACGTACCCGTTTGCGCGTCGCTTCGTCCATCTTGGTCATGAACCGATCCTCCATACACGGTGCTGACCATATAACGCGCCTACGGACGATCGGTTGTCATGATTTAGGTAAAGATCAATAGGTGATCCGCGGCGGGATCGGCGAGCGAAGGAGTTGCTCAAGCGGTTGTCGGCGCAGCCCACGGCGAGCATTCCGGGTGCGTGTGATGGCTGGAGCGAGACCGTTGGGGCCTATCGGTTTCTGGGCAATACCGAGATCGATTGGCGCGACGTGATGCAGCCGCATTGGGAACGTACAACGCAGCGGGCTGGTGAGCACCCGGTGGTCCTATGCATCGCGGACACCACGGAGCTGGACTTCAATGGTCAGGAGATTGAAGGGCTTGGTCCCCTGAGCTACGAAGTCCAACGGGGCATGTATTTGCATCCGACATATGCGGTGACACCAGACCGGGAGCCGTTGGGCGTGCTTGATGCGTGGATGTGGGCACGCGAGCCGCGAGAGGCGGACGGCTCACGGGGCGGGCTCAAGGAGAGCGTGCGCTGGATCGAAGGGTATGAGCGAGTCGCGGAGCAAGCCACGCAGTTGCCGCACACTCGCTTGGTGTACGTGGCAGATCGTGAAGGCGATATCGGTGCGCTGATGGCCCGCGCGCAAGTGCTGGGTCACCCGGCCGACTGGCTGATCCGCTGCCAACATGATCGAAGCCTGGATGAAGCCGGCAAGCTATGGGAGCAGTTCGAGCCAAGCCAGCCCGGTGCTTGGGGAGCTCACCTTCACCTTGCCGCGACGCCCGGGCAGCCCGGCGCGCCAGGTCACACAGGCGTTGCGCACACAGCGGGTAAAGCTGGCCGGTCATAGCGGTGTGGAGTTGACTTGCATTGAGGCGCGGGAGATTGGCGCACCTGCGGGCGCCAAGCCCGTGGTGTGGCGACTGCTGACCAACCGGAGCGCAGCGGATGCGCACGCCATCATCGAAGTGGTGGATTGGTATCGAGCGCGTTGGGAGATCGAGATGTTCTTCCACGTGCTCAAGACCGGTTGCAAGGTCGAGGCTCTGCAGTTGGCGCAAATCGATCGCGTGGAGCGGGCCCTGGTGCTGTACATGATCGTGGCTTGGCGCATCGCCCGGCTGATGCGACTGGGCCGGACGTGCCCCGACCTGGATGCCGTGCTGTTCTTCGATGCTGACGAGATACGAGGCGCCCACCTGTTGGCCAAGAAACCGGCGCCCAAGGGTTCGGTCACGCTTAACCAAATGATCCGCCTGGTGGCCTCCCTTGGCGGGTTCCTCGGACGCAAGAGCGATGGTGAGCCCGGCGCCAAGACGATATGGATCGGCCTACAGCGCACCATGGATGCCGCTTCTATGATTCAAGCGCTCAGGGGCAACGTATGAATTCTGTATAACGAGGTGCATTGAATGGTCTCCGGACCGCTGTTGCCGGCCAATGCGGCGAGCCGATTCTTGCACCCGGAACAATTCATCTTCAAGATAACGGATGACTTGATCGATATACGTTTTGAATCGATGTTCGAACTCAGCCAGCTCCGCTGCTTCGTCGCCGTGGCCGAAGAATTGCATTTCGGGCGCGCGGCCGAGCGGCTGCACATGACACAACCGCCGCTCTCGCGCCAGGTGCGGCTGCTGGAACACCAGGTCGGCACCGAATTGCTGGAGCGCAACAGCCGCTCCGTCAGGCTGACCGCCGCCGGGCGCAGCTTCCTGCCCGATGCCGCGCGCCTGCTGCGGCTGGCCGAAGAGGCGGCGGCCACGGCGCGGCGGGTCGCGACCGGCGCGGCGGGGTCGCTGGCGATCGGGTTCACGGCATCGGTCGGGTACGGGCTGCTGCCGTCGCTGGTGAGCGCGGTGCGGGCGGCCTCACCGGGGGTGCGGCTGACGCTCAAGGAGATGGTCAGCGGCGCGCAGCTGGAGGCGCTGGACGCCCGCCAGATCGATATGGGCCTGCTGCGCCCGCCGGTCGAGCACGGCGAGCTGGCCGCCGAACCGTGCGCGCAGGAAGCGCTGGTGCTGGCAGTGCCGGAGGCTACCGCCGCCGACTGGCCCCAGCGCCCCGCCCTGCGCGACTGCGAGGGCCGGCCGCTGCTGATGTACTCCCCCTACGAAGCGCGCTATTTCCACCAGCTCGTAAGCGGCCTGTTCGAGCGCGCCGGCGTGCTGCCGGACATCGTCGAATACGTCAGCCAGATCCACTCGATGCTGGCGCTGGTGCGGGCCGGGATCGGCGCGGCATTGATCCCGGCGGCAGCGTCCATGCTGCACTTCGAGGGCGTGGTCTACCGGCCGGTGCGCACCACGCCGGCCAAGCCGGTCGAGCTGTGGTTCGCCTACCGCAAGGACAACGACAACCCGGCGTTCAATGCCCTGAAAGACGTGCTGCGCGGCACGCTGGCGGCGGGCCGCTGAGCGCAGGACAACCGGGCCCGGCTTGGCAGCCAGGCCGGCAGTCATCCCCCGCGCCGTCGGCGTAATTCCGGGTCGGAGCCACCCGGCAAACAGCCCGCCTGCGGCGGCGCGCACGGCTTCCGCACCAACTGGACGGCGGCGCGCTTGTCAAACCGATTCACAACGAGGATAGGAAAACTCGTTTGGCGCGCGGACCCGGCTTGCGTAGCATCGGGGCTTGCCCGCCGAGATTCCGCCATGACGCCCTTCATCGCCCTGTGCCTGCTGATCACCTACGTGGTCTGGGGCACCACGTATCTCGCGATCCGCTTTGCGCTGACCGACCTGCCGCCCTTCCTGATGATGGGCTCGCGCTTCCTGGCCGCCGCCCTGCTGCTGACCCCGATCGTGCTGCTGCGTCAGCGCGAGCGGGTCAGCCTGCGCCAGTTGCGCAACTGCATGCTGGTCGGCGCCTTCCTGCTGGTGGGCGGCATGGGCATGACGGCGGTGGCCCAGCAAACCATCTCCTCCGGCGCCACCACGGTGATGATCGCGTCCATGCCGCTGTTCTCCACCCTGTGGATGCTGCTGGCCGGCGGCCGGCTGCGTGGCTACGAAGTCGCAGCCATCGCGCTGGGCAGCATCGGCATCGCGGTGCTGTTCCGCGGCGCGGAATTCCAGGCCAGCGCCGGCGGCGTGCTGGCGCTGACCACGGCCATCGCCTCGTGGTCGTTCGGCTCGCAGCTGTCCAAGCGCATCGACATGCCCAAGGGGCTGACGGCGTTCGTGCTGGAGATGGCCTTCGGTGGCGTGGCGCTGACGCTGCTGAGCCTGGCCACGGGCGAGCACTGGCCGCGGCAGATCGGCCTGCATGCCGCGCTGGCGTGGGGCTACCAGGTGATCTTCGGCTCGGCCATCGCCTTCACCGCCTACATGGCGCTGGTGCAGCGCGTCTCGACCGTGATGGCCACCAGCTACGTCTATGTCAATCCGCCCATCGCCCTGCTGATGGGCGCCTGGCTGGCCGACGAGCAGGTCGCGCCGCAGACGCTGGGCGCCACGGCCATCATCCTGTCTGCGGTGGTGGTGCTGACGGCCGGCGCGACCCGCGCGGCGCGGCGGGCGGCCACGGTATAGGCAAGGCCGCCGGGCACGCCGGGGCGATCCCGGGTTCCGGCCATGCCGGCTTTTTCCATGCAGATGCACACCGGCCCGGCACCAGCAGTGCGCGGCTGACACGCCATGGCGCGTGATTGCCGACCTTCCCTGAGCTCAGGCACAGCCGCGATCGCCATCGCGCTTGGCGCAACGCCTGCCTGCGCTTGACCGCCAAGCCCGTGCGGCCATCCATCCGGTAGACGGCCCGGGGGGGCGACCAGCCCCGCCATGGAGCCTGCCGCTGCCCACACCGACCAGCCCCACGCCAGAGGGCGCGACGTCGATGCGCCACCGCCATCCAGCGCAGACACGGCCTGCCGCACAACACGAAGCGCACGCAAACCTGCCCGCCGCAAGCGCGTTTCTACCGGGCATTCTTTTCAAAACCACCGAGTTCAGTTTTTCCTTGACGGGGTCAATACCGACCAATACGATACCGAACGGTTCAGTTTTTAAACTTCCGCTCTTCGCGCCCTCTCTCCCCCAGGAACCCGCCATGCGCCCCACTCCGCCCGCCCTCGCCCCTCTTCTTGCCGCGCTTGCCGCCGCCAGTCTGCTGGCCGCCTGCGGCAAGCCGCCGGGTGGCCCGCCGCCGGCGGAGGGCACGCCGGTGGTCGGCGTGATGACCGTGCAGCCGCAGCGCGTGACGCTCGATACCGAACTGCCCGGGCGCACCGTGCCCTTCCTGGTCGCCGATGTCCGGCCCCAGGTCAACGGCATCATCAAGGCCCGCAAATTCCGCGAAGGCAGCGACGTGAAAGCGGGCGCCGCGCTCTACCAGATCGATCCGGCCACCTACCAGGCCGCCTACGACAGCAACGTGGCGGCGCTGGCCAAGGCCCAGGCCAACCTCAAGACCACGCGCCTGAAGGCCGAGCGCTACAAGGAACTGGTGGCGATCCAGGCCGTCAGCCGGCAGGACTATGACGACGCCGCCGCCGCGCTGGCCCAGGGCGAGGCCGACGTGGCCGCCGCCCGCGCCAACGTGGAGACCAGCCGGATCAACCTGGCCTATGCCCGGGTGGATGCCCCCATCTCCGGCCGGATCGGCCGATCCAGCGTGACACCGGGCGCGCTCGTCACCGCCAACCAGAGCACCTCGCTGGCCACGATCCAGCAGCTCGACCCCATCTACGTGGATGTGACCCAGCCCAGCGCCGCACTGCTGCGCCTGCGGCAGGCCATGGCCCGCGGCGATCTCCAGAAGAACGGCGCCAACGCGGCCACCGTGCGGCTGGTGCTGGAAGACGGCAGCGCGTATCCGCTCGAAGGCAAGCTGGAGTTCTCCGACGTGACGGTGGACCAGAACACCGGCTCCGTGACACTGCGCGCGGTGTTCCCCAACCCGAGCGCCATCCTGCTGCCCGGCATGTATGTGCGCGCCGTGCTGCAGGAAGGCGTGAAGGACGAAGCCCTGCTGGTGCCGCAGCAGGCCGTGGCGCGCGACAGCACCGGCAAGCCGTTCGCCTACGTGGTGGGCAACGACCGCAAGCTGCAGCGCCGCACGCTGGAAACGGAGCGCACCGTGGGTGACCAGTGGCTGGTGCGCAGCGGCCTGCGCGTTGGCGACCAACTGGTGGTGGAAGGCCTGCCGCGCGCCGTACCGGGCGCCGAGGTCAAGACCACGCCGTGGGCGGGCAAGACGGCAACGTCGAGCCCGGCCGCCCCCGCGGCGCCCGCCGTGCGGACGGCCGTCGGGCAGCCCGCCACCGTCGCTGCCAACTGACCCCGGAACCCGCCATGGCACGCTATTTCATCGACCGCCCCATCTTCGCGTGGGTCCTGGCCATCATCGTGATGCTGGCCGGGGCGCTGTCCATCGCCACGCTGCCGATCGCGCAGTACCCGAGCATCGCGCCGCCGGCCGTCGCCATCACCGCCACCTACCCCGGCGCATCGGCCAAGACGCTGGAAGACACCGTCACCCAGATCATCGAGCAGAAGATGAAGGGGCTGGACCACCTGAGCTACATGGCCTCGACCAGCGAGTCCTCGGGCACGGTCACCATCACCCTGACCTTCGAGAACGGCACCGACCCCGATACCGCCCAGGTGCAGGTGCAGAACAAGCTCGCGCTGGCCACGCCACTGCTGCCGCAGGAGGTGCAGCAGCAGGGCGTGCAGGTCACCAAGTCCGCCACCAACTTCCTGAACGTGCTCGCGTTCACGTCGGAAGACGGCAGCATGTCCGGCTCCGACCTGTCCGACTACGTGGCCGCCAACGTGCAGGACGCCCTCAGCCGGGTGGAAGGCGTGGGCGACACCACGCTGTTCGGCTCGCAGTACGCCATGCGCATCTGGCTGGATCCGCACAAGCTGTCCAACTTCAGCCTGACGCCGCTGGACGTGAAGACCGCCATCCAGGCGCAGAACGCCCAGGTCTCGGCCGGCCAGCTCGGCGGCATGCCGGCGACGGACAACCAGCAGATCAACGCCACCATCACCTCGCAGACGCGCCTGAAGACCGCCGAGGCGTTCGGCAACATCCTGCTGCGCACGCAGGCCGACGGCGCCCAGGTGCGCCTGCGCGACGTGGCCCGCATCGAGCTTGGCAGCGAGAGCTACAGCACCGTGGGCCGCTACAACGGCAAGCCCGCCGCCGGCCTGGCCATCAAGCTGGCCACCGGCGCCAACGCGCTCGATACCGTCAAGGCCATCGACGCCCGCGTGGCCGAGCTGGAGCCCTTCTTCCCGCCCGGCATGAAGGTGCAGAAGCCCTACGACACCACGCCCTTCGTGCGCATCTCGATCGAGGAGGTGGTGAGCACGCTGGTCGAGGCCATCGCGCTGGTGTTCCTGGTGATGTACCTGTTCCTGCAGAACTTCCGCGCCACGCTCATTCCGACCATCGCCGTGCCCGTGGTGCTGCTGGGCACCTTCGGCGTGCTGGCCGCGTGCGGCTTCACCATCAACACGCTGACCATGTTCGCCATGGTGCTGGCCATCGGCCTGCTGGTCGACGACGCCATCGTGGTGGTGGAGAACGTGGAACGGGTGATGAGCGAAGAGGGCCTGCCGCCCCGGGAAGCCACGCGCAAGTCGATGGGCCAGATCACCGGCGCGCTGATCGGCGTGGCGCTGGTGCTGGCCGCCGTGTTCGTGCCGATGGCCTTCTTCAAGGGCTCCACCGGCGTGATCTACCGGCAGTTCTCGATCACCATCGTCTCGGCGATGACGCTGTCGGTGCTCGTGGCGATGGTGCTGACTCCCGCGCTATGCGCGACGCTGCTCAAGCCCGTCAGGAAGGGCCACGCGCAGGCCACGACCGGCTTCTTCGGCTGGTTCAACCGTACCTTCGACCGCGGCAACCACCGCTACCAGGGCATCGTGCGCCACATGCTGGGCAAAAGCCGGCGCTACATGGCCGTGTACGCCGTGCTGTTCGCCATGGTGGTGGTCGGCTTCGTGAAGCTGCCGGTCGGCTTCCTGCCCGACGAAGACCAGGGCACGCTGTTCGTGCTGGCGCAGCTGCCGCCGGGCGCCACCAATGCGCGCACCGAAGACGTGCTGCGCCAGGTCGAGCACCACTTCCTGGTGGACCAGAAGGAAGCCGTGAGCGGCGTGTTCTCGGTGGCGGGCTTCAGCTTTGCCGGCAGCGGCCAGAACATGGGCTTTGCCTTCGTCAAGCTGCGTCCGTGGAACGAGCGCAAGGGCGAAGCGCTCAGCGTCAGCGGCGTCGTGGCCAAGGCCTTCGGGTTCTTCGCCACCATTCGCGATGCGCGGGTCTTCGCCTTCGCCCCGCCGGCCGTGGCGGAGCTGGGCAACGCCACCGGCTTCGACCTGATGCTGCAGGACCGCGCCAACCTCGGCCACGCCGCGCTGATGCAGGCCCGCAACCAGCTGCTGGGCACGCTCATGCAAGACCAGCGCCTGGTGGCCGTCCGCCCCAACGGCCAGGAAGACACGCCGGAGTTCCAGCTGCAAATCGATGCGCACAAGGCGGAAACGCTGGGCCTGTCGATCTCCGACATCAACAGCACGCTCGCCACCGCGTGGGGCAGCAGCTACGTCAACGACTTCATCGACCGTGGCCGCGTCAAGAAGGTCATGCTGCAGGCCGATGCGCCCTTCCGCATGAACCCGGAGGACATCGACAAATGGTATGTGCGCAACAGCGCCGGCACCATGGTTCCGTTCACCGCGTTCGCCAGGGTGGACTGGTCCTCGGGCTCGCCGCGGCTGGAGCGCTACAACGGCGTGCCGTCGATGGAGATCCTGGGCATGGCCAAGCCCGGCAGTGCCTCCAGCGGCGAGGCGCTCGCCATCGTCGAGGCGGCCGTGGCCAAGCTGCCGGCCGGCATCGGCTACGCGTGGACCGGGTTGTCGCTGCAGGAGAAGGCCTCCAGCGGGCAGACCACCCTGCTCTACACGCTGTCTATCCTGATCGTGTTCCTGTGCCTGGCGGCGCTGTACGAGAGCTGGGCGATCCCCTTCTCGGTCATCATGGTGGTGCCGCTCGGCGTGCTGGGCGCGCTGCTCGGCGCCATCCTGACCTGGAAGATGAACGACGTGTATTTCCAGGTGGGCCTGCTGACCACCATCGGCCTGGCGTCCAAGAACGCCATCCTGATCGTCGAGTTCGCCAAGGAACTCAATGCGCAGGGGATGCGCGTGGTCGAAGCGGCCATGACGGCGGCACGCATGCGCCTGCGCCCCATTCTGATGACGTCGCTGGCCTTCATCCTCGGCGTCGTGCCGATGGTCAGGGGCAGCGGCGCCGGCGCCGGCGCGCAGCACGCGCTGGGCACGGCGGTCATCGGGGGCATGCTGTCCGGCACCGTTCTCGCCATCTTCTTCGTGCCGCTGTTCTTCGTGCTGGTGCGCGGGCTGTTCCGGGCCAAGCCGGCCACGGCCACGGCCGCGGCCACCACCGCGCAACCGGCCGACGCCGCAGCTTCGTAAGGACATCCGACATGATCCGCTTGACTCCTACCGCGCTCGCGCTGGCCGCCATGCTCGGCGGCTGCACGCTGATGCCCACCTACCAGCAGCCGGCCGCGCCGGTGCCGGCCGCCTTCGCCGGCGCATCGGACAATCACGGCGACACCAGCGGCACCCAGGCAGCCACCCCGGTGGCCGAGATCGGCTGGCGCGACGTGTTCACCGACCCGTCGCTGCAGCGCGTGATCGACCTGGCGCTGGCCAACAACCGCGACCTGCGCGTGGCCGTCCTCAACATCCAGAAGGCGCGCGCGCAGTACCGCGTGCAGGACGCGGCGCTGTTCCCCACGGTCAAGGCCAGCGGCAGCGAGAGCGCCGGCCGCACGCCGGCCGCCCTGTCGGCCACCGGGCAACCGGTGGTGTCGCATACCTACAGCGCCACGCTCGGCTTCAGCGCCTACGAACTGGACCTGTTCGGCCGCGTGCGCAGCCTCAGCACGCAGGCGCTGGAGCAATACCTCGCCACCGTCGAGGCGCGCCGCAGCAGCCAGATCAGCCTGGTCGCCGAGGTCGCCACCGCCTACCTGACCCTGGCCGCGGACCAGGATCTGCTCAAGCTGGCGCAGGACACCCTGTCCAGCCAGAGCGATACCTACCGCCTCAATCAGCGCAGCTACGAGCTGGGCACGGCCTCCAGGCTGACGCTGCGCCAGTCGCAGACCAGCGTCGACACCGCGCGCGTCGACGTGGAGCGCTACACCGCCCAGGTGGCGCAAGACCTCAACGCGCTGGTGCTGCTGGTGGGCGCCGACGTGCCGGCCGAGCTGCTGCCCAGCTCGCTGCCCGCCCCGTCGGCCGCGAGCGGCAGCGTGCTGGCGACCATCCCGCCCGGGCTCACATCCGATCTGCTCCAGCGCCGGCCGGACATCCTCCAGGCCGAGCACGACCTGAAGGCCGCCAACGCCAACATCGGCGCCGCGCGCGCGGCCTTCTTCCCGAGCATCAGCCTGACCGCCTCGGCCGGCACGTCCAGCGCCAGCCTGGCCGGCCTGTTCAAAGGCGGCTCGGGGGTGTGGAGCTTCGGACCCCAGGTCTCGCTGCCGATCTTCGACGGCGGCGCCAACCGCGCCAATCTCGACATCGCCAACGCCAGCCGCGACATCGCCGTGGCGCAGTACGAGAAGGCCATCCAGACCGCATTCCGCGAGGTCTCCGATGCGCTGGCCCAGCGCGGCACGCTGGGCCGCCAGCTCGACGCGCAGCAATCGCTGGTCGATGCCACCTCGGACAGCTATCAGCTCGCCACCGCGCGCTTCAAGCGCGGCGTGGACAGCTACCTGAACGTGCTCGACTCGCAGCGCTCGCTGTACACGGCGCAGCAGAACCTGATCAACACGCGCCTGTCGCGCTTCACCAACCTGGCGACCTTCTACAAGACGCTGGGCGGCGGCTGGGTCGACACGAGCGGCGCGCCGGTGGCGGCCGCCCGGAGCGCCCCGGGCGCCTGAAGCGCGGCCCACGGAGCCCGCGTGGCAAGACAGACCCGAGCGGGCGCCGCCCTGACCCGCGCGCGCGTGATCGAGGCCGCCATCGAAGTGGTCTCCGAGCGCGGCATCCGCGCGGCCACGCTGGCGGATGTAGCCGCGCGCGCCGGTGTCACGCGCGGGGCCGTGTACGGACATTTCCCAGGCAAGCCGGCGTTGGTGGCGGCCATCATCGACGGCCTGATGTGGCCCCTGGATATCGGCGACGACCTCGCGGGCTATCGCGCGCATCCGCGGCCGCTGCGGCCGCTGCGGCGGTTGCACGCCCAGTTGTCCGCCCAGTTGACGCGGTGCCTGCAAACCCCGGCGCAACGGCATGTCGTGACGCTCGTGCTGCGGGAGTCCGGCTATCTCGCGTGCCCGGCGGCGTCGGCTGACCACGCGATGCGTCTGCGCGACAAGGCCGTGGCCAGCCTGGGCGGCGTGATGGGCATGGCCCGCGACCGGCATCAACTGCGCCCGGACCTCGAACCAGAGGCGGCGGCGCGCTGCCTGCATGCGCTCGGGATCGGCATCCTGTCGGAACATGCCAGCCGGCGGGCCCGCGGCGTGCCGATCGAAATCCGGCAATGCCTGCGGCTGTTCTTCGAAGGCATCGAACGCGCCGCGGCGGAATCGTCGGACCTGCCCGCTTGCCGCAGCCCGGCCGCTTGATCCATGCCGCCCGGGCCATCGCGCCCCTCGAGAACGGCCTTGCCCTGCCCGCCGAAGCAGACCGATCAGCGCGCCAACCGGCCCGTGCCGCCGATCGCCGGGCCGCGCACCCGATGACATACACTCTCGTTTCGCCGCGCTGTTGCGGCGCAGGCCAGGAAGTCACGCATGCGGAAAAAGACGGAAGAAAAGCGGCAATCCATCATCGACGCCGCTCTCCACGTGTTCAGGGAAGTGGGTTTCGATCAGGCCTCGATGTCCGACATCGCCGCGCGCTCCGGCGCCTCCAAAGCCACGCTGTACAACTACTTCAGCTCGAAAGAGGAGATGTTCGCGGAGATCATGAGCGGCACCGCCGCCGACGAGATACGCGAGGCCTTCGCGCAGCTGAAGTCTTCCGGGCCCGTGGCCGACACGCTGGCCGTCTTCGGCGAGCACTACCTGAACGCCATCCTGCGGCCCTCGCTGGTCGCGATCCGGCGCCTGGCGATCTGCGAAGGGGATCGCTCGAACCTCGGGCGCGCCTTTTACGAACACGGCCCCAAGCGCGGCTGGGCCATGCTGGCGGAGTTTCTCGGCGAGGCCATGGAGGCCGGCGCGCTCAAGCGGCGCAACACCGATATCGCGGCGGCGCATCTTCACGCCCTCTACGAGGCGGAGTGCGTGGAACTGTGCCTGCTGGGGGTACCGGTCGACATCAGCCCGGGCCGGATCGCCGAGGGCGTCGCGCGAGCGGTCGACGTCTTCATGGCCGCGTACGGCGCGCCGCAGGCCGAAGACCAGACACGCTGACGCCCGCTCGGGCGACGCCGCGCGGCGCCCCGACCGCCACGGAACACGCACCCTGAAGGCTCGCACGGGCAAGGCCGCCCGCCTCCGCAAGCCAAAGACTATCCGCCCGTAAACGACAATCGGGGCCGACACGTCATCCGTGTCGGCCCCGATTCCGCATGGGCTGCGGGAAGCGCCCCGCTAACGGACCGCGTCCCTTCCCTTTTTCTTGCCGTGCTTACAGCGCGATGTCAGCCGTGGCCTTGGCCGGCTTCGCCCCTGCCGCCGGCTTCGCTGCCGGCGCTGCGGGCGTCACACTCAGGTCGATCCGCGGCGGCGGCGACAGCTGCAGCGCTTCGGCGGTGGCAACCCATTCCTCGTAGACCTTGGCCGGGTTGTTGTTGAGCTTGATGCCGTAGGTCGGGATCATCTGGTGGACCTTCTGCTGCCAGGCCGGCGTGGCGAGCTTGTCCTTGAACACCGTCTCCAGCACGCCCAGCATGATCGGGGCCGCGGTCGATGCGCCCGGCGATGCGCCGAGCAGGCCGGCGATGGTGCCGTCCTTCGACTTCACGATCTGCGTGCCGAGCTTGAGGATGCCGCCCTTGGCCTCGTCGCGCTGGATGATCTGCACGCGCTGGCCGGCCTGCCACAGGCGCCAGTCTTCCTTCTTCGCGAGCGGGAAGTATTCCTTCAGCGCGTTGAAGCGGTCTTCGTCGGACAGCATCAGCTGGCCCGCCAGGTACTGGACCAGCGGGAACTCGTCGACGCCCACGTGCAGCATCGGCATGACGTTGTGCGAAGTGGTGCTGCTGAACAGGTCCATGTACGAACCGTTCTTCAGGAACTTCGTCGAGAACGTCGCGAACGGTCCGAACAGGATGATCCGCTTGCCGTCGATGACACGGGTATCCAGGTGCGGCACCGACATCGGCGGCGAGCCGACCGAAGCCTTGCCGTACGCCTTCGCCAGGTGGCGGTTCACGACTTCCGGATTCTCGGTGACCAGGAACGAGCCGCCGACCGGGAAGGCGGCGAAGTCGCGCGCTTCCGGAATGCCCGACGCCTGCAGCAGGCGCAATGCGCCGCCGCCCGCGCCGATGAAGAGGAACTTCGTGTCGACATCCTGATGGTCGCCCGACTTCAGGTTGACGTACGACACCCGCCACGTGCCGTCGTCATTGCGCTTGATGTCGCGCACTTCGCTCGACAGCGACAGCGTGAACTGGGGCTGGCTCTGCAGGTAGCCGACGAACTGGCGCGTGATCTCGCCGAAGTTCACGTCGGTGCCCACCGGCATCCAGGTGGCGGCGACCTTCTGCGAGCGGTCGCGGCCTTCCATCATCAGCGGCACCCACTTGCTGATCTGGTCGTAGTCGTCCGAGAACTGCATGCCGCGGAACAGCGGGCTGGCCTGCAGCGCCTCGTAGCGCTTCTTCAGGTAGCGGACGTTGTCCTCGCCCCACACGAAGCTCATGTGCGGGGTCGAATTGATGAACGAGCGCGGGTTCTTGAGCACGCCGTTCTTGACCTGGTACGTCCAGAACTGGCGCGTGACCTGGAAACCTTCGTTGATCTCGACGGCCTTGGCGATGTCGATCTTGCCGTTCGATTTTTCGGGGGTGTAGTTCAGTTCGGCCAGCGCGGAGTGGCCGGTGCCGGCGTTGTTCCAGCCGTTCGAGCTTTCCTGGGCGACGCCGTCGAGGCGCTCGACCATCATCATCGACCAGTTGGGCTCCAGCTCATGCAGCCAGACGCCGAGCGTCGAACTCATGATGCCGCCGCCCACCAGCAGCACGTCCACCTTCTTTGTCTCTGCGGCCTGCGCGGAGAATGCCGCCAGACAAACCACCGCCCCCGATAGGACTACCCGTATTGCTTTGATCACAACAACCCACCTTCTCAGACAGACATAACCATTCCGCGAACGTTTTCGGGCAATGCCGCGCGCAAACCAGATTTGCACGTTTCACGCGACCGGACGCCAGCGGAAGAATCGAATGATCGATTCCCCAAAATGATGCAAAAACAATAAATCCCGCCCGACGAACTTCCGCCGACTTTCCATCACGTACGGCGACAACTGCACTGTCTCGGGTACACAACGCGTCGCGGGAGCCGGACGCGGGAGGAAACGGAAGCGAACCGCCGCAAGCGCGCGCATCCGGGGGCGGGTGACACCCCATGGCAGGAACCTCGATGCAGCGCGCCGGACAGGATCGCCGCAGACCTGCCGGAGCCACCGGGCGACCTGCGGGGTGATTGCTCATTGGCCTTTTGGGGAGCAACCGGGTGCGTAATATAACCGAAATCAGTGATTAGCGTCCTGCACGACAGAATGCGATTTCACCCCATTTCAACGGGTTGCAAATCATGTGATTAATCCACCGCTTATGAAGCGTCCGTGCGCTCCGTGGACTGCGTAATCTCTGCACCAGAGGCGGGCACCGCGCTGTCCTGACGCCGCAGCCAAGACATCAGTTGCTCGGCGTGCAGCGGCCGCGAGAACAGATACCCCTGGCCGAGATCGCAGCCGGCCTCGCGCAGCCAGGCAAGCTGCCCGGCATGCTCCACACCTTCGGCCACCACCTGCATGCGCAGGCTGTGCGCCATGGCGATGACCGCACTGGCAATCGCCTCGCCGTCGCCGGGCATGCGCTGCACGAAGCTGCGGTCGATCTTCAGCTTGTGGATCGGGAAGCGCTGCAGATAGGCCAGCGACGAGTACCCGGTGCCGAAATCGTCGATCGACAGGTTGACTCCGGCCGCATGCAGCGCTTCGAGCAGCCGGATGTTGGCGTCGATGTCCTCCATCAGCACGCTCTCGGTGATCTCCAGCTCGAGCAGATGCGGCGGCAGGCCGGTCTCGCGCAGGATGCCGAGCACGTTCTCCGCCAGGGCCGGATCGCGCGCCTGCCGCGGCGACAGGTTGACCGCCACGCGCAGCGTCGCCCGCCCTTCGTGCAGCCACTGCGCCGCCTGCTGGCAGGCCGTGCGCAGCACCCACAGGCCCAGCGGCACGATCAGGCCGGTCTCTTCGGCCACGGCGATGAATTCGCCGGGACCGATCAGGCCGATCTCCGGATGCCGCCAGCGCACCAGGGCCTCCACGCCATGCACGTGGGCCGAGCAGACATGCACGCCCGCCTCCGCGAGCGCGTCCAGGCGGATCTGCGGCTGGTAGACCAGCAGCAGCTCTTCGTGTTCGAGCGCGCGGCGCAGGTCCGACTCCACGCGCAGGCGGCGGCGCGCCTGCTGGTCCATCTCGGCGGTGAAGCAGGCCGCGGCGTTCTTGCCGCGGTTCTTGGCGGAGTACATCGCCGCATCGGCATTGCGGGTGAGCGACTGCACGTCGCCGGCATCGTGCGGATACAGGCTCACGCCCACGCTGGCCGTGACGTAGATCTGGTGCAGGTCCAGCGCGAACGGTGCCGCCAGCGCGGCCAGGATGCGGTTGGCGAGCGCGCTGGACAGCCCGGCGGCCTCCGGGTCGGCGATCGACCCGGGCCGCGACAGCTCGGCGATCACGGCGAACTCGTCTCCGCCGATGCGGCACAGCGCGGCGCGCACATTGGATTGCTCGATCACATCGCTGAGCCGGCGCGCCACCTGGCGCAGCAGCCGGTCGCCGTTGTTGTGGCCGAGCGTGTCGTTGACCACCTTGAAGTTGTCCAGGTCCAGCAGCAGCAGCCCGATCGCGCCGGCCTGCCCGGCCGATTCGAGCGCTTCCCGCAGCCGCTCGTTGAAGGCGTGCCGGTTGGGCAGATCGGTCACGGAATCGACGTGGGCCAGGTAGTCGAGATGCGCCTCGGCCTGCAGCACGGCCCGCCGTGTGCGGGCGATCACCAGGTAGGCCAGCCCCATGGCGCCGATCCCGACCGCCACCGTCAGCGCGGCGTAGCCCAGCAGCTGCAGGTAAAGATCGTCGAGGGTCGAGCGGATGACGACATAACCGATCACGCGCCGCTCGGAGAAGATGGGCTCCACCACCTGCAGCCGCGTCGCGGTGGACTCGTCGTGGTCGCGCATCAGGGCCGCGTCGGGCGCCCACACCGGCGCCGCTTCCCCGCGCTGATACAGCCCGAGCGGCACGCGCTGCGCGGTGAACACGCCGGCCGCGCGCAGCGACGGCGAACCGGCCAGCGCGCCGAGCGTCTCTTCGGCCGCGCGCCGGTCGTTGAACAGCAGCGCCGCCACGCTGTTGGCGCCGATGATGCGCGCCTGCACGTGGACATCGCGCACCAGCGCCGCACGCAGCGCCACGAACTGGAACGCGATCAGCAGCACGCCGGCGATGGCCAGCGCCGCGCCCGCGGCCGCCATGTTGGTCCGCAAGACAGCGCGACTGAGCTGGGGCCGCCAGGGCTTGAAAGCCATCATCATTGCACGCTCCTGGCCAGTCGCAAGAGTTGGGAACTGAGCTGCAGCCCGGCCTGGCGGGCCGCGGCCGCATCGATGTCGAACACCACCCGGCTGTCCTGCAGCGACAGCGCGATCATCGTGCCGGACGCGCCGCCCGCCCGCGCCACCCGGCCCCCGTCGACCACGGTCAGCACCGGGGCGGCCGGGTCCAGGCGGATCGCCTGGCTGGGCGCGCGATCGTCCAGCACCGCCACGTGGCAGCCCGCGACGGCGCCGTCGCTGATGCGGCGCACTTCCAGCCGATGCCCGTGCACGGATTTCCCCGCCAGCCGGCCCAGCGCAGCCTGCAGCGCATGGTCGGGCACCACGCACAGCACCATGGGAGCGTTGGCAAGCAGCGTGCCCGCGGGCCAGGAGGTGAACAGCGCGAAGTTGTAGATGAACGCGGCCTTGACCTCGACCTCGCTCGCCTGCACCTGGGCGCGCGCGGCGCCCATCCAGGCGATGGCCGCGCACGCCACGCCCAGGGCGGCGCAGAGCCACCGCGGGCTGACGCGCCCGGACAACCGGAGGAGGGAACGCGCGCGCCTCATCGGAAGGTCTGAGTGAGCTTGAGCCGGAAGGTGCGGCCGTCCTGCCGGATGACCGCTTGCGTCAGCTCCGGCCCGGCCGGGTCCGCGTAGCGGCGGTCGAACAGGTTGTAGACGCTGACCGACATCTCCAGGCCGGGCGCCAGCCGGGTCGCCAGCAGCGTCACATTGGCCAGCCAGAAGCCGCCGGCCAGCCCCGCCTGCGCCAGGCGGCTGCCGACGTACTGGGCCTCCAGACCCAGCCGCACGTCATCGCGCCACAGCGGCGTGGTGACGTTGAGCTTGGCCAGGTGGCGCGGCGAGTTCAGCAGCGTCTGGCCGCTGTCGAGATCCGTGCTGCGCTGCAGGCTGTAGCTGCCGCGCAGCCGCGTGCCGCCCGGCCAGGACTGCTCATAGCCGAGCTCCGCGCCGCGCGTGCGCGTACGCGCCACGTTCTGGAACACCAGCAGCCCGGTATTCGAGTCCAGCATCTGGCTGATGAGGTCCGAAATGTTGCTCTGGTACACCGACAGCGTGGCCCGGCCCGCGGCCCCCACCTGCTGCTCCAGCACGGTCTCGTAGGTGCGGATGCGCTCGGCCGCTAGCCCGGCATTCGTCTCCTGCCCGCCGGGCGCCGAGGTCTGGTAGTACAACTCGTAGACGTTGGGCGCGCGGTAGGCCATGCCGTACAGCGCCTTGAGCGTCGTGCCCGGCGCGGCGCGCCAGATCAGCCCCACGCGCGGGCTGAAGATGCCGGGCACGAAGGTCGAGCGGTCGTAGCGCACGGCCGTGTCCAGCAGCCAGCCTGGATGCAGCGCGAACTGGTCCTGCGCGTAGAGGCCGACGCGGCTGTTGTTGCGATGGTCGTCCAGATAGCTCCGGTAGGGCGAGACATCGAAATTGCGCATGGCATCGCGATAGTCGCGCTGCAGCTCCGTGCCGATCACCAGCGTATGGCGCTCGATCCGGCGCGTGACGAACTTCAGCTCCGTGCCGTACCAGGCCGAGTCGTACAGGTCGCGGTTGAGCGTGACGGGCGGATAGTCATAGACGTAATCGCCGCGCGAGGTGTAGCGCCCCCAGTAGACCCGGGCCGACACATCGCTGGCCTCGTCCAGTGCGTGCTGCCAGGTCCCATTGAGGCTGTCGCGCGCATCGACCGTGCGCGATTGCGAGGCATTGAACAGCTGGTCGTACGGCGCCGTCGGCGTGCCCTTGGTGCGCTCGCCGTGAGCGAACGTCAGGCCGAACTCCCCTGCGCTGCCCTTGGCGAAGGCCTGCTTGCGGCGGTCGAAATCCATGCCCACGGCGACGCCGTGGTTGGTCTCGGGCCGATCGAACTCGGCGAAGTACAGGTCGCGTCCCGGCGCGTCGCCGACGCTGGCCGAAAGCAGCCATTCGGCACCGCCTTGGGCGCGGTCGCCCCACGTCACGCGCCCTTCCCTGGCCTGCAGGCTGCCGGTCGAGGCGCTGGCCTGCACGCCGCCGATGTCGCCCCCGCGCCGGGTGATGACGTTGATGACGCCGAACAGCGCGTTGGAGCCGTAGACCGCGGAACCCGCACCGGGCACGTATTCCACGCGGTCGATCAGGTCGACGTCGATCGGGAAATCGGTGCCGATGGCGGCTTCGTCGAAGATGGAATCGTTGGTCCGGTAGCCGTCGATCAGCAGCAGGAAGCGGGTGTCGTAGTCGCCAGCGCGCAGGAAGCCGCGCGCGCCCAGTTCGGTGTAGCTGCGGTCATAGTTGGTGTAGAGGCCCGGCAGGCTGCGCAGGATGTCGGCCAGGGTGCGCCAGCCGTAGGCCTTGATGTCCGCCGCCGTGATGACCGACATGTTCGCCGGCGCTTCGCTGGCCGGCTGCGCGTATTTGGAGGCGCTGGTCACCTGCACCTGCATCAGCTGCTCGAGCGGCAGCTCGGTCAGGTCGGTTTCCGCATGCAGGCCCGGCGCGATCAGCAGGCCACCCAACGCAAACATTTGCGCCCACCGTCTGCGGCGCCACCACCGGTGAATCAGGCTTCCGAACGACCAAGGTGGGTGCACCGGTGGGTGCACGACAGCGCACTCGCACGCGCACGCCCCGGCATGGCACGTATGCGCACAAACGATCACAACAGTGGGTGACATCGAATGGACCAGCAACAGAACCGAACGCGCCTTTGTTTTTTTGTGATGCATGCGTGGCGCGCCGTCGGTGCACATCAAGTTGAGTGCATTAAACGGACGCGCAGGCGCGGTTCTTTAGTGCAACAAAGCGGGCCGGATCATACCCCAGGGCGCCCCGGGCGGATAGGCCGCCGCGCTATCTCCGCCGACGGCGCGCGCGCTCGATGGCGGCCAGCTGCGCCATGGCTTCGGCCAGCTCGGCCTGGGCGCGGGCGTAGTCGATCTTGCTGCGGCTGTTCTGCAACAGTTCTTCGGCGGCCTTGCGCGCCTGCTGGGCCTTGGCCTCGTCCAGATCGCGGGCGCGCACCGCCGTGTCGGCCAGCAGGATCACCTCCTGCGGCAGGATGTGCGCGAAACCGCCCGCGACGAAGAGGATGATCTCTTCGTCATTCTCCAGCGTCACGCGCACGGTGCCGGGGCGCAGTCGCGTCAGCAGCGGCTCGTGGCCGGGCAGGATGCCCAGTTCGCCTTCTGTGCCCGGCACCACCACGAATTTGGCGGTGCCCTGGTACAGCCGCTCCTCTGCGGTCACGACGTCCACGGTCAGCAGCGGCATGGGGTCTCGTCTCCTGTTGTGCGCGATTGGTTGACACGGTAGCACGGCGTGCGTCGGTGGTCCTACCCTGTCTTGCCCGCATGCACCGGCCCCAAGCGCGGTATCGCGCTCGGTCGTGATGGCGGGCGGGAGGGCTGGCGCAGACCAGTCTAGCCCAAGGCCTCGCGGCCAGAAGGTGACCGCGATGCATCACTCGCACCAGCGGATCGCACGCCAATTCGCTGATCGGGATAGGGGCGGGCCTCACGGCCCGACCCCTCCCACACCACCCGGCATGCGGGTCCGCACCGGGCGGTTGGAATGGTTGAGGTCATCAGGCTTGTGTTGCTCCCGACCTGACGCCCAGGCTTGCCGTTGTCCAGTTCGGCGGAACTGATTCCTCGCTGCCGGGGCCTGTCGGGCTTCACCCTATCCACCTTGCCGACGAGCTTCGCTCTCGCGAACATCTGAGGCATTTCACTTCCGATAACCAGAGGGCTCCCCCTCCCATCCCTTCGGCCCTTCACCGGCAGCTTTAGCCTTCCCGGCCACACCACCCAGCTACTACGGCCTCTGCTGACTTCTCGCTCCGGCTCGACGCCGTCGCCCTTTCAGGCACGAGGCGAGATCTCCCCAGGTAAGGGTCGCACTCCTTCACCGCACAACCGCCGCATCTACGCCGCCTTGCCTTGATCACGAGAGCTTCGCGGTTTGTGGCCCGCTCGCCCTGCTCGACAGCGCCTTCTATGCGGTTCTTGTTCATCGGCTCGCGGTTTACGCTCCACGCTTCCTCCCCACACTCGGTCGCCCTCATGCAGTTGCGTTTCGCTTCATTCGCCGTGACCAGCTTATGGCGGGACTTGCACCCGCAGGAGTGCGCCCATGCTGGGCGCACCGCAGAAAACGCACCGCCTTCACCCGGTGCGACAGCGAAGCCATGTCCGCGCAGTACGCCTGCAGCGCTTCGAATATCTGCACCGAATTGCCCACCTGCCCGCCTCGATGCTCACGTCGATGCCGGGATCAACGCTGCAAAAGCGGCCGAGGCGATCCGGCACCCAGTCAGGCGCCGTCGCGCCGATACGCGGGTGGCACGCGCCCATCTCGCCCGCATTGCGCGGGAAGAAATCGATCTCTGTTTCCCGCGGCACCAGTTAGTCGACCCGCGCCATCAGACAGGGGCCGCCTCGATAGAACAGCGCCACGCCGTATGCCGGTTCCAGCACGCGGATCTGCGAGGTCACCGCCGGCTGGGCAGGCCGAGCTGCCTGGCGGCCAGCGTGATGCTGCCCAGGTGAGCGATCAGAAGAAGGACTTGAACAGCGCGACGCAGCATGAACGGGTGACGTTCTGAGCGCACGGCTCTGCAAACCCACAACAGGGAGGCGGCCTATTCCAGGGGCGGCCTCGGCGATCAAAGTGTGGCGAAACGTCCTCATCTTTTTTCGAACACCCTAATACCTGATCTAAACATTTTTTATATTCAGGCACCCGGGAAACGGCATTCTTGCGTGAATTGATGGAATTGGTTAGCGCAGAGCCCTCTTTTCATCGGATTAACGCCACATTAGCCATTCGAAAATCCGTCGCGTGTGTGGTCACGGTCCGGCTGCGCGCAGATTCGATTTTCTGGAGGCAGTAATGTTTGGCAGTAAAAAGAAGACGTGCGTGGCGCAACCACAGAATGTGACTGGCACGAGGCAAACGATTTGGACCGCCACCATGATGGCGGTCGTAGCAGCAGCGGCCCTGACCGGCTGCGGCGGAGGCGGTGGCGGCGGTTCCGACACCAGCAGCAACACCTCCACGACGCAGGCCACCCCCGCCAGCGTGGCGGTCGCGGCGGCTTGCAGCGGCACCCATTGCGGTGCGCTCGGCACCACCTACGCCGGCTCCGGCGTGGGCATCTGGCAGGCGACCAACACGGGTGGCACGGCTACCGCGGTGCCGGTCTCGATCGCCGGCCTCACGGGCCAGAACGTCACCCTGATCTACACCAACCAGAGCGCGGCCGCCCAGCCGATGCCGTCCGTCTCACTCAGCACCGCCAGCCTGACCGGCACCGGTGGCACCTCGGTCGCAAAGCCCCAGGCCAGCACCGGCACGCAGAAAGACGCCAATGCGGCGTTCGACCGCACGCTCTCCGACTTCAACGCCCACGCCCTGGACGGCTACGCCAGCGGCCCCGCTCCGCTCAAGACACAGAGTGCCGCAAACGTTGCCGTGCTGCGTCCGCAATCGGTCGCCAGCGTCGGCACGCAGCGCTCGTGGAACCACCAGCAGCCGGACGGCGCCGCCGTGACCGTGACCGCCACGCTGCGCCAGCAGGCCACCGCCACCGACGGCCGCATCGTCAACCTGTGGGTCGAAGACAGCGAATACGGCAGCAGCAAGATCTCCGACAGCATCATCAACACGCTGCTCACCAAGTTCAGCTCGGGCAGCCAATCGGTGTACTCGCTGGCCACGGCGCTGGCCGGCCAGCCGTGGGGTGCGTACTCCAGCTCGGCCAGCCTGATCGACCCGAACCAGGCGCTCGACATCGTCGTGCTGAACATCGAGCCGGACAGCGAGCCCTACGGCAGCGTGGGCTATTTCTGGGCGCGCAACAACTTCACCACCAGCGCCCAGCCGCTGTCGAACCAGTCGCTGTCGCTGTACGTGGATTCGGAGACGATCTACCTGGGCGGCACCAGCGGCCTGAGCACCGTCATCTCGACCCTGGGCCACGAGTTCACGCACATGGCCAACTTCTACCAACGCGGCGTGCTGCACGGCTCGTCCTCTATGTACGGCACGTGGCTGGAAGAGATGACGGCCATGACCATGGAAGATGCACTGTCCAGCCAGATCGACGCAAGCTTCAACAACGTGCGCGACAGCCGCTTCCCGGCCTGGCTGCAAAGCGCGTACGACTGCTCGTTGACCACGTTCAACGCGTCGCTGTCGGCGACCTGCCCCGGGTATCCGATCTCGGGCAGTCTGGGCGGCTTCCTGCTGCGCCAGTACGGCCTGTCGTACTACCGCAACCTCCTGCAAAACTTCTCGTCGACCGATTCGGCCACCCTGCTGAACAGCGCCATCCAGGCAGGCGGCGGCGCCGGCCTGGGTGACGCCGTCGCCCGCTGGGGCACAGCCATCGCGCTGCTGCCGGCCGCCTCCAGCCCGTCGGGCTTTGCCTATCCGGCGCGCACCGAAGGCAGCTTCTCGATCCCTGCCGTCAACGGCCCCGACTACAGCGGCCAGCGCTCGATGCCGAGTTCGGTGCCGGCCACGCTGCAGGGGTACGGCCATTTCCCGGTGACACGCGGCGTCAAGATCGGCACGTACAGCGAGACGATCACCGTGCCGGCCTATTCGACGGTGTCGATCGTGGTGCAGTAAGGCCCAGGCGAGCCGGCCTCGTGCCGGAACCCAGCGCCATGCGGGCGCGCCGCGCGTCCATCAAGTGTTTTGCATGAGATGGACAAAGCGACGCGCCCGCCTGCCTTTCCAGCCATGCCATCATCGCGGCTTTGCCTCGCCCGCCGCCGGCCCCATGCCCTACGTCGTCACCGAATCCTGCATCCAGTGCAAATACACCGACTGCGTCGCGGTCTGCCCAATGGACTGCTTCCACGCCGGCCCCAACTTCCTGGTGATCGACCCCGACACCTGCATCGACTGCTCGATCTGCGCGCCGGAATGCCCGGTCGGCGCAATCCATGCCGAGGCTGACGTGCCGGCCGACCAGCGGGAATTCATCGCGCTCAACGCGCAGCTGTCGCGCCGCGCCGATTGGCCGCGCCTGACCCAGGTGCAGCCTCCGCTGGCGGACCATGCGCGCTGGGCACAGGTGAAAGACAAGCGCGATGCCCTGATCGTCACACCGGCATAGCAACCGCTCAGGCCGCCGCATGCCTGCCCGGCGCGGCCGCGCGCATCGCCCGCGCGCGGCTGGCCACCTCGTCGCGCAGCGCTCCGCGCAGCCCCATCGCGAACACCGTCTCCGCCAGCAGGAACAACGGGCCGATCACCAGCCCCGCAAGGTCATCGACGAACGCCGGCTTGCGCCCCTCGTAATAGTGGCCGACGAACTGCACGATCCAGCCGATCACGAACAGGCCCAGCCCCACCGACAGCCAGGCCACCGTCGAATGCGCGGCGACATGGTTGCCCACCCACACCGCCACGCCGATCAACCCGCACATCGCCAGCCCGAACACCACGTCCAGCCGCAGATAGAACACCGTCACCGCCACCAGCAGCAGCAACGCCGGCGTGACCGCCACGCCACCCGGCAGCAGACCCAGCACCGGGCGCGAGAACAGCACCGCCACGGCCACCACGATGACCGGGATGCCGAAGAAGTGCGTGGCGATGTTGCGGCCGTCCTGGTGGTAGGCCGCGTAGCTGGACAGATGATCGGACAGGGTGCGCATGACGGTCTCCGCAGGGTTGTGCGGGCGCAGCATGGACGCCCGCGCCGGCCGCTCGTTATCATCGTTTCATCCTAGCCATCGGGGGACGCAATGCTCTGTCGCTTGGCCGACAAACGCGCGCGTTCCCCGGGTAAGCCCTAGCCGTCGCCCGCCGTGGCGCCCTCTTTTCATGGATCTCGCCCCCAGTCCGCCTGCCTTGCCTGGTGCCCAGGCCTATCGTGAACGCCTGCATGCCAGCAGTTGGTTCGGCGCGCTCGACACGCCCTTGCAGGACGCCCTGATCGGCATGGCGGTCGTGCGCCGGCTCGGCGGCGGCGACATTCTGTTCCGCAGGGGCGATCCGTCCGACGGGCTGTATTGCGTGGTGGAGGGCGCGATCCGCATCGGCGCCACCAGCGCGGAGGGGCGCGAGTCGCTGCTGGCGGTGCTGGAGCCGGTCAACTGGTTCGGCGAGATCGGCGTGCTCGACCGCCAGGCCCGCACCCATGACGCCCGCGCCGACGATGGCGCCCTGCTGCTGCACATGCCCCAGGCCCCGCTGGTGGCACTGCTGAACAGTGCGCCGGCATCCCTGCGCGCCTTCGCCCTGCTGCTCACCCACAAGCTGCGGCTGACCTTCACGGTGCTGGAAGAAACCGCCCTGCTGCCCACCGCCGAACGCGTCGCCCGGCGCCTGCTGCTGATGGCCGACGGCTACGGTGACCTGCGCCTGGGCACCCGGCGCGTGCTGCGCGTGCCGCAGGAGCAACTGGCCCTGCTCTTGGCGCTGTCCCGCCAGACCGTCAACCAGGTGCTCAAGGACTTCGAGGCCCGCGGCCTGCTGCGGCTGGCCTATGGGGAGATCGAACTGCTCGACTTCGCCGGCCTGCGCGCGCTGGCGCGGGGGTGAAACGCCTGGCAATGCCCCTACATACGGGAGGTTTCCGCCGATCCTATAATGTGTTCCCGTTCGCACATTCGCCCTTCGCATGGTGCGGAGGTGGCGCAGTCGAGCGCTTTCCCGAGAACCATCATGCCCCGCCAGACCCCCATCGAGCGCTATCGCAACATCGGCATCTCGGCGCACATCGACGCCGGCAAAACCACCACGACCGAGCGCATCCTGTTCTACACCGGGGTCAATCACAAAATTGGCGAGGTGCATGACGGCGCGGCCACCATGGACTGGATGGAGCAGGAGCAGGAGCGCGGCATCACCATCACCTCGGCGGCCACGCACTGCATGTGGCGCGGCATGGGCGGCAACTACCCCGAGCACCGCATCAACATCATCGACACCCCGGGCCACGTGGACTTCACCATCGAGGTGGAGCGTTCCATGCGCGTGCTCGACGGCGCCTGCATGGTCTACGACTCGGTGGGCGGCGTGCAGCCGCAGTCGGAAACCGTCTGGCGCCAGGCCAACAAGTACAAGGTGCCGCGCATCGCCTTCGTCAACAAGATGGACCGCGTGGGCGCGGACTTCTTCCGCGTCGAGCGCCAGATGCGCGAGCGCCTGAAGGGCAACCCGGTGCCGGTGCAGATTCCCGTCGGCGCGGAAGACCACTTCCGCGGCGTGGTGGACCTCGTCAAGATGAAGGCCATCGTGTGGGACGATGCCTCGCAGGGCGTGAAGTTCGAATACATCGACATTCCCGACGAGCTGCGCGCCACCGCCCAGGAATGGCACGACAAGATGGTCGAGGCCGCCGCCGAGGCCGACGAGGCGCTGCTCGAGAAGTACCTCGGCGGCGAAGCGCTCACGGAAGCCGAGATCAAGGGCGCGCTGCGCCGGCGCACCATCGCCGGCGAGATCGTGCCGATGCTGTGCGGCTCGGCCTTCAAGAACAAGGGCGTGCAGGCCATGCTGGATGCCGTGGTCGACTACCTGCCCTCGCCCGTCGACATCCCCTCCATCCAGGGCCACGGTGAGAAGGACGAGCCGCTGGAACGTCACGCCAACGACAACGAGCCGTTCTCCGCGCTCGCCTTCAAGATCATGACCGACCCGTTCGTCGGCCAGCTGATCTTCTTCCGCGTGTACTCGGGCCATGTCAATTCGGGCGACACGGTCTACAACCCGGTCAAGCAGAAGAAGGAGCGCCTGGGCCGCATCCTGCAGATGCACGCCAACCAGCGCCAAGAGGTCAAGGAAGTGCTGGCCGGCGACATCGCCGCGGCGGTGGGCCTGAAGGAAGCCACCACCGGCGACACGCTGTGCGACCCCGACCACGTCATCATCCTGGAGCGCATGGAGTTCCCGGAGCCGGTGATCTCGCAGGCCGTGGAGCCCAAGACCAAGGGCGACCAGGAGAAGATGGGGCTGGCGCTCAACCGCCTGGCGCAAGAAGACCCGTCGTTCCGCGTGAAGACCGACGAGGAATCCGGCCAGACCATCATCTCGGGCATGGGCGAGCTGCACCTGGAAATCCTGGTCGACCGGATGAAGCGCGAGTTCGGCGTGGAAGCGACCGTCGGCAAGCCGCAGGTGGCCTACCGCGAGACGATCCGCAAGATCGCCGATGACGTCGAAGGCAAGTTCGTCAAGCAGTCGGGCGGCCGCGGCCAGTACGGCCATGCCGTCATTACGCTGCAACCCAACCCCGGCAAGGGCTACGAGTTCGTCGACGAGATCAAGGGCGGCGTGATTCCGCGCGAGTTCATCCCGGCGGTGGACAAGGGCATCCGTGACACGCTGAACGCGGGCGTGCTGGCGGGCTATCCGGTGGTCGACGTGAAGGTGCGGCTGACCTTCGGCTCGTACCACGATGTGGACTCGAACGAAAACGCGTTCCGCATGGCCGGCTCGATAGCGTTCAAAGATGCGATGCGCCGCGCCGATCCGATCCTGCTCGAGCCGATGATGGCGGTGGAAGTGGAAACGCCCGAGGAGTACATGGGCAACGTGATCGGCGATCTCTCGTCGCGGCGGGGCATGGTGCAGGGCACGGAGGATATCCCCGGTGGCGGCGGCAAGGTCGTCCACGCCGAGGTGCCGCTCGCCGAGATGTTCGGCTACTCCACCAACCTGCGCTCGCTGTCGCAGGGCCGGGCGACCTACACGATGGAGTTCAAGCATTACGCCGAAGCCCCGCGCACGGTGTCGGAAACGGTGATTTCCGCCAAACGGGCCTGATCCAGGCACCCGCCCTCGGCTCGCCGGGACTGTACCGGCATCGCGACGGCCACCCTCGGGTGGCCGTCTGCGCTTGAGGAACCGGCCGCCACCCCGCGCGCCGCATCGTGCCGCCGGATGACATGCAATACGCAACCGCCAGCTCCAACCCGCCGGAGATGCCAGGCACCGCATCGCCCAGGGCGGGATTCCACTTTCATCCGAAGATCAGTTGATCGCGAAACGGCGCACTCCAAGCAGCGCGATTGCGCTTGCTGTTGACGCTCTCCTTGGTCTGCTGATGCTGCCTGATCACGCTGAGCGCGATGCGGTTGATCAGGGCGACATGCTTGGCGCCCTCCGGGTCAGTGATCGCGGTGGCATCCTCCTTGAAGGCCACATCGAGCACCCAATGCAAGCCATTCTCGATCTGCCAGTGATCGCGGATGGCTTGCGCCACACGCTGCGCGTCGATCTCCAGCGAACTGACGTACCACCGTGAATCGAAGTAGGTCTGGCCTTTTTCAGTGCGCTCGCTGCTCACCTCGATCAGACTGCGAATGGAGGGCCAGCGTGTTTTCAACTCCGGTGGCAAGTGCGCGGGGATTTGCATCACGACGCGCCTCTCCTCCCGGCCATGGCCGCGATTGACTTGCTCGTGGGTCGCCGTGCCACTGACTTCATAGGTCGCGCAGAACGCCTGTTGGACCCACTCGTGCAACGTCTTCTGGTTGGCTTTCACACCAACGATGTAGTCGCTTTTCTTCTCGGCGATCCGTTGCAGCGTCTCGCTCTGGCAGTGCAGCGCGTCGAGCGTCATGATCTTGCCCTTAGCGGCCACGACATCGATGATGTTGCGCGCGAGCTTGATCTCCTCGCCCTTGCTCTGCGCCGCTTGCTGATACAAGGCCACGCCATGTTCGACATCGTAGGCTGAGACGACATGCAGCGCTTTCTGTACGTCCTCCTGCCATGCGCGGCGCATGGTTTTGCCGTCGATGGCGATGGTGCCCTTGCCTGCGAGTTTGCGTCTTTCGTTGATCCAGCCGAAGAGCGCTTGCATCAATGCGTCCGTATCCAAGCCCTTGACGATGTTGGCGATACAGTGCCGGCGAGGCACGCCGTTGCCAAAGGCCCGATGGTGTCGCAGCCAATCAAGCTGCGCGTCGCCAAACACTTCGATCGCTTTCCAGCCCGTGGCACCGCTGAGCACGGCGCTAAAGACGAGGAAGATCACGTCGATCAGGTCGTGCTTCTTGTTGATGTTCTGCCTTCGGTCGGGAACTACGCTCAGGTGGGCGAACAAACTCATGGCGCAAATCGGCTCTTGTTCGCATCAACTGGGCCGCGTGTCAAGTGGAATCCCGCCCTGCCGCATCGCCATCGCCAAGCAGAAACCGACCGCCCACATGCGCGACGACCAAGACATCGGCCGCCCAATCCATTCCACCCTGATCTTTAAGCATGATTTTCTTGTCATTTCAATATTATTGAAAATCAAATCGCCCAGCTTAGTCTCTAGTCCCAAGTGCAACACCCTGATGGAGGTAAGGTGTTGCGATGAAGAAGTACAAGCATCTGAGCGCGGAGGAACGTGCGGTCATCATGATCGAATCTCGGAAAGGCAGCAGCGTGAGAGGGATCGCCCGATTGCTTGGGCGAAATGCCTCGACAATTTCGCGAGAGCTGGTGCGCAACGGAAATACAGCCGCGCGGCATTACGATGCGACGCAGGCTTCGTCGGCGTACCGCGTTCGTCGCCAAGGTTGCGTGCGTCAGCGCAAGCTGCGTGTCGACAATGCGCTGTATCGGCATGTGCATGACCGGTTGGTCTACTGGCGCTGGTCGCCGCAGCAGATTGCTGCCAGACTTCGCCGCATGCATCCCGATGATCCCGGCCAACGAGTCAGCCACGAAACGATTTACGCCGCCATTTACGCCCACCCGCGCGGCGAATTGAAGCAAGCGATGATTGAAGCGCTGCGCCAGGAAAAGCACGCGCGTGGACGTCGACGCACGACGCTTGCCGGCACGGGCTTCGTGCCAGAGGAACTGCGCATCGTGCATCGGCCCGAGCAGATCGAGTTGCGGCAGTGGCCGGGGCATTGGGAGGGCGACCTCATCAAAGGCGCCTTCAATCGTTCCTGCGTGGGCACGCTTGTCGAGCGCAAGACCCGCTTCGTCGTGCTGTGCCGCATGGACGGCTGCACGGCCAAGGATGCCCTGGAAGGCTTCACGCGCCAGATGAAGAAGTTGCCAGCCTTTCTGCGCGAGAGCCTGACCTACGACCGCGGAACGGAAATGACCTGCCATGTCGAACTCGCCAAGCGATTGAATCTCGATATCTGGTTTGCCGACCCGCATGCGCCTTGGCAGCGTGGCAGCAACGAGAACACCAATGGTTTGCTGCGCCAGTTTTTGCCCAAAGGCATGGACCTCTCCGCTGTCACACAGACCCAGCTCAATGACATCGCCAAATTGCTCAATGGTCGGCCTCGCCAGACGCTCGGTTGGGATACGCCCGAGGAAGCAATGGCCAAAGAGTTGGAAAAGGCTGAGTTGGCTAAACGTTGCACTTGACTCTTGAGAGCACCCAGCCCACACGCAGCCAATATCCAATCCACCGACGCCACGCAGCGGAACACATATTCCAACAATTTAATATTTCTTATATCTGAAATTCGCGCAGAAATCCCCGATCCAATCATCTGCCTCCGCAATCCAATTGAATTGGCCGATACCCGCAAGAACGGCTCGCCACCGGCCTTCCGCGCGACACGGCGCGTTACCTTGCGCGTCGGAACGTTACGTTACATCGGTACGCCCACACCATCGCGCTCCTTATCAAAAAATGACGGAACGCATGTTTTTCGCAATGAATCCGGTTATGCAGCCGGAATGTATTGCCGCAATTCGTATAAATCAGGCTGATTTTCTCGATGGCATAGTTCGTGCACCCGTCTCTCATGCACCACCCAACGCACCACCAACAAAGACGAGGTCACAATGAAAACCAGCTTCAAATTGACGGGTACCGCACTGGCGGTCGCAACCGCACTCAGCGTATTGGCCTCCGCGCCCGCAGCGGCCAGCGCGCTCGATTCGCTGCCGGTCGTGGCGGTGGGCAGCAGCCCGCTTGCCGGCGGCGTCTCGGCCAGCGTCATCGCGAACGGCCTGACACCGACGACGTCGATCGGCGCGACCGCATCGTCGTCGGGTGCGGTGACGACGACGCTCCCCGGCGCCCTCGGCACTCCCACCGATACCCTGGTCGCGACCGTGCAATCGGTCACCGGCAACACCCCGGCTTCGTCTGCGGTGTCTCAGGTCATCGGCACCGTGAACAGCGCCAACCCGGTGGGCACGGTGGCCAGCACGGCAGGCGGCGCACTGGGCAGCATCGGCGGCGGCTCGAATGCCCTGGCTTCGGTCCAGGGCACGGTGGGCCAGGTGGTGGGTACGGTCGGTGGCAGCGATCCGTCCGGTGCGCTCAGTGGTGCCTTGAATACCGTGACCGGCGCGCTGGGCGGCAGCGGCAACGCGACCGGCGCATTGAATGGCGTGGTCGGTACTGTGACCGGGGCTCTGGGTAATGTCGGCGGCAGTGATCCCACCGGCGCACTCAGCGGTGTCGTGAACACCGTCACCGGCACGCTCGGCAGCAACAGCCCGACTGGCGCACTGAACGGTGTGGTCGGCACGGTGACCGGCGCTCTGGGTAATGTCGGCGGCAGCGATCCGACGGGTGCACTCAACGGTGTCGTGAACACGGTCACCGGCACCCTCGGCAGCAACAGCCCGACTGGCGCACTGAATAGTGTGGTCGGCACAGTGACGGGGGCTCTGGGCAATGTCGGCGGCAGCGATCCCACCGGCGCACTCAGCGGTGTCGTGAACACCGTCACCGGTACCCTCGGCAGCAACAGCCCGACTGGTGCATTGAATGGCGTGGTCGGCACGGTAACCGGCGCTCTGGGCAACGTCGGCGGCAGCGATCCGACGGGTGCGCTCAGCGGTGTCGTGAACACGGTCACCGGCACCCTCGGCAACAACAGCCCGACTGGCGCACTGAATAGTGTGGTCGGCACAGTGACGGGGGCTCTGGGCAATGTCGGAGGCAGCGATCCCACCGGCGCACTCAGCGGTGTCGTCAACACGGTCACCGGCACGCTCGGCAGCAACAGCCCGACTGGTGCATTGAATGGCGTGGTCGGCACGGCGACCGGCGCTCTGGGCAATGTCGGCGGCGCATCCAATCTGCTGGCTCCGGTCCAAGGTGCCGTGACCCAGGTCGTCAGCACGCTGTCCGGCGCCGGCGGCACCCCGATCACCCCGATCACGAGCCTCGTCGGCACGCTGCAGAACACCCTGCCGGTCGGCGGCAATCCGGCCGGTGCACTGACCGGTGCGGTCGGGACGGTGACGGGTGCGCTGGGCAGTGTCGGCAGTGGTTCCGGCGCGCTGGCTCCGGTCCAAGGCGCTGTGAACCAGGTCGTGGGCACGCTGGGCGGCAGCAACCCGACCGGCGCACTCAGTGGCGTCGTGAACACGGTGACCGGCACGCTGGGCGGCAGCAATCCCGCCGGTGCGCTGACGGGCTCGCTCGGCAGTATCGGGGCACCGGTGTCGCAGGTGGTCGGTTCGCTGACCAGCAGCCCGGTCGGCGGCGGTTCGGTGGGCGTCGGGCAGGTCGGCGGCGCGGTCTCGGGCGCGGTGGTGGCAGGCGGCAGCCTGCTCGGCTCGGTCAGCAACGTGGTGAACAGCACGGTGAGCAACACCGCAAACGCGGTCGGCACGGTCGTGAACGCGGTCGGCAACGCCGCCGGGACGATCATCGGCACGGTGCCGAGCGCGTCGGCCTCGACCACGCGCTCGACCGGCGCCACGACGATCCAGCCGCTCGCCCCGGTGACGTCGCTGATCACGAATCTGACGGGCGCGCTGCCAAGGTGAAGCAGCCGGGCGGCGGGCGCGTACAGCCCGCCACCATTGCAGCATTGCGGCATGACGGCCTGCGTCATGCCGCTTTTTCTTTGAGGTGCCTAGCCGATCGGCTGGCGACGGCAAGCCGCCAGCGCAATCATCCCGAAGAGACGGCCGGAACGGCCATCGAATGCGTAAGCGCCGGCCGAAATGCCCTGCCCACCAACGGGCGGCCCGTCAACGCGGCGGACCGCGTCTCAACGGGCGGAAAGCGCCATCCACAAAAACACGATACCCGCGGCCGCCACCAGGAACGGCATCGAATAAGCATGGAACACCAGCCATGCCCGCTTGTCCCGCGCCATCCGCAGGGCGATCAGATTGGCCAGCGAGCCGACCATGAAGCCGAAACCCCCGACGCTCACGGCAAAGGCCATCACCGGCCAGTCATGGGAAGACTCGGCCAGCAGAATCGCCGCCGGCACGTTGCTGATGACCTGCGACAGGCCGATGCCCGCCCAGTACAGATGCGTCGGCTCGCTCAGCGCCAGCATGGCGAGCCCATGCCGGACCGGCTCCAGCTGGGCCACCAGCCGCAGATCGATGAACATCAGCACGAACACCAGCAGCAGGCCCCAGTCGACGCGGGCCAGCACGTAGCGCGCGCTGATCAGGTACAGCACCACCAGGCCCGCCAGCGCCGCCAGCGGATACCCCCGGTCGGTCAGCAGCAGGAACGGCACATAGAGCGCCAGCGCGGGCAGCAGCAGGCGCTTGTGCAGCTCGGGCGCGCTGACGTCCGAATGCACGTGGATGGCCTGTGCGGGAAACGCGAACCACGTCCCCACCAGCAGCAACAGCATCAGCAGCGCCACCATCGGCGCCATCTGCCAGACAAACCCGCCGAACGACAGGCCGGACTGATGCCACAGGAAGAGGTTCTGCGGATTGCCGATCGGCGTGAGCGCGGAGCCCGCATTGACGGCCAGCGCCTCGAACACGATCAGCCGCGTCACCGGCAGCTTGGCGACGTGCCGCAGCCCGACCGTCAGCGGCACGATCACGAACAGCGCGACGTCATTGGTCAGCAGCGTCGACAGCGCCGCCGATGCGCCCACGAGGCTCAGCGCGAGCGCGCGTTCGCTCTGCACCGCATCCACCAGACGCTGGCCGAGCAGTTGCAGCATCCCGCTGGACTCCACCGCCTTGGTCAGGATCAGCAGCCCCCCCAGGGCGGCAATCGTGTGCCAGTCCACCAGCTGCGGGTATTGGACGATGCGCTGGGGCGCCAGGACGGTCAGTCCCGCGCAGACGATCAGCAGCAGCCAGAAGAAGGTGTCCTGCTTGAGGCTTTGCCAGAACGGCGGATGGGAACCGTGTGCGGTGGAGAAGGCAGCGGCCGACGCCGGGGCGGCATCGGCACGCGCGCGGGAAGAGTCGCCGGGCATGCAGCAAAAATGGGGAAATGGGATGTCGACACGCATTGTATGCGCGCGACACTACGGCCGGGCAAGTTCCGCCGGGCGCGACCGCAAACGCGCCCGGGCGGGATTGCCTCGGCAGGCCACCACGCGGTGGCCGCGCTCAGGATTCGCGCGAACCCGAGCCCGAGCCAGGGCGGTCGGAGCCGCCCGTTGAGCCGGTACCGCCGGCCGCCGGCCGATCGCCCGAACCCGCGCGCGAGCGATCGTCGGAACCGCTGCCGACGTTGCCGGCGTGCGGCGCGCCCTGCTGCCCGGCCTGGCTGGGCGCGGCGCCCGGATGGTAGGCCGACTGCGGCTGGCGTTCCGGACCGCGATACTGGCCCGCCAGGCCATGGCCGCTGGACCCGCCCATGGCGCCGGACGAGCCTTCACGGCCCGCCTCGGTCCCAGGCGATCCGCCCGGCGACGACTGGGTCGGATAGCTGGCGATCACACGCTCGATCTCGGCCACGGCTTCACGCGGGGCAAGCACGACTTCCAGCCCCAGCGCCCCGGCCACGGCCATCAGCGTCGACAGGCGCGGATCGGCACGGCCGGATTCCGCACGCAGATACGCCTCGCGCGAGATGCCGGCCATCTTGGCGACGTCTTCCTGTTTGAGCTTGCGCGACTTGCGCAGGCTGTGTAACTGCTTGAAGGGCTGTTCCATCTGTTTGCTCCTGCACCTGAGATGGGGGCATCGAAGGGCCGGGGGACCCGCTCGATGCGGCTGTAAAAACATACGGACGATGGAGCAAGACGCCTCCAGGTCCACGGCAGAACATGCATCCGGCAGCAGCGTGTTGAAGTGCCAACTGCTGCACATTTTGCGAGTGGTGGCCTCCTGATGTGGTTCTTACAGAGTAGACGTAATTTCGACTGCACCCAATGTTGACGCGTGATGAAATCGCATCCCACCGTACCTGTGTATGGTGACAAGCCCAGCCAGGGACGGTTCCCGCCCCACATGCCGTTTTCTACGCTTGTTCACAATCGTCCTGTGATGCATACATCGCAAATCGTCACACTCTCTGCGCCATCCGTCGATCCGCGCTTGCCCTAACCACCTAGCGGAGGAAAACACGGACAAACATGCAGCCGACCGCACTTCGCTTCCGGCTTGCGGACGACGCGCGGTTAACGTCACGCAAATGGCGTGCCGGAACGTGACGTGGTGGCCGGTCAGGCAGGCGGTCAGTGGAAATCGCGGCTGGAGGATGCCAGCCGCCCCAGAAGCGGCGTCAGATCCACCAGATGCTGCGCGACCAGGTGCCGTGTCTCGCGCTCGCACTGCCACTTCCCATAGACGCCCAGCAGGCGGGCATGCAGCACCTCCCGGCGCTGGCGCTCGATCAGGCGCGGCCAGAGCACGACGTTGACGGTGCCGGTCTCGTCCTCGATCGAGACAAAGATGGTGCCCTGGGCCGTGCCCGGCCGCTGCCGGACGGTCACGATGCCGCACGCGCGCGCCAGTTGCCCGTTGCGGTAGCCGGCCAGCGCGGCGGCGGTGACAAAGCGCATCTGCTCCAGCCGGGGCCGCAGCAGGCTCAGCGGGTGGCTTTGCAGCGACAGGCCCAGGCTGCCGTAATCGGCGACGACCTCTTCGCCGAGGGACGGCGCGGGCAGGACCAGCGGCGCCTCCACCGGCCGGGCCTGGCGCAGCAGGGCATGGTCCTGGCCGGGCTCCTGCAACGCCAGGGTCTGCCACAGCGCTTGGCGGCGATGCCCGGCCAGCGACAGCAGGGCATTGGCGGCGGCCAGCACGCTCAGGTCGTGGCGATCGAGCGCGGCGCGGTGCGCCAGGTCTTCGACGCTGGAGAACGGCGCCTGGGCGCGGGCGGCCACGATGCGCTCGCCGGCCGCCGGCCGCATGCCGCGGATGCGGTTGAGGCCGAGCCGGATATCGGGCTGGCCGCCCGCCCCGTCCGGACGCGCGTGCAGCGTGCTGTCCCACGCGCTGGCCGTCACATCCGCCGGCAGCACGCGCACCCGGCTGCGCCGCGCCTCCTGCACCAGTTGCGATGGCGAATAGAACCCCATCGGCTGGCTGTTGAGCAGCGCGGCAAAGAACGCCGCCGGCTCGTGGCATTTCAGGAAGCTGCTGACATAGGCCAGCTTAGCGAAGCCGGCCGCATGGCTCTCGGGAAAGCCGTATTCGGCAAACCCTTCCATCTGCCGGCACAGCGCCTCGACGAAGGCCGGGTCGTAGTGCCGCACTTCGACCATCTCCTTCATCAGCCGCGCCTGGTGCTGGGTGAGATTGCCCTTGCGCTTCCAGGCCGCCATGTCGCGGCGCAGGCGGTCGGCCTCGTCGGCGGTGAAGCCGCCCGCCTTCATGGCGATCTCCATCACCTGCTCCTGGAAGATCGGCACGCCCAGCGTGCGCTCCAGCACCGCCTTCACCTCCGGGCCGGGATAGGTCACGCAGTCGGGGTTGCCGTTGCGCATCGCCTCGCGCCGCTGCAGGTACGGATGCACCATGCCGCCCTGGATCGGCCCGGGCCGCACGATGGCCACCTGGATCACCAGGTCGTAGTACGTGCTCGGCCGCAGCCTCGGCAGCATCGACTGCTGCGCGCGCGATTCGATCTGGAACACGCCGATGGTCTCGGCGCGGCAGATCATCGCGTAGGTGGCCGTGTCCTCGTCGGGCAGGTGCTGCATGGCGAGCTTGCCCGGCGCCCGGTAATGCGCGCGCCGGCCCGGCAGCGCATCGAGCAGGTCGAGCGTGCGGCGGATGGCCGTCAGCATGCCCAGCGCCAGCACGTCCACCTTCAGCAAGCGCAGCGATTCGAGATCGTCCTTGTCCCACTGGATGACGCGGCGCTCCGGCATGGCCGCGTTCTCGATCGGCACCAGCCGCGACAGCTTGCCCTGCGCGATGACAAAGCCACCGACATGCTGCGACAGATGGCGCGGAAACCCGCGCAACTGCTCGATCAGCCCCGCCCAGCGCTGCACCAGCGGCGACTCGGGGTCCAGCCCCTGCTGGCCGGCGCGCTGCGCGAACTCGTGCCGGCCATCCCACCACGCCTGCGCCTTGGCCACCTGTTCGATCACGCCCAGATCGATGCCGAGCGCGCGGCCAACATCGCGCAGGGCGCTGCGCGTGCGGTAGGTGATCAGCGCCGCGGCCAGCGCGGTGCGCGTCAGGCCGTATTTTTTGTAGATGTACTGGATGACCTCCTCGCGCCGCTGGTGCTCGAAGTCGACGTCGATGTCGGGCGGCTCATTGCGCGCGCGGGACAGGAAGCGCGCAAACAGCGTGTTGCCACTCTCCGGATTCACCTCAGTGATGCCCAGGCAGTAGCACACCGCCGAATTGGCCGCCGAGCCGCGCCCCTGGCAGAGAATGTCCTGGCTGCGGGCAAACCGCACCACGTCGTAGACGGTCAGGAAGAACGGCTCGTAGCGCAGCTCGGCAATCAGCGCCAGCTCTTCGTCGAGCTGCGCCCGCACCTTGGGCGGGATGGCCTTGCCGTATCGCCGCGCGGCACCGGCCATCACCTCGGCGCGCAGATAGCCGGCCGGCGTCTGCCCCTCGGGCACCACCTCGTGCGGGTATTCGTACGTGATCTCGTCGAGCGAGAAGTCGCACAGCGAGGCGAGCTCCACGCTGCGGCGCAGCACCTGGGCGCCGCGCTCGCCCTGGTAGAAGAAGGCGAGCTGCATGCGCGTGCGCATCGCCTGCTCGGCGCTGGGCGCCAGCGCCAGCCCGCATTCGGCGATGGGCCTGGACAGGCGGACGGCCGTCAGCACGTCGTGCAGCGGCTTGCGCTGGCGCGAATGCATGGCCACATCGCCGGTGGCGACCATGGGCACGGCGGTCTGCTCCGAGACCGCCACCACCGTGCCGCGATGGCGATCGTCGGCGTGGCGCAGCGGCAGCTCGAGCGCCATCGACAGGCGCTCGCCGAACACCTGCCGGCACCACTGGGCCTGGGCCAGCAGGTGCCGCGGATCGGGATCGTAGTCGGGCAGCAGGATGGCCAGGCAATGCGGCATGCCGCGCAGATGGGCCAGCGCGCCGGCGGGCGCGGCGAGGTCGTCGGCGAGCAGGCGGTAATCGCCCTTGGGGGCGGCCAGCCGCGCCTGCGTGATGCATTCGCACAGGTTGCCGTAGCCGTCGATATCCTGCGCCAGCAGCACCAGCCGCAACCACGGCTCGCCCTGCGCGTCGCGCACGGTGAAGCGGCTGCCGATGATCAGCTTCAGGCCCGCCTCCTTGGCCGCCATGTGGGCGCGCACGGTGCCGGCCACGGAGCATTCGTCCGTCAGGGCCAGCGCCCGGTAGCCGAACGCCTGGGCACGCGCCACCAGTTCGTGCGGATGCGACGCGCCGGTCAGGAACGTGAAGTTGCTGATGCAGTGCAGCTCGGCATAGTCCGGCAGGCCGATGGGCAGCGGGGTCGGTGCGTTCATCGTGTGCGCCGTCCATCAGCCGAACAGGCCGTGCAGGTACCAGCGTGCCTCGTCCTCGCCCGCCGTGGCCGAGACGCGCTCGCGGTAGATCCAGTAGCGCACGGCGCCCTCGCCTTCCGCGATGAAGTAGTCGCGCTTGATCAGCGCATCGTCCCACCAGCCCGATTCGATGCGCTCCGGCAGCGATACCAGCCGCAGCGGCCCGCGATAGTACGGATAGTGCTGGCGCGTCAGCAGCGGGATCGGCTGCTCCAGCAGCCACAGCGGCCGCTCCGGCTGCCGGGCATGCCATTGCGCCAGCGCCTGGCGGGCGGCGGCGCGGCCGGACGCCGTGGTGGCGGCGTTCACCTCCGCCCAGTGGTTGGCGCGCTCGGGGCGATGGTCGGCGCAGGGCTGCGGATGCAGCACGTTGGCGGCGCCCAGGCGGGCGATCAGGGTGTCGATCAGGCGGGCGGCATCTTCCGCGCGGGCGCCGGGTGCGGGGAACAGCGCACCGGTGGGCGGCGCAAGCGGCGCGGCATCCGTCACCGTGAGCCGCAATTCGACCACCGGGGCGATCAGCGTGAGGCGATGGACACGCTCCCGCAGCACGCGCGACAAATGCGCCAGCGTGCGGACCGGCTGCGCCAGCAGGATGTCGACCGGCGTGGACGACGCGGCATCCTGGGCATCGCGTCCGCGCCGGCGTTCGTGCTCCAGCGTCAGCCGGTAGCCCTTGGCGCCCAGCTGGTGGGCGGCCAGCCAGCCGGTCAGCTGCAGCAGCAATTGCTCGGCGGCGGCCAGTACGCCTTCGGCGCTGTCGATGCGGCCGGGCAGTTCGAGCGGCACGTCGAAGCGCATCGGCGCGGCAAACCAGGTGAAGCGTTCATGCGCCTCGCCATAGCCTGCGTCCAATGTGTCGACCAACAGCGGCCCGCAACGCCGGCGCAGGCCGCCCCGCGGCAGGCCGCGCAGGTCGGCCAGCGTGCGGCAGCCCAGCCCTTCCAGCCAATCCGGGCGCGTCAGCCGGGCGACGGTCTCGATGGACAGGCCGTCGAGCAGCGCGGCCATGCGCTCGGCCCGCACCGCACGCCGGAGGCGGACCGGCTGCGCGCCGCGGCCATGCATCGCATGCGCGCTGGCCAGCCATGCCGCACCGCGCCCCGTGGTGCCCGTGCCGATCTGCGGCACCAGCCCCAGGCAGCGCGCGCAGCGCCGCACGGCCCGGCAGAGCGCGCGATGGCCGCCGAACAGGCGCAGGCTGGCTTGCGCTTCCAGCAGCACGGTCGCCTCGTCCGCCAGGTCCAGGCAGACATGCGGCGTCAGGGCCAGCAGTGCCAGCGCGAGCGCCTGCACCAGCCGCGCCTCGGCGGCCGGGTCGCGCTCCAGCTGCAGCGCGTGCGGCACCAGCGCCTGCATGCCGGCCCGCCGCAGGCCCGACTGCACGCCCTCGCGCGCGGCCGCCCGGTTGGCCGCCACCACGCGCTCCTGCTCCAGCACCACGACCGGCAGGGGCATCCCCGCCGGCCCCGCGGCCGGATCAGACCACCGGGAACGCAGCGCGTCGAGCGGCAGGCGAGGCAGATGCACTGCGATCCAGAACGGCATGATCGGCGGCGTCCGGCACCTCGCCGGACGCAGGAAAGGATGACAGCGACGCCAGCAGCGCCGCCGTGGCCGGGTCTACGACAAACGGCTCGACCGGCGCAGCCGGCAGCGGCCGCACCGAAGCGCGACCGGCCCGCAGCGGATCGGCCAGGGGCAGCACCAGCGGCGTGTCGCGCAGCGGCCCGCGCCGCTTGTGGAAGGTGATGGACAGCGTATCGCCCGCCATGGGCGCCAGCCCGAGCCGCAGCACCGCCGGCGACGACTCCCGCAGCGCCTGTACCGGACGGAACACCCAGATCGCGCTGTCGCCGGCCTGCGCCAGCACCTGCAGCCGGCGCAACACGCCGGGGCGCGCCTGGTCCAGCCAGAGCAGCACCCCGCCGAACGCCTGGCTGCGTACGATCTGCTCGGCCGCCCACAGCAGGTCCGACGGCTTGGCCGCGCGCACCCAGACCACCTGCTCCGGCGAAAAATCCCAGCCGACCAGCCGCACCGCATTGGGCAGATACGGCGGCCCGACCAGGGCGATGCGCTCCGCGCCGGCGCACAGCGTGGACAGCGCCGGCCGCAGCAGCCGGCATTCTCCGATGCCGGGCTGCGGGCACAGCAATTCGGTCAGCCCGCCCAGCGGCCAGCCGCCGCCGGGCAGCTCGGCATCCAGCGCGTCATGGCCGGTCGCCAGCACCCGCCCGACGCCCCTCGCCAGACTGCCGGCCCGCCACAGCGCCGGGTGCAGCAGCTCCGGCGATGGCACCGGCCGCGCGCGCGGAAGCGCCCCGGCGGTCACCGGGCCAGCGACCGCATCGGCGATGGCCGGAGGTGCCGCTACATCGTTGGCGGAAAAAAGAGACGAGGACTGCGCAGGCATGAAGGCACCGCAAGGCTGAGCCGAATACTGTATGGATATACAGTATCACAACTTTTTGAGCCTTGGTGCCCGCAGAGCAAAATAGGAACGGATCGCCTCAGTCAGGGCGGGCCCGGGGATTGGATCGCCTCCCGCCGACCGCCGTCACGCCAGTTCGGCCCCCTTGCGCTCGGGCACGAGCGCCATCGTGACCAGCATGTCCAGCACATAGATGCCGGCCAGCAGCGCGATCGCCGTCCGGAAGGAATACGCCGCGGCCAGGCTGCCGACCACCACCGGCCCGAACCCGCCGACCGCGCGGCCGAGGTTGAAGAGCACGTTTTGCGCCGTGGCGCGGGCGGCCGTCGGAAACGCTTCGGAAATGAGCGCGCCGTATCCGCCGATCATCCCGTTGACGAACATGCCCATCACCGCGCCGGCCCACAGCAGCGCGAACGGGTCTGTCAGGCGGGCGTATGTCAGCACCATCGCCACGGCGCCCGCCTGGAAGAGCAGGAACGTCGGCTTGCGGCCGATACGGTCGGCCAAATGGCCGAAGGCGACGATGCCGAGCATCATCCCCAGGATGGTCACCGAGGTCCACAGGGCGGACTTCGTGAGCGAGAAGCCCAGCGTCTTGCCCAGATACGTGGGCAGCCAGATCATGATCCCGTAGTAGCCGAAATTCTGGACCGCGCAGAGGATGACAATGCCCAGGCTGGTGCGCAGGGTGCGCGCATCCGACACGAGCAGCCTGAAGGCGCTGGTCTTCCCGCGCGGGGCATGGGCGTGGCGCACGAACAATTCCGGCTCGTGCAGCCTGTTGCGGATGCACCAGGCCACCGCCGCCGGGAGCACGCCCAGCAGGAACATGCCGCGCCAGCCGATGAACGGCAGCAGCAGCGGTGTCAGCAGCGCCGCCAGGAGCACCCCGCACTGCCAGCCGAGCGCCACATAGGACGAGACCCGGGCCCGCTTGTGCGCCGGCCAGGCTTCGGCCGCCAGCGCCATGCCGATGCCGAACTCGCCGCCCAGGCCGATGCCGGCGATGGTCCGGTAGATCAGCAGGTCCGTGAAGCCCTGCGCTGCCGCGCACATGCCGGTGAACACCGCAAATAGCACGATGGTCCAGGTCAGCACGCGCACGCGGCCATAAGCATCGCTCAACGCGCCGAACACGATGCCGCCCGCGACCGCCCCGACCAGGGTCCAGGTCACCAGCGCGCCCGACTCGCCCGGCGTGAGCGCCAGCGCCGCGCTGATGGCCGGCAGCATGAACCCGAGCATCAGCAGGTCGAAACCGTCCATGGCATATCCGACCGCCGACCCGGCCAGCGCTTTCCACGCGTAGCCGAAGGGCCGCGCCGGATCAATAGCCGAGGTGCCGCGATCCGGCATCGAGGTGTTGGCGTGAGCTTCCATCAAATCGGTTCTCTCTTGAGCCCGGGGCCGGGCCCGGCAGTGTCAGGAACAGTCTGTCCGCGCCGCCGGGCCGCGGCTTGCAGCAGCCGGCCGGCGAGCGGACGAGCGAACGAGCGGGTGGTTGACGTCATGCGCGCGAGACGAGCGCTTCGAGCTGTTCCGTGACGCGGTCAAACGGCGCGATGCTCCGTTGCGCGCGGCACAGCACGATGGCCCCTTCCACGCTGGCGATGATCAGCGTGGCCAGCCCGGTCGCCGAGGCGCGGTCGCGCCCCTGCGCCTCCAGCGCGGCAACGAGCTTGCGCTCCCAATCGCGGAACACGTTCGCCGCCGCCGCCAGGGCGTCTTGCGCGGGGTCATCGATGGGCTCATCGACCGCCGTCGCCATCACCGGGCATCCGAGGCGGAAGTCCGATCGCACGAGGATGTCCCGCCACATCGCCAGGAACCCGAGCACGCCCGCGGCGGCGCCGGCCCGCAGGTGATGGTCCAGGCCCGCGCCGACCCGCGCGCCGGCGAACTGCACGGCCTCGACGACAACCTGCTGCTTGCCGCCGGGAAAGTGGTGGTAGGTCGAGCCCAGCGGCGCTTCGGCGCGCTTGGCCATCTCCCGGATGCTCGTGGCATTGAGACCGTGCCGCGCCAGCATTTCGGCCGCGGCCATCACCACGCGCTGGCGGGCATCGGATTGACGAGGAGGCATCGCAGTTGGCCCTTGTTAAGACAGTCGTCATAGTTTAACGTACGCTCTCTATGACAGTCGTTATAGGCGGAGGCCCCATGCGTCCCGATGCCCTTCCTGTGAGTCTCACCGCCGCCGACGGGTATGTCCTCAGCGGCTGCCGCTATCCGGCCGACACGGCGTTGAAGGGGTGCTTGGTCGTGGCGGGAGCGACCGCGGTGCCGCAGGGGTTCTACCGGCGGTTCGCCCAGTTCGCCGGCACCCGTGGCTTCGAAACCCTGACGTTCGATTACCGGGGCATCGGGCTCTCGCGTCCGCCGTCCCTCCATGGCTTCCGCACGGATTTCCTGGATTGGGCGCGGCAGGACCTGGCCGCGGCGGTCGACTCCATGGCGGATGGCGCCGTGCCGCTGTACGTCGTCGGCCACTCCTACGGCGGGCATGCCTTCGGGCTCCTGCCCAATCATCGCAAGGTGGCCGGCTTCTGCGTCTTCGGCACCGGCGCCGGCTGGCATGGCTACATGCCGCTGGGCGAACGGCTGCGCGTGCTGGCGATGTGGAACGCGGTGCTGCCGGTGCTGACGTGGTGGAAGGGCTACTGCCCGTGGAAGATGCTCGGCCTGGGCGAAGACCTGCCCGTGGGGGTCTACCGGCAATGGCGGCACTGGTGCCGTTTCCCCCGCTACCTCTTCGACGATCCCGCCATGCGGGGGATCGAGCAGGCCTATGCGGACGTCCGCACGCCGATCGTGGCCGTGAATGCGCTGGACGATCTCTGGGCCCCGCCGGCATCCCGCGATGCCTTCATGCAGGGCTACCGCAACGCCCCGCTGACGCGGCAAGACCTCGACCCAAGGCAGATCGGCGGCAAGGTCGGGCACATGGGCTACTTCCGGCAGGCCGGCGAGCCGCTGTGGGAGCGCATGCTGGGATGGTTCTCAAGCCTTCCGCGGACGACGGCGACACGATGAGCCCGTCGTAGCGCCGACGGCGCGCTGTCCGCCCGGGGCAGGACGCCCGCGCCGGCCAGCGCGCCATTACGCGCACGCGACGCGCATCCGCGCAACGGTGTCGCAGGCCATCCTGCGGCAGGCGGACCGTGATGCGCCCGCTGGCGACACCACTGCGTCGCATTGGCCGCACCGCGCCCTGGCGGAACGCGAAGCCAACCGGCCACGCCACGGCATCCGCGCCGTGCCCACAAGCCCTGCGCGCGCCGCCGCCCCTGCCGTATCATCTCCTCCCAGCGAGATACGTCGCGCGATGGTGTGTCCCCTTCCCCCGCTCCCACAGGACAACAAGCCGCATGAACGCCAGCCTTCCGCCCGCACTGAACCACCCGATCGCCGCCCGCGGCACCATCCGCGACCTGCGCGCCTCGCGTATCCGCGAAGTGGCCAACGCCGGCTTCGGCCTGCCCGACGTGCTGCCGTTCTGGTTCGGCGAATCCGATCGCGTCACGCCCGAGTTCATCCGCGACGCCGCCGCGCAAGCCCTTGCTCGCGGCGCGACGTTCTACACGCACAACCTGGGCATCGCCCCGCTGCGCAGCGCCCTGGCCGACTATGTGAGCCGGCTGCACGGCCGCACCACGATCGATCACGTGGTCATCACCAGCGCGGGCGTGAGCGCGCTGATGCTGGCCGCGCAGCTCGTGGTCGGCCCCAGCGACCGGGTCGTCACCGTGACGCCGCTGTGGCCGAACGTGGTCGAGATTCCCAAGATCCTCGGCGCCCATGTCGACACCGTCCCGCTCGATTACGGCGCGCACGGCTGGACGCTCGATGTCGACAAGCTGCTCGCCGCCCTCACGCCCGACACCCGGCTGCTGGTCATCAACTCGCCCAACAACCCGACCGGCTGGGTCATGTCGCGCGAAGCGCAGCAGGCCGTGCTCGCGCACTGCCGCCGCCACGGCATCTGGATCCTCGCCGACGAAGTCTACGAACGCCTCTACTACGGCGACCGATCCGCCGCCCCCTCGTTCCTGGACATCGCCGAGCGCGACGAGCGCGTCATCTGCGTGAACTCGTTCTCCAAATCCTGGCTGATGACGGGCTGGCGCCTCGGCTGGATGGTGCTGCCCACCGCCCTCATCGATGACCTGGGCAAGCTGATCGAATACAACACGTCGTGCGCGCCGTCCTTCGTGCAGGAAGCCGGCGTGGTGGCCGTGCGCGACGGCGAAGACTTCATCCGCGGCGAAACCGCGCGGCTGCGCGCGGCACGCGATCACCTGGTCACCGCGCTCTCGGCGCTGCCCGGGGTGGACGTGCGCGTGCCGGAAGGCGCCATGTACGCGTTCCTCCGCGTCCCGGGGGCGCAGGACAGCCTGGCGCTGTGCAAGCAGCTGGTGCGCGAGGCCCGGCTCGGGCTCGCGCCCGGCAGCGCGTTCGGGCCCGAGGGGGAGGGATTCGTGCGGTGGTGCTACGCGTGCGACGTGGAGCGACTGACTGCGGGTGTGGAGCGGCTGCGGGCATTCCTGCGGGTGTAGGTGCAGGCCCCGCTTGCGCCGCGACCACCGTCCGCGCGCGCGGACGGCCATGGCGATGACGCCATCCGCGCCGCGCCTCGGATGGCCGGGATCAGGCGGCGCGGCTCATTTGGCGACGATCTCGAGCACGTCGCCGTTTCTCGGCGTGGCGTCCTCGTGATAGATGTCGTAAAGATATTGGCCCAACTCTCCCTGCGTCACGTCCGGTGGGATGCTGATCTCGGCGGGCCGGCGCTTCCCCTCGGGCCCGAGCCAGTAGCAAGTCCAGCCGTCGCCCGCCCGGACGATCGTCATCATTCGCCCAAACACATTAAAGGTGTGTTGCATCGATTCGGTCTCCCAATGCTGCGCACGCGGCGTTGAAAACCGGCGCGTCAAACACGCGCGGCCATCCTCATGATGGCACGCGAATCGCCCGCCAGCCCGTTGCGGCGACGGCAATCAAGCCGTGCCGGATCGACTCGCTGATCGCCGGCGCGCGCCGCCATCCGGCCGCGACAACGCGCAAGCGCGTGGCCCGGGCATGTCGCGCTATTTCCACTTGACGGCGCTGGCCCAGCCCAGCCGCTCGAACAGGCGGATCAGCCAGGCGCCGTGGTCCTGTTGCCACCAGGTCTTGCGCGTGGTGGCGCATCCGGGATCGGTGTGATGGGGTTGTGCCAGCCCTGTTATGCCGGCAACTCCTGCACTCGAAATTCAACCCATTTTGGTCCGGTTTGGGTCGGAATTACCTTCAACAAACCAATACCCCCACCGCCCCATCATTGCATTGGCACAGCGGCCAATGCTAGTATCCGCCCCGCTTACCGATCAACCGCACTTGCATAGGAGGACAGACATCATGCGTTACACCGTTTCCCCCCTCTGCGGGCCTCGCCTGGGTTGATCGAATCGCCTGCGCTGTAGCACACAGCGCCTTCGCATTGCCCCGGCTTCGGCCTGCCACATCAGACGTTTTTCCTGAACCTGATATGGACATTCCATGGGCAATTGCATCCTGCATCTGGCCGACGGCGTCACCCTGATCGCCTCGGACAACACCTGGATCGAAGGCAACGCGATCCAACAACTTCAAACCACGGCAACACTCCCCGGCATGCGCCATGTGGCCGGCATGCCCGACCTGCACCCCGGACGCGGCTATCCGGTGGGTGCCGCGTTCTTCTCGGTCGGCCGCCTCTACCCGGCGCTGATCGGCAACGACATCGGCTGCGGCATGGCGCTCTGGGCCAACGATCTCGATGCGAACAAGGTCCGCCTCGACAAGCTCGAAAAGCGGCTCGGCAATCTCGACGGGCCGCTCGACGATGCCTGGAGCGCATTGGCCACGGCGCTGGCACCGGCCGGCACGGGCTTCGATGCCGCGCTCGGCACCATCGGCGGCGGCAATCATTTCGCTGAGCTGCAGCAGATCGACACGGTCTACGACGACGCGGCAGCGGATGCGCTCGGGCTGAGCGCGCGGCAGCTCCTGCTGCTGGTGCACAGCGGCTCGCGCGGGCTTGGCCAGGCCATCCTGGACGAACAGCTGGGCACGCACGGACACGGCGGACTATCGCAAGACAGCCCCGAATGCGCGGCCTATCTGGCGCGGCACGATACGGCGCTGCGGTTCGCCAAGGCCAACCGCGAACTGATCGCGCGACGCATGCTGGACCGGCTGCACGCACAGGGCCGGCCGCTGCTGGACGTGCACCACAACCTGGTGACGCCGGCGACCATCGAAGGCGAGCCCGGCTGGCTGCACCGCAAGGGCGCCACGCCATCGGATGCCGGGCCGGTGGTCATCCCCGGCTCGCGCGGCGATTTCAGCTACGTGGTCATGCCGCAGCCGAGCGAGCACAGTCTCTTTTCGCTTGCGCACGGCGCCGGCCGCAAGTGGATGCGCAGCGAGTGCAAGGACCGCCTGGTGCGGCGCTTCAGTCCGGCGCAGCTCAACCGGACCCGGCTGGGCAGCCACGTGATCTGCGAAGACAAGCAACTGATCTACGAAGAAGCCCCCGAGGCCTACAAGCCGGTCGATAGCGTCATCGTGCCGCTGGAACAGGCAGGCCTGATCAAGGTGCTCGCGCGCCTGCGCCCGGTGCTCACCTACAAGACCCGCGGGGAGTGCTGCCGATGATTCTGCTGCAATTCTCTTCCGCGCAAGGGCCGGCCGAATGCAAACTGGCCGTGCTCAAGGGGCTGGCTTGCCTGCAACGCGAATCGGCGCTGGCCGGCGTGCGGGTCGAAGTGCTCGAACAGGAGGACGGCGAGCACCCCGGCACGCTACGCTCCGCGCTGGTCAGCCTGGAGGGCGATGCCGAGGCGGCCGTGGCACAGCGGTGGGAGGGCACGATCCAGTGGACCTGCCCCAGCCCCTATCGCCCGCGCCACGCACGCAAGAACTGGTTCTTCGGCGTGGCACGCTGCGCGGCGCCCGCGGCCACCCTGCCGAGCGAGATCCGGTTCGAGACGGCCCGCGCGTCCGGCCCGGGCGGGCAGCACGTCAACAAGACGGAATCGGCGGTACGGGCCATCCACGTCGCCACCGGCATCAGCGTCAAGGTGCAGACCGAGCGCAGCCAACACGCCAACAAGCGCCTGGCCGTCCTGCTGCTGGCGCACAAGCTGGCGAGCCATGACGCAGCAGCCAGTGCCGCGCAGCGCGCCCACCGGCGCACGCTCCACCACCAGGTGGCGCGGGGCAACCCGCGGCGCGTGTTCAAGGGCGAGCGGTTCGAGCCGACCGGGGGCGATTAGCCGACGGCCTTGGGCGGCAACGGCTCAGCCATGACGCGCCGCTTGCCGCCCACCGCTCACGAACACGCCGCGAGCAGCTGCGCCATCCGCTCCAGCCCGAGCTCCAGCTCCGCGTGCGACACGCCGCCCGCGCCAAGGCGCAGGTGCTGCGGGCAGTCGTAAGCCGTGCCGGACATCACGAACGTCTTGTACGGCGGCGCGAGGAGCGTCTCGGCGAAGCGGTCGGCGCGCATCGGCAGATCGAGATGGGCGAGCCCGAGCAGGCCGGCGGCCGGCCGATGCCAGCGCAGTGCCGGCTGGCCGGCGACGAATCGGTCGAGCCGATCGATGCGCGCCCGGCCGGTGGCCCGCGAGCGCTCGACCGCGGCGGCGAATCGCGTGGGCTGGAGGGCGACTTCCGAGATGCGCTCGCCCATCACGTTCATGATCTCGCTCGTGTTCTCCCGCAGGACCATCGCATCGGCGATGAGCTTGCGATCGCGCGTCACCATCCAGCCGGTGCGCAGCCCTTGCAGGCCCAGGAGTTTCGAGACGCTGCCCGTGCTCACGCCCCGCTCGTACATTGTGGCGACGCGCGGCGTTTCCACGTCGGTCCATTCGAGTCCGCGATAGACCTCGTCGGACAGCACGTACGCCCCCACGCGGTCGGCGGCGGCGATGATCCGGCGCAGCGTCGCCTCATCCTCCACGCGCCCGGTGGGATTGTTCGGATTGCAGATGAAGATGGCCTTCGTCCTGGGCGTGACGAGCGCTTCGAGTTGATCCACGTCGAGCGCCCAACCCAGCGCCTCCGAGCGCGGCACGAGCTTCGCCGTCGCACCGATCTGCCGGGCCAGGACCAGCGGCTGCTGCCACCCGGGGGCATCGATGAGGAATTCATCGCCGGGGCCCAGGAGCTGGGTGAGCGCCAGATAGTTCGCCTCCTGAGCACCGGCGGTGATCAGCACGTCGTCCACGCCGCACGCGCCGCGATAGCCGTAGCGGTCGAGGACCAGTTCACGCAGCCCCCGCGCGCCCTGGTAGTCCTCGCTCGACCAGTCGAGCGGGATACCGGGGTCGAGCTCGGCGACGAACTCCTGCAGCAACGGCGACGGCGAGAGGGAGAACGTGACGCACGCCTCGGGCTTGGCACGATGCGCGGTGAGCCATTGCTCCCAGAAGCTGTTGGATGGTACGGGCATGCAGATGACTCCTTAAGACATGACGGCCGGGCAGACGCCCAGCCCGAGAGACGCGTCGATGACGGCGCCCCGCAAAATGCGGGCCTCATCGCGACAAAGATAAAAGCAGAGATCGGCGATTTCGCGCGGCTCGATCAGGCGGCCTCCGGGCAGCGAGGTCTCGAGCGACTGCCGCTGCTCCGGCGTGAGCCCCTGCAGCGTGCTGGCCTGGAACATCGGCGTATCGGTGGCGCCGGGGCAGACGGTGAAGACGTCGATTCCCGTGTACGCGAGCGTGGCCGCGAGTTGCCGGCCGAGGAACGCGACCGCGGCCTTGCTCATGCCGTCCGCGGCGCGGAAACGCGGGAAATGGGTGATGCCGCCATCGACGGAGCTGACGAAGAGAATCTTGCCCCGCCCTTTTTCCTGCATGCGCGGCAGGAGATCCTCGCTCAGCCACAGCGGGCCGATGGCGTTGACCCGGAAGAACGCCTCGTCCTGCCCCTTGTAGGTCGCGGCCGCGCGCTCCACGGTTTTCGTGCCGACGCCGGCGTTGTGGATCATGACGTCCACCGGCTCGGTCAGCGATTGCATGAGCTGCGCATGGCTCTCCGGATCGCCGACGTCCAGCGGAAGCGCCTCCACCCGGTAGTCGCGGAACCGCTCGACGAGATCGAGCGCGCGCCGGCGACTGTCTTCGCCGGGCCGGTAGGTGAAGGTCACGTGATCGGATGCCTCAGCAAAGACGCGGATCAGCTCGATGCCGATGCCGCCGCTGCCGCCGGTGATCAGGATGTGCTTGTGGTCGGTGTTGCTCATTTTCATGTTACGTCGCTCCAGGCAGTGGAACGCGTTGCCGCGCTCGTGTCTTGCAAGTGTTCGGGCGCGCGCCGCAGCACGTCGCCAAGTCGGATGAAATCGTCGATCGCGTTGTAGATCTGCGCCGATACCCGGAGCACGCGGCTGCGCGCGGCCGGCCACGCGGCGGCGGCGACGTCGATCCGATGCGCGTCGTACAGCCACCGCTGCAGCGATGCCGCGCCATCGGCCGAGACCCACGCCGGCTCCGGTGTCTCTGGCAGCTGGAAGGCCACCATGCTGCCCACCATCGAATCGGGCGCCAGCCGCTTGAGCGGCAAGCCCTCCGCCATGCGCTGCGCACCTTCGATCGCGAGGGCTCGGTTGCGCGCCATGAGCTCCGGCAGGCCGCCGGGCAGCAGCCCGTCGAGGAAGCGGATCGCATGCGGAATGCAGAGCAGCGGCGTCGGATCGGCCGTGCCGAGCCAGTCGAACTCGAGATGCAGACGGGGCCGGCCCGTGCCCGTGGCGCCGTAGCCGCGGCTGATGACCGTCGGGTGCAGACCTTCGTGGCGGTCGCGCCGCACATGGAGGAAGCCGGCGCCCCGCGGGCTGCAGAGCCATTTGTGGCAGTTGCCCGCGTAGTACGCGGCGCCGATGGCTTGCACGTCGAGCGGCAGCATCCCCGGCGCGTGCGCCCCGTCGACGAGCGTGTCGACGCCCCTGGCCGCAAGCCGTTCGACCAGCGCCGCGATCGGGAAGACCATCCCGGTGGGGCTGGTGACGTGGTCGAGCACGGCCAGCCGCGTGCGCGGCGTGACGCGTTCGAGCACGGCATCGACGACCGCGTCCGCATGCGTCACGGGCGTCGGCACGATCGCCTTCACCACCCGCGCGCCGGTCTCGCGCGCCACGAAATCGAGCAGGTTCGTGCACGCAAGGTAGGCGTGATTGGTCGTGAGGATTTCATCGCCCGGCGCGAACGCACGCGAACGCAGCACCGCGCTCAGCGCCGTCGTGACGTTGGGCAGCAGGGCCAGATCCGCCGGATCGGCCGAGACCAACCCGGCCAGCGCCTGCCGCGCCTCGTCGAGCAGGCCCGTGAGATCGCGCAGGATGAACGCAGCGGGTTGGCGCTCGATGCGCGCGCGCAGCGCGTTCTGCTGTTCGAGCACCTCGGCCGGACAGGCGCCCAGCATGCCGTGGTTGAGGCACGTCACGCTCGGATCGAGCAGGAAACGGCTTCGGAACGCCTTGGGACTGTCTTTGAATTCCCACTTGGAATGCATATCGGACTCCCTCTCAAAACAGATCGGATAGCGAATCGGACAGCGATCGGGCCTGCGCTTGCAAACCCTGCTGCGCCTCGATGACTTGCAGGAGATCGTCCCGCGACGGCCCCGACGGCGGCGGCGCGGGATGCCGCGCGAGCACGCTCCGGACGCGCTCGAGCACGTCGGTGCGCGCGAAGATCGCATCGGGTGCATCCAGCATCCCCGCGCGCCGCGCCAGCGCGTGCCAGACCACGTCGTCGTGCCGCGAAGCGAGCGCGATCTGCTGCAGCGTGACTTCGCCCGGCGGTGTGTGCGGGCCGGGCACGCCGCTCCACAGGGCATTGCGCAAGCGATCCTGTGCGGCGCTGTCTTCGAACCACGGACGCAGCGCGCGCTGGGCGAGGTCGTCCGCGCAGATGGCCAGCCGACGCAGATCGCCAAGACCCTCGGCGCGGACGATGTCCGCGATGCCAAACGCATGCCGGGCCGCGAGCGATATCCCGCGCGTGTACGTCGGGTTGGTGGTGCACAGCGAATCGCCGACCCCGAGCAGCCCGAGGGCGATGGGCTCACCCGCCACGACGAAGCGCCGGAACCGGTTCTCGCAACCCGGCCAGCGCAGCACGGCCGACACCGGCTCGCAGGCGCCGGGCGCGAGCCAGGCCGACAGGCCCGGATGCAGCCGCGCGGCCTCGGTGAACGCGGGCGCTTCGGCCAGCGGATACAGTGCCGTGTCGCCCTGCGGCGTCATCACCGTGATCGACACGTAGCCGTTGTCCGCGGGGCAAGCGATGCACCCGCTCGACGCCCCATAGCCGCCCGCGGAGAAGCCCGCGTTGAGCGGCACGGCCGGCCGGCTGCGGATGCGGTACCACCGCGTCAGGTAGATCAGCCCGCAGGGCTCGACCGTCTCTTCCGGCGTGCGCGCGCCGAGCCCACCGAGCCACTTGCCGACGGGAGACGCCCGACCGAGCGCGTCGATCGTCAGGTCGGCCCGCACCTCCCCCTGCGAGGTGCGCACGCCCTCGATCACGGGGACTGCGCCCGGGCCCGCAAGGAGGCCGGTGACGACGACATGCTCCCGGACGGTGACGTTCCGTTCCGCGAGCACGATGCGCCGGAGCACCGCCTCGACCAGCGAGCGACGCGCCGACAGGCCGAACAGATCGGCGTCGCCGCATCGCGGCACGACGGCGGTCTCATCGAGGCGGCCGCCGAACGGCATCTCGATTGCGCCGGCCTCGAGCAGCGCCGCCCAGACATCGGGCATGCGCGCGCGAAACACCTCGCGGCCGAGCGCCGCGAGGGCGTGCGTATGCCTTGCCTGCGGCACGCCCTTGCGCCACCCGGCGTCGATCGTGGCCGCCATCTCGCCGGCAAGCGGCGGGCGCGCGGCCATGGGGTCGCGGTCCAGGAGCACGACTTCGGCACCGCTGCGCGCGAACGCGAGCGCGCTCATCAAGCCGGCCATGCTGCCGCCCACGACGGCAATGCGTATATCGTTCATCGATGCGCCCTCCCGGCAGAGAAGGATCGCCGTGGACCAAGCGTGCGGACCATCCGGAGCGCCGGGGTCAGGCGCGATTCACCGCATGCGGCGCGCGGCATCACACCAGTGCCTCTTCCGCGAACGCATAGCTGGCGCTCTGCCGGATCGGGGGCACGCTCGACTGGCGCAGCAGCAACGAACGAACCGTCCACAGGTCGGTGAACACGCGGTAGCGCAGCGCCGTCTGATCCAGGTAGTCGACGCCGGAGGAGCCACCCGTGCCGACACGCCGACCGATCATCCGCTCCACCATGCGCGCATGCCGCTGCCGCCAGATCAGCATCGACTGCTCCAGCTCCAGGATGCTTTCGAGCAGCTCGCGCGGCCATGCGAGCTGGGGCAGCTCGCGGTAGCTCTCGATGAAGAGCATCGCGGCCCGGACGGCGCGGCGCTTCTCGCGGGTCATGGCGTCGGCCTCCGGATCCTCCTCGGCGAGGAGGAAAGTCTCGGCGCGGATGTCATCGGCCTGATACCGTGCGCGCAGCCGCTCGACCTCCGCGGGCGCGAGCTGCCTGTCGATCGCGGCCTGGAGGCGGCGCTGGCTCTCCGCGCGCACCGAGCCGATGTAGTCGCGCAGGAAGCGCTGCACCGCGGCCGGCTCATTCGAGCCGTCGATGGGGATCCGCGACAGCCATGCATCGAGGCAGTGCTTGAGGCTCAGGCCATGCGCCTCGCGTGCCTCGACGCGATACGCGGCCGGGGACAATGCCCCGCTCGGGAGTTTGAGCGCATCCTTGAAAGAGCCACCGTGGCAGACCGCGATCCGCTCATTGTCTTCGAGGCCGAGCAGGATCTCGATCTCGCGCAGCTGCGCCGACTGGAAGCCGCTCGCGGGCATCAGTCGTTCGCGGAATTCCAGGAAGTCGCGCGCCGTCATCGTTTCCATGACGCGGAAATGCTGATTCGCCTGCTCGAAGACCGCGATGGCCCGGCGCATCGACCGCACTCCGAGGGTGATCTGGTGGCCGGGAACGGGGTCTTGGCGCAGCAGGTCGCGCGCAAACGTTAGCTCGCGCAGGATGAGCTTGAACCACAGTTCGTAGACCTGATGCACGACGATGAAGAGCGCCTCATCGTTGCCGACCTGTGTCTCGTCCCCGTTGACGCCGCCCTGCAGGGCGAGCAGTTCTTCGACTTTGATGTAATCCCAATAGCTCACTGGCTTCATGGCTTGACCTCCATCGGTTTTATTGCTGTTGCGACATCGGAGCCGGCTGGCCATCCACATGGGCGCCGGCGCCCTTCTTCATCTCCACCCACTTGGCGAGCTCGTCATAGGCCGACGCGCTGAAGTTGTCCCAGATGGCGGTCGCGGGCACCTCGGGCTTCACGATCAGCTCCATCCGGTGGCCGCTCGGATCGTAGAAATGCCAAGAGCTCCCCAACGCGCCGTGATGCACGGGGCCAACCACGTCCACGCCCCGAGCGCGCAGCCGTGCGCAGATCGCCTCCGCGCGCGCTGCGTCCCGCACTTCAAGCGCCAGGTGCTGTGCCCAGTCGAACGCCACGGGAACCAGCGGTTCCTTGCTGCCGAGGATCTCGAAAAAACAGATGTAGCTGCCGTCCTCCATCTCGAAGAAGACATTGTTGTTGGCGGCCTGAATGCCGGTTGACGACGCGTGGTTGATCAACGCGGCGGCAAACTTCAAGCCGATGCCATTGGTGTAGAAATCCACGGTCTCCGCGGCGTCTCGACACCGGTACTCGACGTGGTGAAGCTTCTTCAGCACGATGTTTCTCCCTAGAGCGATGACAGCCCGCAACAACGCTTGCGCACGCCGTGGGCAACAAAGCCTTTTACTTTTGGCGGCGAGGACACGTCTCGTAGTGCCGCCAACGAAAAGCGGTTTCGCCAAGCGAAACCGTTGCCGGGGAGGCGGGGAGCAGGTCGATGGGAATGGCAAGCGACAATGCAGCCGGATCGGGCATCCAGCGCAGACGCGCACAGCCGGCACGCCCGATGCGCCATCGTCAGGAAGAACCGAGCCAAAATGAGGGCAAGCCGGTGCGCCCGGCACAGCGTTCCGAGGGACAGCCCCCGCCGCACACGATGCGGCTGTTAAGGAGAGGAAGAAGGTGCGGACGATGCCTGTCCACCGAGCGAAGCCGGCCCGCCTCCAACCGGGGTGACCTGCTTCGGCTGACGAGGCCGGCCGTGGATGCGCCTCACCAGGGCTGCCGTCCAGACAGCGGCGTCCGAGGCCGGCTCGGTAGTGAGGCGTGGCCTGACAAGAGGCCGCAGCACGCCAAGCGCTGCGTCCGCAAACGAAGGCGGGCCGCTACCCCTCCACCTCTGCGAAGTGCCGCGCCACCAGATTGCGCAGCCATTGGTTGCCCGCATCCTGATGAAAACGCCGGTGCCAGAACACATTGGTCTGCAGCGCCGGCAGCTTCAGCGGAGGCGGCACGAACTGCAGCCCGAACGGCGGTGCCGCGCGCTCGGCCAGCTTGCGGGGCACGGTCACCACCAGGTCGGTGGTGCTGACGATGTAGGGCACGGCCACGAAGTGCGGCACCGAGAAGCGCGCCGATTGCGAGATGCCGGCCTTGTCCAGCAACGGGCCGATGGCGTTGTAGGGGCTGGCCGAGCTCGCCACCACCAGGTGCGACGCAGCGCGGAAGCGCTCCAGCGTCAGCCTGCCCGCCTGCGCGGCCGGCTCGAGCGGATGGCCGCGCCGGAACATCGTCACGTAGTCCTGCTCGAACAGGCCGCGCTGGAACACGCTCTCGCCCGAGAGATCATCGAACGCGCCGATGGCGAGGTCGATCGCGCCCGACGCCATCCCCGCCTTCATGTCGACCGCACCGGCGCGCACGGTATCGATACGCACGCCGGGCGCCTGCTCGACGCACAGCTGCGCCAGCACCGGCATGAAGTACACCTCGCCGACGTCGCTCATGGCAATGGTGAAGGTGCGCGTGGAGGTGGCGGCCTCGAAATGCGTGCGGTGGCCGAAAGCGCGCTGCAGCGTGTCGAGCGCCGTCGCCACGGGTTCGGCCAGTTGCTCGGCGCGTGCGGTCGGCATCATGCCGCGCGGGGTGCGCACGAACAGCTCGTCATCAAAGGTCTGGCGCAGACGGGCCAGCGCGTTGCTCACGGCCGGCTGCGACAGGCCCAGCCGCTCGGCCACGGCGGCGATGCGCTTCTCGCGCAGGATTTCCTGGAAGACCACCAGCAGGTTCAGGTCGACATCGCGCAGGTTCAGCATGCCCGCCTCCACATTCACAGTATCAATGTCATTCATTCTCGCATTGATATTTCAAATTTATTTGAGAATCTGGACAATACGGCGCAACAAGACCCGATACACATGGCGGCCGGCACCGCCACAGGAGACCACCATGCGCGCCACGCGCCACCTCTGCCGGCTTTGCTCGCCCGGCGCCCGCTGCCGGCGGCAAGGCCCCCTCCATCGGATGCCCGCGCCCGTTCCTCCAAGGACCTGACCATGAACATGCTTGCTCCCGCGACCAAGAACGCCTTCACCCCCGCGCCGCCGGACCGGCCCGCCTACCAGAGCGGCTTCGGCAACGAGTTCGCCACCGAGGCGCTGCCGGGCGCGCTGCCGCACGGCCAGAATTCGCCGCAGCAGGCGCCGTATGGTCTGTATGCCGAGCAACTGTCCGGCACGGCGTTCACCGCGCCGCGCGCGCACAACCGCCGCGCGTGGCTGTACCGCATCCGCCCGGCCGCCGTGCATCTGCCGTTCGCGCCCATCGCGCAGGACCGCTTCCACAGCGACTTCCACGCCCTGCCCCCGTCGCCCAACCAACTGCGCTGGGACCCGCTGCCCGCGCCGGCCGCCGGCACGGACTTCATCGACGGCATCGTCACCTTTGCCGGCAACGGCGGGCCGGATGCGCAGACCGGCTGCGGCATCCACCTCTACGCCGCCAACGCGTCGATGACCGACCGCTTCTTCTACAACGCCGACGGCGAACTGCTGATCGTGCCGCAGCAAGGCCGGCTGCGCCTGCTGACCGAGCTGGGCGTGCTCGACGTCGAACCGCTGGAAATCGCCGTGATCCCGCGCGGCGTGCGCTTTCGCGTGGAGCTGCCGGACGGCGAGGCGCGCGGCTATCTCTGCGAGAACTTCGGCGCGCTCTTCCGCCTGCCCGACCTGGGCGTGATCGGCTCGAACGGCCTGGCCAACCCGCGCGACTTCCTCACGCCGCACGCCTGGTACGAAGACCGCGAGGGCGATTTCGAGCTCGTCGCCAAGTTCCACGGCAACCTGTGGCGCGCGCCGATCGGGCACTCGCCGCTGGACGTGGTGGCCTGGCACGGCAACTACGCGCCGTACAAGTACGACCTGCGCCTGTTCAACACCATCGGCTCGATCAGCTACGACCACCCGGACCCGTCGATCTTCCTGGTGCTGCAGAGCGTGTCCGACACGCCGGGCGTGGACGCCATCGACTTCGTCATCTTTCCGCCGCGCTGGCTGGCGATGGAGCATTCGTTCCGCCCGCCCTGGTTCCACCGCAACATCGCCAGCGAGTTCATGGGCCTGATCCAGGGCGTGTACGACGCCAAGGCCGAGGGCTTCGTGCCGGGCGGCGCGAGCCTGCACAACTGCATGACGGGCCACGGCCCCGATGCCGAGACCTTCGAGAAAGCCAGTCATACCGACACGACCACGCCGCTCAAGGTGGAGGCGACGATGGCCTTCATGTTCGAGACCCGCGCCGTGATCCGCCCGACACGTTTCGCGGCCGAATCGGCGCAACTGCAGGCCAGGTACTTCGAGTGCTGGCAGGGCCTGAAGAAGCATTTCGACCCGGCCAAGCGCTGAGCCGCCTCCAAGGAACGATCCGAACCACCCCACGCCCCCGACCCGCCATGACCGCACGACAACCGAGCTGGCTCACCGCCGCCAACACCCCCGACACGCATTTCCCGTTGGAGAACCTGCCCTACGGCATCTTCTCCACGCAGCCCAACCCTTCGCCGCGCGCAGGCGTGGCGCTGGGCGACCAGGTGATCGACCTGGGAGCGCTGGACGATGCCGGCCTGCTGCCGGCCTCCGCGCGCGGCGCCTTCCGCACCGGCACGCTCAATACCTTCATCGCGCTGGGCCGGCCGGTGTGGCACGAGACGCGCGCACGCCTGCAGGCGCTGTTCAGCGCCGCAGACACGCACGTGCAGAACAACGCTACCCTGCGCAGCCGCGCGCTGGTGCCGATGGCGCAGGCCGTGATGCACCTGCCCGTCGACATTCCCGGCTACACGGATTTCTATTCGTCCAAGGAGCACGCCACCAACGTCGGCCGCATGTTCCGCGACCCCGACAACGCGCTGCTGCCCAACTGGCTGGAGATTCCCATCGGCTACAACGGCCGCGCCAGCTCGGTGGTGGTCAGCGGCACGCCGCTGCACCGGCCGCTGGGCCAGATCAAGCTGCCGGACCAGCCCCGCCCCGTCTTCGGCGCGTGCCGCAAGCTGGATTACGAGCTGGAGATGGCGTTCATCGTCGGCAAGCCCACTGCGCTGGGCGAAGCGATTCCCGTCGATGCGGCACCGGACCACCTGTTCGGCATGGTGCTGCTCAACGACTGGAGCGCGCGCGACATCCAGCAATGGGAATACGTGCCGCTCGGGCCCTTCAACGCCAAGACCTTCGGCACCTCGATCTCGCCGTGGATCGTGACGATGGAAGCGCTGGAGCCGTTCCGCGTGGCCAACCCGGCGCAATCGCCCGAGCCGCTGGACTACCTGCGCCAGTCGCGGCCCAACGCCTACGACATCGCCCTGGAGACCGCGCTGCGCCCGCACGGCGGCGCGCGCACCACCATCGCGCGCACCAACTTCCGCGCCATGTACTGGACCATGGCGCAGCAGCTGGCCCACCACACCGTGTCCGGCTGCAACGTGCGCGTGGGCGACCTGATGGGCTCCGGCACCATCAGCGGCACCACGCCCGATTCGTACGGCAGCCTGCTCGAGCTGACCCAGAACGGCAAGCAGCCGCTGCCGCTCGGCAACGGCGCCGCGCGCGCCTTCCTCGAAGACGGCGATGAGGTCGTCATGACGGGCTGGTGCCAGGGCGACGGCTATCGCGTCGGCTTCGGCGAGGTGCGCGGTGAAATCCTGCCGGCCCGCAGCGCCAAGTAACCGCGTGTGGCCGGCGGCGGGAATGCCGCCGACAGCCTCATTCCCTCTTTTCGGCCAGGCACGCCAGCATCGCGTCGCCGATGACGTCCTTGCCCGACGCCTTCAGTGCCGTCGCGGCACCCCGGGCGTCGCGGGCTTCCCGGTTCTGGCTGAGCTTGGCCTTGCCGACCAGGCGCGTGATTTCGATCTCGATCCCCACGATCTCCTTGAGCAGCGCGCTGACATAGTCCGCCGGCGCATCCGCCATCTTCCAGGGCACGGGCTGGGATGCTTCATGCGTGCGCGTCAGGCGGGCCAGTACGCTGCGCACGAAGCGCTCGTCGTCGCGGATAGCGATGCGCCCGTGCGCATGCACCACGCGGTAGTTCCACGTCGGCACATGCTGGTGATGCTCAGCCTTGCTCGGATACCAGTTCGGCGAGATATAGGCATCGCCCGCATGGAAGATGACCAGCACCTCGTCGCCGTCGGCCACGTCCTGCCAGACCGGATTGGCGCGCGCGACGTGCGCATGCAGCACCCCGAGCCGGCCTTCGTCGGCGTTCAGCAGGAACGGGATGTGGTTGGCGTCGAGCCCGCTCTTGCCGTGGGTGACCAGGGTACCGAGCGGATAGTCCGCAATGAGCGCCTGGAGCACTTCCGGGCGCGATTCATCGAAGTGGGTGGGGACGTACATGGTGACTCCCGGGGGCGGCACAACCCGGTGTCCAACGTGGCGCCGGGCCCGACTGCAAACGGTCAGCACCCATTGTGACGCTGAACCGCCTGCGCGGGAAGAACCAACCGGCGCGCTTTTCCTGGGGCCAGGCGGCCGGGGCGCGCATGCGCTTCAGTCGGCATCCGGATCCGGCTGATTGACGAAAATCAGCACGCCCAGGATCGACAGATCAATGCGGAATGCCGACTGGAGGCCGTTCCACGTGCGCGACTGCCACATCAGAAACCATTCGCCGCCCACCACCATGAAGCCGAAGAACCACAACAGAAAGCTCAGCGTGGCCCCCGCGTAGACCAGCGCCTTGGCGCGCCGGAACGCCGCGGCCGGCAGACGCCGCGCACGCCACATCGCAACGCCCCCCAGCAGGAACAGTGCCCCGATCACCGCCTCGCACACGATGATCAGCCAATAGGCCGCCAGCCACATCGGCTCGGAGACGATGGCCCGGCTCTTGAGCGTGCTGTCCGGGAACACCGTGTCCATGCTGAGCACGTGCTGGACGAAGACGTAGTTGGTGCGGAAATCCACCACGTTGTTGTAGGCAACGATCAGCGCAAAGGCCGCCAAGGCCAGCACCATGCCTGCCTTGGCGATACGGGCATCGATCATGGAAAGGGAGTCGATTGGAAAACCCTTCCAGCCTAAGCCACCGCCAATGGGAGTTCAAACACCGGCGGCGCCGGCTCCATCCCGCAGCAGGTGCTTCGCGATGATCAGTTGCTGGATCTGCGTCGTCCCCTCGTACAGCCGCAGCAGGCGCACGTCACGGTAGAAGCGCTCCACCTTGTACTCGGCGACGTAGCCCGCGCCGCCATGGATCTGCACGGCACGGTCCGCCACGCGGCCGACCATCTCGGTGCAGAACAGCTTGGCGCAGGAGGCCAGCATGCTGACCTCGTGGTCCGGCTTGGCGGCGGGCTTGGCGTCGTAGCGGCGCGCGCAATCGCGCACCATGGACAGGCCCGCGTACAGCTCGGTCTGGCTGTCGGCCAGCATGGCCTGGATCAGCTGGAAATCGGCGATCGGCTGACCGAACTGCCGGCGCTCCCTGGCATAGGCCACCGCATCGGTGATCAGCCGGTGCGCCATGCCGCAAGCCAGCGCCGAGATGTGCAAGCGCCCCCGGTCCAGCACCTTCATCGCCGTCTTGAAGCCCTGCCCCGCCACACCGCCGATGATGTTGGCGGCCGGCACGCGCACGTTGTCCAGCATCACGTCGCAGGTCTTGGTGCCGCGCTGGCCCATCTTCTTGTCGGGCTTGCCGAGCGTGATGCCGGGCGTATCGGCCGGCACGATGAAGGCCGAGATGCCGCCCGCGCCCTCCGCGCCGGTACGCGCCATCAACGTGAAGGCGCCCGCGCGCGGCGCGTTGGTGATGAAGCGCTTGGTGCCGTTGATGACGTAGTGGTCGCCGTCGGGCGTGGCGCGCGTCTGCAGCGCGGCCGCGTCCGACCCCGCGTTCGGCTCGGTCAGCGCGAACGAAATGATGAGTTCGCCGCTGGCGATGTGCGGCAGATACGCTGCCTTTTGCGCCTCGGTGCCGTCCATCAGGATGCCCTGCGACCCGATGCCGACGTTGGTGCCGAACACCGAGCGGAACGCGAACGACGTATGGCCGAGGTCGTACACCACCTCGCACTCCTGCGCCATCGACAGGCCGATGCCGCCGTACGCCTCGGGGATCGACAGGCCGAACAGCCCCATGTCTTTCATGTCCGCGACGATGCCGGCGGGCACCTCGTCTTCCTCTTCGAGGATGTTCTCGGCCGGCACCAGCCGCTCCCGGATGAATCGCTGCACCGCTGGCTGCAGCAGGCCGAAGGATTCGTCGTCCAATGCCATGTCGCGCGCTCCCGTTGGATGGTCCGGGCCATCTTAGCGGACACTTCGGCTTTACCCATCCCGGCACGGATCGGCAGAACGCCACATTCGCCTCACCTGTCCCGCATGCCTCCATGGACCTCGCTGCGCGCAAGCTGTCCGCGGCGGCATCGACGCCGGCATTCGGCGCCGCGCAATGCGTTCAGGCAGCCCCTCGGATGGCGGCGGCAAGCGAGCCCGGCGTCAGCCCGTAGGTCCGGCCAAAATGGCGCGTGAGGTGGCTCTGATCGGCGAAACCCGCCATCGTGGTGGCCTGCGCGAGCGAGTGCCCCGAAAAAATCAGTCTGCGCGCCATCTGGAGCTGGCGTTGCAGGCGATAGGCGTGGGGCGGCAGATCCGTCGCGGCCTTGAACGCGCGCAAAAAGTGATATCGACTGAGCCCCGCATCCACCGCCAGTTCCGCCAGCGTGACCGGAACCTCGGGCGACGCGTCGATGCGCGCCTTGGCGCGCGCAATCCCGCTTGAGCCCGAACTCTCCGAGGCCGGCGGCATATCGCCCCAGAAAGGCACCAGGATCTGGAAGAGCTCTTGCTCGGCGATCTCTTGCCAGGGCTCATGCGCGGGCCCTGTCAACGCCGTGTACAGCCGCATGAACACTTGTGTCGCGGGCCTGTGGTCGAGCACCGGATGGGCGAATTCGCCGCCGGGGCTGCGTCCCATTTCCACGGAAAACCGCGCAATCAGTGCGGGATCGAAGTACAGCATGCGCCACGCGCGAGACTCCCCGCCGACGGGCCTGCCGTCATGCACCTCGTTGGGGTTGACCGTGATGAGATCGCCCGAGACCGCACGGACTTGTCCGCGCCCGCTCAAGGAATCCTGCGCCCCGCGCAGCACGACGCCGATCCCGAACTGATCGTGCGTGTGCCGACTGAACGACCGGGCAGACGCCGCCTCCACCGCCAACACCCCCGGCAGCCGGCAAACACCGGCCGTGAATCTGTCAGCACTCGCGCGCTCGGTCACTCGACGCTCCTCGACTGGAAAAACATGGCGCACAGCCATTCGGCCAAAAGGAAAAGGAATGGGGGAAGCGGTCAACGCTGCTGACCGGCCCAGGGTGAAATCGGTTGCATCAGAAATCGGCACCACGGGAAGCCGCCCAAAAAAGCAATTTTGTTCAAGACAGCATGACTGTCAAGTTATGAAACTAGGTGCCAACGCGCGGTCGATGTTTCATGCGACCGGCGCCCCTTCCAAGACGAGGTGACCCATGTCGAATCGCACGATCGGATATCTGCTCCTTTCACTCGCCATGATGACCGTCGGCTCCACCGTGATCGCCTCAAAGCTCATCGCAGGCAACCTGCCGCCCTTTCCGGCAACCGCGCTCCGCTTTGCCTTCGCGTTGCCCTTTCTGTTCGCGCTGGTCCTGCTTCGCGGCCAGCGTTGGCCGCGCCTGAGCGGCAGGGCATGGGGGCTCCTGGTTCTGCAAGCCGGCGCCGGCAGCGTCGGCTATACGACGCTGCTCATTTCGGGTCTGTCCTATTTGCCCGCGGCCGACGCCGGCGTCGTCATCGGGACCCTGCCGGCGGTCTCGGCGCTCTTCTCGGTCATCGTCCTCGGCGAGCGGCCCAAGCTGCGGCTGATGGTCAGCGTGCTGCTGGCAACGATCGGCGTGATGGCGGTCGCCTGGACGGACTCGGGCTCCGCGTCGCTCACGGGCGTGCTGTTCATCCTCGGTGCGGTCGTTTGCGAAAGCGCCTTCATTTTGCTCAACAAGCGGATGCCTGTACCGTTGCCTCCCCTGCTTCAGGCCACGGCGATGACCGCCCTGGGGCTGCTGGTGTCCCTGCCTTTCGCTGTGCTCGAATTCCCCGCCACGATGCCCTCGACCGCGGCGCTCGCGGCCGTGGTCTGGTATGCGCTCGTCCCCACGGTTGGTGGCTTCCTCCTCTGGTACGCAGGCGCCGCCCGCGTCAGCGGCAGCGAAGCCGCCACCTTCACCGCAGTGGCGCCGCTGACCGCCGTCGCGCTTGCGGCGCTGTTCCTCAACGAACGGATCGGCGCCACGCAGGCATTCGGGGTGGTTGCCGTGATCCTCGCGATCCTGACGCTCACGCTTTCCGTGCGTCCCCGTCCCCTTTCCCGACCCGTTGACAGCGACCTGCGATGACTCGCCATCGGACCTGTCAGCACGTTACCCAGCCCGACCGAGGCCTATGAACCCGAACATGTACTTCTACCATTCCGACGCCGTGTGGGACCGCTTTCCGACGCTCTCGGCCCTGACGATGGTGCTACGCGGCGTTCGCGCCACCAGTGACGCGGCCGTGAATATCGATGCAACGCTGGACCAGGTTGCCGTCCAACTGGACCGGACTGCCGAAGGCGAGCTGCCGTCCATCCAGGCTTGGCGCCAGGCGTACTCGACGATGGGGTTGAAGCCGACCCAGTATCGCTGCGCGGCGGAAGCGCTGCTGCGCCGGTTCCGCAAGGATCGCGAGTTGCCGCGCTTTCATCCGCTGATCGACACGCTCAACGCGGAGTCGATGCACGCCGCGATACCGATCGCCGCATTCGACTGCGCCCACATCGTCGACGGCATCACGGTCCGCCCCGCGACCGGCACCGAACACTACCGCACCTTCCAGGGCGAGACCGAGCATCCGGCGGAAGACGAAATCGTCTTCGCGGATGCCGCCGACGAAGCGCACTCGCGCAGGTGGGTGTTTCGACAGGGTGCCACCTCGATCGTATCGAAGGCGTCCGACACGGTGCTGATCGTTGCCGAAGCGCTGCACGACCGGGCCGCGGAAGACCTGTCGGCGCTGCGCGAATCGATTCGCCTGCGCATGAACGCCTTGGGCATTGCCATCACCGACGACGCGATGCTGACGCGTTCGCACCGGCGCTTCACCTTCGCCAATGGCATCTGAGCCCACCCTCAGCCGGGTTAACCCCTCTCTCGACACCACGCCGCCGACCGGCAGATCGTTACAGGAATGCGCAAACGTATGGGCTGCTCTCTGGAAGACAACATCGGACGGATCCGGAAAGCCATCCAGCATGCCGCCATCGACAGCGGCCGGCGCGCCGATGCGGTGACGCTCGTTGCCGCCTCGAAAACGGTCGAATCCCATCGCATTCAGCAGGCCATCGATCTGGGGCTGACCGTGTTTGGCGAGAACCGGGTCCAGGAAGCCATGAGCAAGTGGCCGGAACTGCGCAGCCGCAACCCCGGCATCGCGCTGCATCTGATCGGCCCGCTGCAGTCGAACAAAGTCCGCCAGGCCGTCGGCCTCTTTGACGTGATTGAATCGGTGGACCGCTCCAGGCTGGCCAGGGCCATCGCGGAGGAAGCCGAAAGGCAAGGACAGGGCCCTGCCATCTACATTCAGGTGAACGTCGGCAAAGAGCCGCAGAAAGCTGGCGTGCTACCCGCCGAGGCCCCGGCCTTGATCGGGGAATGCCGTGATGTCTATCAACTGAACGTCCAAGGGTTGATGTGCATTCCGCCCGCCGGCCTCGATCCCTCCGGTCATTTCGCCTGCCTGCGATCGATCGCAGCGGATCACGGGCTCCACATCCTGTCGATGGGGATGAGCGCGGACTACCCCCAGGCGATCGCGCAAGGCGCCACGCACGTGCGGGTCGGCAGCGCTCTGTTCGGTGCGCGCGCGCCGCTTCAGCCATGAGGGCGCCGGACGGCATGGCATCCGGGCCGGCGCGGTTCGATCCGCTGTTTGAGCCGGTGCAGCTGGGCCCGGTGGTCGCGAAGAACCGCTTCTATCAGGTGCCGCATTGCAACGGCATGAACCGTGTCCACCCCAGTTCCATGGCGCGCATGCGCGGGATCAAGGCCGAAGGCGGATGGGGCGCCATCTGCACCGAGCAATGCGACATCCACTACTCCGGCTGCCACCCGCGCGAACTCAGGCTCTGGGATGCGCAGGACATCCCGATCCTGGCCAAAGCCTGCGAGGAAATCCATCGGCATGGCGCACTGGCCGGCATCGAACTGGCGCATAACGGCTTTCATGTGAACAACCTGGAAACCCGCGCCATTCCGATCGCCCCCTCCCTGGCACCGACACGCGGCATCGTGCCCGTCACCGCCCGCGCGATGGACAAGCGCGACATTCAGGACGTGCGCCGCTGGCATCGCACCGCGGCGTTGAATGCCAGGCGGGCCGGCTTCGATATCGTCTATGTCTATGCCAGCCACGATATGACGCTGCCCGCCCACTTTCTATCGCGACGCCACAACCGGCGCACCGACGAATACGGGGGCAGCCTCGAAAACCGCGTGCGGCTGCTGCGCGAACTGGTCATGGATACGAAGGAAGCCGTGGGCGACCGCTGCGCCGTCGCCTTGCGCTTCGGCGTGGATGAGCTGATGGGTTCGGGTGGCCTGTCCTCCGAAGGCGAAGGGCGCGACGTGGTCGAACTGCTCGCGGACTTGCCGGATCTGTGGGACGTCAACCTCAGCCCGTTCGGCAACGACGGGCAGACCTCGCGCTTCAGCGACGAGGGGTTTCAGGATCGCTACATCCGCTTTGTCAAGCGCGTGACCGGCAAACCGGTGGTTGGCGTGGGGCGCTTCACGTCGCCCGACCACATGCTCGCCCTGATCACGTCCGGCGCGTTGGATCTCATCGGCGCCGCCAGGCCGTCGATCGCCGACCCGTTCCTGCCGGAGAAGATCCGGAACGGCGCGTTCGACGATATCCGCGAGTGCATCGGCTGCAATCTCTGCGTGGCGTCGGACAAGCTGAGCGTTCCGCTGCGCTGCACGCAGAATCCGACCATGGGCGAAGAATGGCGCCGTGACTGGCACCCGGAGGTCATTCCGCCCAGGGATACGGACGATCGGGTGCTGGTGATCGGTGCCGGGCCCGCCGGGCTCGAGGCGGCCGTCTGGCTTGGGCGGCGCGGATACGAGACGATTCTGGCCGACCGCGCGCGCCACTTCGGCGGTCGCGCAGTGGCCGAATCCCATTTGCCTGGACTGCACGCCTGGCGCCGGGTGGCAGATTGGCGCCTGGGCCAGCTGCGCAAGGACCGGCACGTCCTGATGCTCCCCGAGAACGACGTGACCGCCGAGATCGCACTGGAATCCGAGTGCAGCCTGATCGTGGTCGCGACCGGTGCCGAATGGCGCAGGGATGGCGTGGGTCGCACGCATGCCTTGCCCATTCCGGGCCTGGACGCGCTCCCGGTGTACTCCCCGGACGACATCATGGCCGGCAGGCTTCCCGCCGGCCGCGTCCTGGTCTTCGACGACGATCACTATTACATGGGTGGGGTCATCAGCGAAAAGCTGGCCGCGCACGGCTGCGCCGTGGAATTCGTGACGCCGGAAAGCCTGGTCTCCGCGTTCACGGTCAATACCGCTGAGCAGCCCCGCATCCAGAAGCGCCTGATCGAGTGCGCCAGCAACGTGCGTGTGTCGCACAAACTCAGCCATGTCGCGGCCGATGGCGCGGTCATCTCATGCGTCTTTTCGGGACGCGAGCACTTCATACCCGTCGATGCGATTGTGCTGGTGACCTCCCAGGTGCCGCACGACCGCCTGTACCACGATATCCTCGAGCGCATCGGCAGCCGGGACGCGCACGACGCGGTGCCGCGTGTCTTGCGGATCGGAGACTGCCACGCGCCGGGCACCATTGCCGCCGCGGTCTTTGCCGGTCACCTGCTGGCCAGAACGCTCGACAACGTCCTGTACGATGCGCCGCCATTCCGCCGCGAAAGCGTTGCCATGGACTGGAACCAGGCACTGAACACGCCGACGCCCAGGCCCCCGCACGCTCACGCCAGCCCCAACCATGCCGGCCGGGTGCCCGACGCCATCGCGCAATATTCATCCGTGGTGAGGGAAGATGTTTGATCTCAAAGCCACCATCGGACGCCTTGCGGAAGGACAAGCCCTCGGCCGCCAGGACGCCTGGATGCTGTTCGAGCAGATGGCGTTCGGGCACGCCAGCCACGCACAGCTCGGTGCCCTGCTGATGGCGCTGCGCGTCCGGGGGGAAACCGTCGAGGAAATCGTCGGCGCGGCCCTGGCCATGCGTGCGCGGATGGTGCCGGTCAAGGCCCCCGCCAACGCCGTGGATATCGTGGGCACGGGCGGCGACAACGCGGGCACGTACAACATCTCGACGTGCGCGGCGTTCATCGTCGCGGGTGCGGGCGTGCCCGTGGCGAAGCATGGAAACCGGGCGCTGTCCTCAAAGTCCGGTGCGGCCGATGTGCTGTCCGCGCTGGGGGTCAACCTGGATCAGACCCCCGCGGATATCGAACGGTGCATCGCCGAAGCCGGCATCGGTTTCATGTTCGCGCCGACCCATCATCCCGCGCTGAAACAGTTGATGCCGGTGCGCGTCGACCTCGCGACGCGGACGATCTTCAATCTTCTCGGGCCGCTGCTCAATCCGGCCGGCGTCAGGCATCACCTGGTCGGCGTCTATTCCCGCGCGTGGGTCGAACCGCTGGCCCATGCGCTGGGCGACCTCGGCTCGGAGCGGGCCCTGGTCGTCCATGGATCGGACGGCCTGGACGAGATCACCACGGTTGGTCCCACCTTTGTCTCGATGCTGGCGCGCGGGCGCGTGCGCAGTTTTGAGATCACCCCGGAAATGGTTGGCCTGCCGCGCGCCAATCCGGCGGAACTCAAAGGCGCCGACGGCAAATGGAATGCGGCAGCGCTGCGGCGCGTGCTGGAAGGTCAGCCCGGCGCGTATCGCGATATCGCGCTGTTCAACGCGGCAGGCGGTTTGATTGCCGCCGGCCTGGTCGAGGACTGGCCGGATGCCATGGCGCTCGCGCGTGCGTCGGTCGACGACGGCGCGGCGCTGGCAACGCTGAATCGGCTGGTCGAGGCGTCCCAACCGGAAGGCCACGTCCAGCCGTACTGATCGCGTTCCCCTGTCAACGGATTTGCGCTGCTGAGAAAAGGGTGGGATATGGGCATTCTGGATGCCATCAAGCTTGGCAAAGAAAAAGAAGTCGCGCATGCCAAAACCGTTCGGAAACTGTCCGAATTGGAACTGGCCATCCAGCAACAACCGCCGCCCCGCGATTTCGTGGGGGCGGTCGCCGAGCGCGCATGCAATGGAAGCGTGGCGCTGATTGCGGAGATCAAAAAGGCCAGCCCATCCAAAGGGCTCATTCGCGGCGACTTCCACGTTGCCGACATTGCCGAGGCCTACCGGGATGGCGGCGCGGCGTGCCTGTCGGTCTTGACCGACCAGCCCTTCTTCCAGGGCCAGCCGGCCGATCTGGAGCTGGCCAAGGCGGTATCGGGCCTGCCGGTCTTGCGCAAGGACTTCATGATCGATCCTTACCAGGTCCATGAAGCGCGCGCCATGGGGGCCGACGGCATTCTCCTGATCCTGGCCATGCTCGACCACGGCCAGGCGATCGAACTGGAGGCCGCGGCCCAGGCTCTGGGCATGGGCGTGCTGATCGAAATCCATGACGAGCCGGAGCTGGAGCGCGCGATGGCCATGCAGTCGCGACTGATCGGCATCAACAATCGCGACCTGACCACGTTCGCCGCGGATCTGACGACTTCCGAGAGACTGGCCCCCAAGGTGGACCGCAACCGCATCGTCATCAGCGAAAGCGGTATCGGCGGGCACGGCGATGTGATCCGCCTGATGGAAGCCGGCATGCACGGCTTTCTGATCGGCGAGCAGCTCTTGCGGGCGCGTCATATCGAAAGCGCGACGCGCGAGATCGCGCAAGCCCGCCTCCACGCCTCACCGTAGCGCTCGGACACGGCGCCCCGGACCCCGCACCGGGTTCGCCGCGATCGATACAACGCTGAATTTCTTGATTCCTGATGTGAGTCAAGCCATGCCCTGCTGCCTCTGACGTAATGTCATGAACAACGGCACAGGCGGAAATGCACAATCCAAAGGAGCATCACCATGCCATCGCACACGCCAATCACGATCCCCGCTGAACCGCACAATCAGCCACGCCTGACGGACCACTGGATCGCCCGGGCGGACTTGCCGAGCATCTGCGCGCAGACCGGCACGCCGGTCTTCATTTACAGCGAAGCACAACTGGTCAGGAACATCCGGCGAGTGAAGTCGGCGATCTCCGCGGCGGGCCTCGATGGCCGCGTGTCGATCTTTGTGCCGTTCTTCCCCAACGCGAATCCGCACATCCTGAAACCGTTGCGCGACGAAGGGGCCGGCATCCTGCTGCAGATGCCGAACGAGTACAAGCTCATCACCCAGTACGGGTTCTCCGATTTCATCGTCTCGCCCGGCCATGTCTCCAATGAGGAGATCGCCTTCTGGAGCCAGAAGGACTATCCGGTCTTTCTGGCCAGCCTGGACGAGATCGCCTACGCCATTCGCGAACAGGCGCCCACGATCAGCGTGCGCATCGACAGTCTTGGCTCCGACAAGCCCGGCATCAAAGTCGATCAGCTGGGCGACCTGGCGAAGCTGCTGTCGGCAAGCGGCCGGACGCTCGAATGCTTTGAAGTCTACTGCGGCAGCGGGAATTCCCTGCAGGGCATGATCGATATCGCGCGGCAGATTTTCCGGATGTACCTGGACCATTTTCCGACCGCGCGATCGATCAACTTCGCGGGAGGCCATGGGTTCGATTATGCGAAGTGGTCGGAGGCCGAGAAGCACTTCGACTGGACAACGTATTTCCAGGCCATCCGCGATCTTGCGACGGAAATGAAGATTCCCGAGACGGTCAGGTTCCTGTTCGAGCCGGGAAGAGATGTGCTGGCCGATGCCGGTGTCCTGCTCACCGGGATCAAGCGGGACATCGTGCAGCATTCCCTGGGCAATATCGTGGTCACGGACGGGTCGCGCATGCTGATGCCCTCGGCACAGTTGCGCAACCGGGCCCACCACACGGTCTTCCTGGACGCGGCGTTCAATGAGGTCGTTGACTACTCCAAGCACTGCGTTGCCAAGGTCCGGGGGCGCAGCATCCTGCGAAACGACTACATCCTGCCGGGCGACGTGGTGGCGCCGGAAACCGTCAAGGCGGGCGAATACATGCTGATACTGGACGTCGGCGCCTATTGCGCGACCCAGCACATGGAATTTCTCAACGTTCCGCCGGCAGGCGAGGTGCTGGTTGAAGCCGATGGGGCGATCTACATGGTGACCCGACCGGGCAATGATCTCGACAAGTGGCGCAACCTCTTGCCCGAGCGTCAACGGCTCGTGGGGGCATGAAGCATGCAACGGAGTGTGACCATGAATGCAACCGATATGGATACGGAAGCGGCGTTCCGCAACGATCACGAAACCATCGCTGGCGAAGACCCCTTCGCGATGTTCGGCGAATGGCTTGAATTGGCGCACCGCAAAGAGATCAATGACGCCAATGCCATGGCGCTGGCAACCGCCGATCCGGACGGCTTGCCCAATGTGCGCATGGTGCTGCTGAAGGGGTTCGACCGCGAGGGGTTCGTCTTTTACACCAATACCGAATCCCAGAAGGGCGTCGAACTGGCGGAGAACATGCAGGCGGCAGCGGTCTTGCATTGGAAATCGCTGCGCCGCCAGGTTCGCTTTCGGGGGACGGTCAACCGCGTCTCGGCCGAAGAGGCGGATGCGTATTTTGTCTCCCGTGCCAGGGCCAGCCGGATCGGCGCCTGGGCCAGCAAACAGTCACGCCCGCTCGAAAACCGCACGGCCCTGGCCAAATCTGTCGCGACCGAAGCGGCGCGATTCGGGATCAGCGAAATACCGCGCCCCGCGTTCTGGACGGGGTTCCGAATCGTACCGAACGTCATCGAGTTCTGGATGGACAAGCCGTTCCGCCTCCATGACCGCCTGGTATTCAAGCGCGCCCATTCCGGAGAGCCCTGGTCAGCGCTGAAGCTCTACCCGTAAGACCGGACGTACCGGCCGTCGCGCAGACGCGGCGGTACGGTCCGTCGGCGGCGCCGGCCAAGTCGCCTTTGCCGGCGGATGAGACGCCCCTCCCCTACTCCAGCGCCATCAGTCCCGGCAGCCGCGCAAAGCAGATCGACTTGGCGGTCTCGATGAAATCCTGCGCGAACGGCGCCTGCGCATAGTCGCGCGCCATGGCGGCGTAGAGATCGCTCCAGACGCCCTCGCGGCCGACGCGCTTGGTGACCACGTATTCGTAATCGACGTAGCTGCGCAGGCCCCAGCTCGGCAGTGCGGCCAGGCCGCGCCGGCTGGCCACCAGTTGGAGCACGGCGATGGTCAGCTCGGTGGTACGGCGCGTGAACGCGATGCCGGCCGGCGCCAGCACTTGGCGGATCAGGTCGATGCGCTCTTCCGGCACCGGGTAGGTGATGAGGGTCTGGTCGGCAAAGTCCTTCGCCTCCAGCCACTTGCGGCTGCGCAGCGGGTGGTCGACCGGCAGCACCGCGAGGATCTCGAAACGGAACAGCGGCGCGAACACCACGCCCTGGCGCGACTTGCGCTCGGAGCCGATCACCACGTCGGCGCGGCCTTCCTTGAGCAGGGCGAGCGGATCGGCGTGGAAGCCGGAGACGAGATCCAGCTCGACCTCGGGCCAGCGCTGGCGGAAGGCGTCCATCACGGGCATCAGCCAGTCGAAGCAGGTATGGCATTCCAGCGCGATGCGCAGCGTGCCGGCGGCGCGGCCCTTGATGCGTTCGAGATCGCGCTCGGCGGTCTGGATGTCGGCGACCACCTTGTGCGCCAGCTCCAGCAGGCGCTCGCCTGCCTCGCTCAACTCCACGGTCTGGCCCTTGCGGCGCACGACGGCCAGCCCGTAGTGCGACTCCAGCGCGCGCAGCTGGTGCGACAGCGCCGACTGGGTCAGGTGCAGCCGCTCGGCCGCACGCGAGACGGAGCCGCTTTCGGCCAGGGCGATCAGGGTCCGGAGATGGCGGATTTCGAGCATGGGAGAGCGTGGTCGGCAGAATATGAATTCAATTCAAGATTTCTCCAAATAATATCATTTGATTCATGACCGGCCGTCGCCCATCATCGCAGCACTCTCTAAACAGACCTGCATCATGACGACCATCCATACCCTCGGTTATCCGCGCATCGGCGCGCAGCGTGAACTCAAATTCGCCCTGGAATCCTTCTGGAAAGGCGCGTCCACCGAGGCCGACCTGCGCGACACCGGCCGCGCGCTACGCGAGCGCCACTGGAACGCCCAGCGCGATGCCGGGCTCGACTTCGTCACCGTCGGCGACTTCGCCTGGTACGACCAGGTGCTGCAGACCGCCGCGCTGCTGGGCGCCCTGCCCACGCGCTACGGCTTCGACCCGGCGCAGCTGACGCTGGCGCAATCCTTCGTGCTGGCCCGCGGCAACGCCGACCACGCGGCCATGGAAATGACCAAGTGGTTCGACACCAACTACCACTACCTCGTGCCCGAGCTGACGCCGGACCTGCGCTTCGGCCCCGGCACCGGCTGGCTGTTCGACGAGGTGCGCGAAGCGCAGGCCGCCGGGCACCGTGTGAAGGTGGCGCTGCTCGGCCCCGTCACGTTCCTGCATCTGGCCAAGGCGCGCGGCGGGCTGGCCGACAAGCTGTCGCTGCTGCCGCAACTGCTGCCGGCCTACGCCGCGGTGCTCAAGCGCCTGGCGGCCGAGGGCGTCGAATGGGTGCAGATCGACGAGCCCGCACTGGTGCTGGATCTGCCGCAAGCCTGGTCGGATGCGTACGGCCCGGCCTACGCGACGCTGGCGGCGGCCGGCGGCCCCAAGCTGCTGCTCGCCACGTATTTCGAAGCCGCCTCGCACCACGCGGCGCTCGTCAAATCGCTGCCGGTGGCCGGCGTGCACCTGGATCTGGTGCGCGCGCCGCAGCAGCTCGAAGCGTTCGCGCCATGGCCGGCCGACAAGGTCCTGTCCGCCGGCGTGGTCGACGGCCGCAACATCTGGCGCACGGACCTGGCGCAAGCGCTGGCGCGCGTGGCACCGCTGGCGCAAACCCTGGGCGAGCGCCTGTGGCTGGCGCCGAGCTGCTCGCTGCTGCACGTGCCGGTGGACCTGGCCGCCGAGACCCGGCTGGACGATGAGCTCAAGGGCTGGCTGGCCTTCGCGCGCCAGAAGCTGGACGAGCTCGCCGTCCTCAAGCGTGCCCTGGTCGATGGCCCCGACGCCAAGCATGTTGCGCACGCCGCCCTGGCCGACAACGCCGCCGCCATCGCCTCCCGCGCCGCCTCGCGCCGCGTGCACAACGAGGGCGTCAAGAAGCGCGCCGCCGCCATCCGCGCGCAGGACGCCGAACGCGCCGCGCCCTACCCGGTGCGCGCCGAGGCGCAGCAGGCCCGCCTGAACCTGCCGCTGCTGCCGACCACCACCATCGGCTCGTTCCCGCAGACGCCGGAAATCCGCCAGGCGCGCGCGCAATACAAGCGCGGCGAGCTGCAGGCGCTGGCCTACCTGGAACGCATGCGCGCCGAGATCGCCGACGTGGTGCAGCGCCAGGAAGCCCTGGGCCTGGACATGCTCGTGCACGGCGAAGCCGAGCGCAACGACATGGTCGAATACTTCGGCGAGCTGCTGTGGGGCTACGCCTTCACCGCCAACGGCTGGGTGCAGAGCTACGGTTCGCGCTGCGTGAAGCCGCCGGTCATCTACGGCGACGTGTACCGCCCCGAGCCGATGACGGTGGAGTGGTCCAGGTACGCGCAGAGCCTCACGGCAAAGCCGATGAAGGGCATGCTGACCGGCCCGGTGACGATGCTGCAATGGTCCTTCGTGCGCGACGACCAGCCGCGCGAGCAGACCGCGCTGCAGATCGCCCTGGCGCTGCGCGACGAAGCGCGCGACCTGGAGGCCGCCGGCATCGCCGCCATCCAGATCGACGAGCCGGCCTTCCGCGAGGGCCTGCCGCTGCGCGCCGCCGATATCGCCGTCTACCTGGAATGGGCCGCGCGCGTCTTCCGCGTGTCGGCCTCGGGCGTGCGCAACGACACGCAGATCCACACGCACATGTGCTATTCGGAGTTCAACGACATCCTGCCGGCCATCGCGTCGATGGATGCCGACGTGATCACCATCGAGACCTCGCGCTCGAACATGGAGCTGCTGGACGCCTTCGGCGAATTCGCCTACCCGAACGAGATCGGCCCGGGGGTCTACGACATCCACTCGCCGCGCGTGCCGCGCGTGGAAGAGATGGAAGCCCTGCTGGACAAGGCCGCGCAGGTGGTGCCGGTGCAGCGCCTGTGGGTCAACCCCGACTGCGGCCTGAAGACGCGCGGCTGGCCGGAAGTCGAGGCCGCGCTGCGGGGCATGGTGGAAGCGACGCGGCGCCTGCGCGCCAGGCACGCCGGCGCGGTGCATGCCGGCACCCCGGCCGCGCGGGCGGAACACGCGGAAAGCGCGGTCGCCTGACCTTCTTCGGTCCATAAAAAAACGCCAACCGGATCGCTCCGGTTGGCGTTTTTGATTGGGCGATGAACGCCGCGCCGATCAGTCCGTGCCGTACTTCGGCGAACGCGGACCGTACAGCAGGCCACCATGCTGGCCCGCCGACAGCAGCCGCGCACTGGTCGCGCCCGCCACCGAGTAGCCCGAGTCGATCGCGGTGTTGACGATCTGCTTGACCGCCGCCGACACCAGCACGCCGATGATGCCGCCGGCGTTGACGTCGACGCTGTTGCCGGTTTCCTTGCTCGACGCGCTGGCATGGCCCGTCCACAGCGTCTCGCCGCTCTTGAGGTCCACCAGCTTGGCGTCGGCCGCCACCACGGTGACGCTGTCGATCAGCATGTACTTGGTGCCGTACTGCTTGATGGTGACGTACAGCGCGGCATCGGCGCCGAAGATGTCCCTGAGCTTGGCCACCGGCACGCCGTGGATGTCGCCGGCGGTGGTCAGGCCGTTCTGGCGGAAGGTCTCGTCGACCAGCGCGACCGGCAGCACGTAGTAGCCCGCTTCGGCCAGCGGCATGGTCACCTGCGACAGCATGCCGTAGGTCGCCTTCACGTCCGGCGACTGATTGAGCGGCGGCAGCACCACGATCGAGTGCGGCTTGCTGGCCTTGAAGGCCGCGTAGTCGACGTGCTTGGCCCGCGTCGCGCAGCCTGCCATCAGGGCAACCACGCCGATGGCGGCAAACAGTTTCAGAAAGCGCTTGGCCATCAGTTGGTCCCCTTCTTCACGTTCTTCATCAGGAAGTCGATGTACGCGCCCGACTCCGGAAACAAGGCCTTCTCGGTCTGGAATTCCTGGACCATCTGGTCATCCTTGCCCAGGTTCGAATACAGCAGGCCCAGTTGGGCGTGATAGCCCGGCGGCACGGCGCCATTGGCCGACTTGATCTTCTCCAGGCCGCGCTCGAGTTCCGCGACCTGCGCTTCCTTCGACTCGCCCTTGAAGTACTCGTACACCTGCGGCTGATAGCCTTCCCACTGGTACATCGACTTCGGACCGGCGGCACACCCGGCCAGCAGCGCACTTCCCACGGCCATACCGGCCGCCACGCGCGACAGCGCAAACAGCTTGCTCATGACAATCATGACCCCTCGTTGATTTCCTGTTGTTGTTGGTTGTTGGCTGTCTTATTGCGCGTCCGGCTTCCAGGCGCCGCTTTCGATCGCGTTGACCAGGGTGGTCACCGCCTCGCGCATGGCCAGGTCCAGCACCTTGCCGTTGAGCGTCGAGTCATAGCTGGCGGTGCCGCCGAAGCCGACGACCTCGCGGTTCGACAGCTTGTATTCCCCCGCGCCGCCAGCCGAGTACACCACTTCCGAGGTGGCGATGTTGACCACGTTCAGGCTGACCTTGGCGTAAGCGATCTGCTCCCGGCCGCGGCCGAGGATGCCGAACAGCTGCTGGTCGCCCACTTCCTTGCGGCCGAACTCGGTCACGTCGCCGGTGATCACGTAGTCGGCGCCCTTGAGCTTCTGCGCGGTGTTCTTGAGGGTGGCCTCACGCTTGATCTCGGCCATGTTGTCGCGATCGAGCACGTTGAAGCGATTGGTCTGCTGCAGGTGCGTGATCAGGATGGTCTTGGCCTGACCGCCGAGACGATCGACGCCATCCGAGAACACGCCGCGCATGTAGGCCGAGCGGTTGTCGAACTTGCCTACCGCGATCGGCGTGCGCACGCCCGCGTAGGGGCGGCTCGCGCTTTCCACTTTTTGCACCGGCAGCGCCTGCGACGTTTCGGTCGCACAACCGCCGAGCATGCCCAGTGCCGCTACGGCCGCACCGGCAACTGCCACTTTCGAGAATGTTTTCACTCGACTTCTCCCGTTATCAAAACAACCTAAATAAAACTCATCGAAACATGAGATTCAGGCATTGGCGTGGCTCGCCCCGGTGCCGTCGGCACAATCCGGGCCGGGCATGGCAGACAAATGAAAATCGGAAGGACCTGCGAGCGCCGTCTTGCAACGAACGGCAAATGGATTGCGTACCGGCTTGCGCCAGCACCGCAGCGAGGCATGCCACGCACCGGACGACGCCGGCGGCGGAACTTGCCACACCCTTTGATTCACCCCTGACTACCTGTTTTATTTTTCACGCCATCCAATTCGCCAACAGGCGAACCCGCGAATTGTATCGTTAAGCTCTACCTTTAAGACAATCAAAAGTGACTCCGAAGTGCCTCACCCGGCTTTCGGGTTGACTTTGGAAAACGTGCGTGCCCAGCCGGCCGACCTGCCGGAATCCGTCGCCGGCAACGCCCGTCCGCAGCCGCCGGCAGCGCGTCCGGTTCGACCCGGTCGAAATCGGGCACACGCCCCATGAACGGGTTGGCGGGCCGGGCGGCACCCGCTGCGGCAGATGCCGGGCCTATCGCGTGAGCGGGCATCTCCGGTTCGCCGGCGGTGAGCTGGTTTCGCGAGGTGGGCAGCATGGCGGCGGCGTCTGCGGCAGTCTTGCGCTTTGCCTGTCAACGGAATCAGTGATGGTTGCCCCGGTCTCCACACGCAACGCGCCTTTGCCGTCCGCCCCTGCGACAACCGACGCTGGAACCCCGCACGGGTCAAACCCGTCGGCCGAACCAGCCTACACGCCGACGCGCTCGTCGGCCGGGGTCGCGTCGTCGCCCCTGGGTGGGCTGGCTGCCTTGAGGCTGGGCCCCGCAACGGCGAGCCCGTCTTCCGGGCCGCGCATCCTGCCGCCCGCCGCGCACCATGACCCGCGAACCGCCGCCCTGCCGCGCCCGACGCACCTGCAGGTTCACGACCGGAGGGCGCTCAACGGACTGCGCGACCACCCCAGCCTGGAAAGCCTCCATCTCAAAGGCGACTTCACGCTGGAGGACTTGAAAGCGCTTCCCACGACGCTGCGGCACCTGGACTTGAGCGAGTGCACCGGCAGCGTCAAATCACTCCAAGCGATCGCGTATCTCGCCGGCTTGCCGCTGGAGTCGCTCAATGTGGCGGGCGCCGAGATCGGCGACGGCGGGGCGCGATTGCTCGCGGCCAATCCATCGCTCAAGTCGCTCAACGCGGCGAACGGCGGGATCGGCGCCGCCGGAGCCCGGATGCTGGCCGCAAGCCCGGTGCTCATGTCGCTCGACCTGACCCAGAACGCGATCAGCGACGCGGGTGTGCAGGCGCTGGCGGGCAGCCAGTCGCTGCGGTATCTCGCCGTGCGCAACTGCCTTGTGACGGACGCCAGCACAGAGGCGCTGGCGCTCAACACAAAGCTGACCTCGCTCGACCTGGGCAACCTCGTCACCGAAACGGGCAACGAGGCGGAGCAAGCCGGTTACGACCTGACCGCCAACAACATCACCGCGCAAGGGGCCTGGAGGTTGGCGCAAAGCCGTTCGCTGAAGGCGCTCAGCGTACAGGGCAACGACCAGTGCGGAGACGACGGTGTCCTGGCACTGGCAAGAAACCGCACGCTGACTGCGCTGAACGTGGCCTTTACCAACATGACCTCGGCGAATGCAAAGGCGTTGGCCGACAACCCGGTGCTCACCACGCTCAGCGTGCGCTGGAACTACGGCCTGGACGACGCAGGGATGGCGAAACTGGCCAGGAGCCGATCGCTCACCTCGCTCGACGCGCGCGACACCGGCATGAGCAAGCGCGGCGCCCTGGCGTTGGCGGCCAATGCGCGGATCCGCGTGTTGCATGACCACCCCAACCCCACCCGGGCGACGCTCGGCGAGCCTCCGCTATGGGGGCTTGCAGGCGATCCCGGCCAGGCATCGCGAACCGCGCCCGGCGGCGCGCCTGGGCCGTCCGCATCGCAGGCGCGCCACGGCGGCGCAGGCGCGCACGGCATGTCAGCCGAGGGCCTGGCCAGCAGCCGGATGGCGGCGTCGATCCGGGAGGGCTTCGGGCTGATCGGCCAGTACTTCGACCGGATGGAGCGGGAGTATGGGTTGCCGGTTCGGGCGCCAGCCGCGCAGCCTGACAGCACAGCGCCGGAGGATATACAGCCGACATTGCCGACGGACGTGTGGCAGGCCATCGCCGCCCAAGCAGACCCGCGCGTGCGCCGGACCCTGTCGACGGTCAGCAAGCCGTTGCGGGATGCCGCACTGGCCGCCACGAAGCACCTGACCATCTGGAACGAGGCGGCATTCAGCCGCCTGCGAAACTACCCGGCGCTGGAAAGCCTGAGCTTTCACGGCCCGCTCAGCCTCGCGGACCTGCGCGCGCTGCCGCCATCGGTGCGGCACCTGGACCTGAGCGGGTGCAGCGGCTCCGCGGTCTCGGAGGCGGGCCTGGCTTATCTTGCCCGGATGCCGCTCGAATCGCTCGATCTGAGCGATACCGGCGTCGACGATCGGGGCGCGCAAGCGCTGGCCGCCAGCGCTTCGCTCACCTCGCTGAATCTGCGCGGCAACGGGATCGACAATGCGGGTGCCCAGGCGTTGGGGCGCAATACCGTGCTGACCACGCTCGACATCAGCGCCAATCCGATCCGCAATGCGGGCGTGCAAGCCTTGGCGGACAGCAAGTCGCTGACCTCGCTCGCAGTACGCGGCATCGGGATCGGGGATACCGGCATCCAAGCACTGGCCGCCAATACCGTGCTCAGATCGCTCGACATCAGCCGCAACGACCTCAGCAACGCCTCCGCCACGGCGCTTGGCAACAACCAAACGCTGACCTCGCTCAAGGCGAACGATTGCGGCCTGACCAATGCCATGGCGGAGCAGATCGCACGCATCCGCTCCCTGTGCACGCTTGAAGTGAGCTCGAATTCGATCGGCGATACGGGGGTGCCGAAAATCGCGCGCAACGCAACGCTTCGCTCGCTCAACCTGAGCCGCAATCCGATCACCCTGCAAGGCCTGCGCGCCTTGGAGATCAGCCGCACGCTCAAGTCGCTCGATGTGAGCCACATCAAATGCGGCGATCAGGGCGCGCTGTTGCTGTCAAAAAACCGCGCGCTGACCTCGCTCACACTGGGGTTCTGCGGTATCAGCAGCGCAGGCGCGCAGCGGCTGGCGGCAAACCGCACGCTCGTCTCGCTGGACCTGCGCGGCAACACCCTCGACCTGGCCGCCGCCTGGGCGTTGGCGCGTGCCAAGCCCCTCGCTTCGCTCAACGTGAGCGATTGCAAGCTCGATGACGCAGCCGCGTGCACGCTGGCGGAAAGCCCCACGCTGACCTCGCTCGACGTCAGCAAGAACCGGCTGTCCAGCCGAGCCGCCTGGGCATTGGCGGCCAATACCGTGCTGACTGAGCTCTCTATCAGCCATAACCGGATCGGCCCCGACGGTGCGCAGGCCCTGTCCGAAAGCGCCTCGCTGACGTTCCTCGATGCGCGCGAGAACGGCATCGGCGAGGCGGGCGCGCGGCTGCTGGAGGCCAATACCAGGATTCAGGGCACGCCGCAGAATCCGCACTTCCTGGCGCAGGACGTTCCGCGGTAGTGCTGCGGGACCGTCCTGCATCGCCGGATGCTGAAGCGAGCGTGTTCGCACCGGGACGCGCCTAGCCCGGCGCCCCATGGCGCCCCGCGCCGTCCGCAAAGCGTGCCGCACCGGCCATGCCTTCCGCGAAGACGATGGGCGTGCCGTGTGTCCCCTCCTGCCGCAGCGCGGCGTCCAGCGGCAGCGTCCACTGCGCGTAGACCGATGCCCGGTCCGCGAGCATGCACAGCTGCGGCAGCGCAGCGATCTCGCGCGCGAGCTGCTGCGCGGCGGGCAGCGCCTCGCCGGGCTCGACCACGCGGTTGGCCAGCCCCATCGCCAGAGCCTCGTCAGCGTAGACCGCGCGGCCGGTGAGGATCATGTCCAGCGCCCGCCCCATGCCGACGATGCGCGGCAGACGCACGGTGCCGCCGTCGATCAGCGGCACGCCCCAGCGGCGGCAGAACACGCCGAACACGGCATCGTGCTCCACCACCCGCAGATCGGCCAGCAGGGCCAGTTCGAGGCCGCCGGCGACGGCGTATCCGCTGACCGCGGCAATCAGCGGTTTGGGCAGGGCCATCCGGGTCGGCCCCATGGGGCCGGGTGCGCTGCCGTCGGGCATGAGCGTGTTGCGGCGCGCGGGATCGCCGATGGCGGCCAGATCGGCGCCGGCGCAGAAATGGCCGCCCGTGCCGCCCAGCACCGCCACGCGCAGCGCGTCATCGGCGGCGAAGCGCTCGAAGGCATCGAGCAGCGCGGCAGCGGTCGGCCCGTCGACGGCGTTGCGGCACGCCGGGCGGTTGAGCAGGATCGTACAGACCGGGCCATCGGTCTGGAACAGCACGGATGCGTCGGGCATGGGCGGTCTCCTCGCTGCGGGGATCCGCCCGATGCTACACCTGCGGCGGCGAGCCCTGCGTCCCGGCCTGGCGATGGTGCGCGCCGGGCAGCCTGCGCAGCACCCAGACCTTGAGGTCGTCGACCTTCTCGAACACCACCGGCACCACCAGCAGGCTCAGCAGCGTCGAGGTCAGCAGCCCGCCGATCACCGCCACCGCCATCGGCGCGCGGAAGCCCGCGTCGCCTTCCAGGCCGAGCGCCATCGGCACCATGCCGGCGGTCATGGCCACCGTGGTCATCACGATCGGGCGGGCGCGCTTGTGGCAGGCGTCGATCAGGGCCTCGGTGCGCGACAGGCCGAAGTCGCGCCGCGCCACGATGGCGTACTCCACCAGCAGGATCGAGTTCTTGGTGACGATGCCCATCAGCATCAGCAGGCCGATCAGCGCCGGCAGCGACAGGCTGAAGCCGAACAGCGCCAGCAGGCCGAACGCACCGCCCACCGACAGCGGCAGCGCCGCCAGGATCGTCACCGGCTGCGTGAAGTCGTGGAACAGCAGCACCAGCACGGCATAGACGCACAGCACGCCCGCGAACATCGCCAGCAGGAAGCCGCCGAACAGCTCCTGCATGCCCTCCACGTCGCCGGAGGCGATGCGGTGCACGCCGTGCGGCAGCTTCCGCACGGAGGGCAGCGCCTCCACCGCCTGGTTCACCTCGCCCAGCGCGCCGCCCTCCAGCCCCACGCTGATGGTGACATTGCGGCTGCGGTCGAAGCGGTCGATCTGCGCCGGGCCGCTGGACAGGGCGATGTCCGCGATGTTCTCCAGCGGCACCGCGCCGTTGCGGCCGGGCACGCGCAGCTGGCGGATCGTGTCGATCTGGTGGCGCGCCGCCGGGTCCAGCTCCACGCGGATGTAGACCTGGCGCTCCGGCAGGTTCAGCTTGGGCAGGTTGACGTCGTAGTCGCCCGCCGTGGCCACGCGCACGGCCTGCCCGATCGCCGCCGCCGTCACGCCCTGCTGCGCCGCGCGGGCAAAATCCGGACGGATCACGATCTCGGGCCGCAGCAAGCTAGCCGACGAGGTGATCGCGCCCAGGCCGGGCACGCTGCGCAAGTCGCGCATCACGTCGCGCGCGGCCGCCTGCAGCGTGGCCGGATCGTCGCCGGTGAGCACGATCTGCAACTGCTCGCCCGAGCCCACGGCGCCGAAGGCGATGCGCACGCCGGGCACGCTCTCCAGCCGCTCGCGCAGCTCGCGCTGCACCTGCTGCTGGCTGATGTGCCGTGCATGCCGGTCGGTCAGCGAGATCGTCAGGGTGCCGGTGCGCACCTCGCCGCCGCTGGAGCCCGGCACGCCGGCCATCACGCCCGAGCCGATGGCGGTGTAGACCTGGCGCACGTCCTTGTGCGTGCGGACCACCTGGCGCACGCGCTCGGTTGCCTCGCGCGTCTGGGCGATGGTGCTGCCGGGCGGCATCTCCACCGTCATCTGCAGCTGCGCCCAATCTTCCGGCGGCATGAAGGTCGCCGGGATCAGCCCGATGATGGCCACCGACGCCGCGAGGAATGCCGCCGCCATGCCGCTGGTGCACCACGGATGCGCCAGGCACCAGCGCGCGGCCCGCAGGTAGTGCGTCATGATCCAGCCGTCGCGGTTGCCCTCGTGCTGGGGCTTGAGCAGGTACGCCGCCATCATCGGCGTCAGCAGGCGCGCCACCAGCAGCGAGGCCAGCACCGCGATCGAGGCCGTCCACCCGAACTGCCGGAAGAACTTGCCCGAGATGCCGCCCATGAAGGCCGTGGGCAAGAACACCGCCACCAGCGTCAGCGACGTGGCGATCACCGCCAGCCCGATCTCCTGCGCGGCCTCCATCGCCGCCTCGAACGGCGGCTTGCCGTTGCGCAGGTGGCGCACGATGTTCTCGACCTCCACGATGGCATCGTCGACCAGGATGCCGACCACCAGCGTGAGCGCCAGCAGCGTGACGCCGTTGAGCGTGAAGCCCAGCATCTGCATGGCCGCGAAGGTGGGGATGATCGACAGCGGCAGCGCCACGGCCGAGACGAACGTCGCGCGCCAGTCGCGCAGGAACAGCCACACCACCAGCACGGCGAGGATGGCGCCCTCGTACAGCGCGTGCATCGATGCGCGGTAGGCGTCCGAGACCGGCTTGACCAGGTTGTAGACCTCGGTCACGCGCACGTTGGGGCGTTCAGCCTGCAGCCCGGCGATGGCGGCGCGCACGTCTTGCGCCACCGAGATCTCGCTGGCGCCGCGCGAGCGGAACACCTGGAAGCTGACCACCGGCTTGCCGTCCAGCAGCGCCATCTGGCGCGGCTCGGCAGCGGTGTCGCGCACGTCGGCCACGTCCGACAGGCGGATGCGCCGCCCGTCCGACAGCGGGATGTCCATCCGCGCCAGCTCGGCCGCGCTCTTGACGGTGCCGAGCGTGCGCACCGCCTGCTCCTGCCCGCCGATGTTGCCGCGCCCGCCCGGCGCCTCCTGCTGCATGCCGCGCAGCTGCACGCTGATCTCCGCCGCCGTGACGTTCAGCGCCTGCAGCCGGACCGGATCGAGCTGCACGCGCACCTCGCGGTCCGCGCCGCCCTGGCGGGTCACCTTGGCCACGCCGCGCACCGACAGCAGCCGCTTGTTGACGGTGTTGTCGACGAACCAGGACAGGTCTTCGGCGTCCATGCCGGTGGCTTCCACCGCGTAGGTCAGCACCGGCAGGGAGGCGAACGTCACGCGCGAGATCACCGGCTCCTGCACGTCGGACGGCAGTTGCGCGCGGATGCGGCTCACCGCGTCGCGCACATCGTTGACGGCCTCCTGCACGTCCTTCTCCAACTGGAACTCGACCATGGTGGTCGAGCTGCCGTCGTTGATGGTGGAGCTGAGGTGCTTGATCGCGCCGATGCTGGCGATGCTGTCCTCGATCTTGCGCGTGACCTCGGTCTCCATCTGCGACGGCGTCGCGCCCGGCAGCGTGGCGGTGACGGACACCGCCGGAAAATCGATGTCCGGAAAATTCTGGATCGACAGCATCCGGAACGACACCAGCCCCGCCACCGTGATCAGGATGAACAGCAGGATCGACGGAATGGGCTTGCGGATGGCCCAGGCGGAAAAGTTCATCGCGCTGCCCCCGCCGGCGCGGAGGCCGCCTCGCCGGGGCCTGCCAGGCGCACCGCATCGCCATCGTTCAGGAAGGCCGCGCCGATGGCGACCACGGCGTCGGCCGGGCCGATGCCCTGCGTGACCTCGACCTGACCGTCCTGGCGCCGGCCCACCGCGACCTTGACCTGGCGCACGTGGTCGTGCGCGCCGAGCACCATGGTGTAGTCATAGCCGTCGCGCGAGAAGACGGCCGTCTCCGGCAAGGTCGCGGCGGGCACGTCGCCCAGCAGGATCTCGCCGGACAGGTACATGCCGGCCTTGACCCCGCCCGGGCCGCCCGCATCGGCCGGCAAATCGATGTAGACCAGGCCGTTGCGCGTGCTGGCGTCCACCGTGGGCGCGATCTGGCGCACGCGCCCGGCCACGGTGCCGCCGTCCATGCGGTGCAGCCGTGCCGCCTGCCCGGGGCGGATGCCCGGCAGCAGGTCGCCGTGCACTTCGGCGCGCCATTCGAGGCGGTTCTTGCGGATCAGCTTGAACAGCTCGGTGCCGGCCGAGACCACCGCGCCCACCGTCGCCGAGCGCGCGCTGATCACGCCGTCGTCGGGCGCCAACACGCGCGTGTAGCGCAGGCGGATCTGCTGGCTGTCGAACTGCGCGCGCGCCGAGGCCAGCTTGGCCGCCGCGGTCTTGGCCTGGGTGTCGTACTGGATCAGCTCCTGCTGGCTGATCGCGCCGCTCTTGTCGAGTTCGTGCGCGCGGTGCGCTTCGCCCGCGGCCTGCACGGCGGCGGCCTCGGCTTCGGCCAGCGCGGCGCGCTGCGCGGCCAGGTCGGTGCGCACGGTTTCGTCCGACAGGCGCGCCAGCAGTTGCCCCTGCCTGACCACGTCACCCACGTTGACCAGCACATCGGCCAGCTTCAGGCCGCTTACCTCCGCGCCGATGCTGGCTTCCTGCCACGCCTGCACCGCGCCGCTGGCCGTGACCGCGCGCGGCCACACCCGCTGGCTCAGCCGCACGACGCTGACCGTCAGCGCCGGCTTGGCATGGGCCGCCTGCGCGTCGGCGGGATGCCGGCCGCACGCGGCCAGCACACAGACCATCACCGGGACGAGCCCGGCCATCCACACACGAAGTCCGATCATGAAGCGTTTCCGATGGGCGCACGGCGCTCTGCGGCCGGCGCGGGAACAGAGGAAGCGGCATCGGCGGGCGCGGCGTCCTCGCGCCATCCGCCGCCGACGGCCTTGTACAGCGCGACCCATGCCTGCGCGCGCTCGAGCCGCACCGCCGCCAGCGATTGCGACGCCGACAGCGTGGTCCGCCGCACATCTTCGAGCTGCAGCAGGCTGCCGGCACCGAGACGGTAGCGGGCGCTGGCCGCCTGCAGCACCTTGGCGTACTGCGCATCGGCGACGGCGGCGGCATCGAGGCGGCGGCCGGCGGCATCGAGGCGGACCAGCGCGTCCTCGACCTCCTGCGCGGCCTGGCGCACCTTGGCGCGGTAGGCGGCCAGCGCCTGGTCGTAGCGGGCGCGGGCGGTCTCCACCCGCGCGGCGCCGCTTCCGCCATCGAAGAGGGGCAACGACACCGACGGCCCGAACGACCACGACTTGCTGGTCAGCGACTGCCCGCTGATGCGGAACGTATTGATGCCGATCGACCCCGCCAGCGTCAGCGACGGCAGACGGCTCGCCACCGCCACGCCGATGTCCGCGCTGGCGCCCGCCACCGCGCGCTCGGCCGACGACACATCGGGCCGCTGCGACAGGACCTGCGCGGGCACCTCGGGCACCGCGGCATCGGGCGGCGCGGGCATCCGCCCCGTGCCGGACGCCAGCAGGGCCGCGAGCGCCGCGTGGTCCAGGCCGGTGAGCGTCACCAGCCGGTCGAGGCCCTGCGCGCACTGGGCCCGCTGGCTCTCCAGCGCGTTGGTCGCGTCGGCCACGGTGGCCTGCGCCTGCGCCAGATCGGCGGGCGCGACAAACCCGGCGCCGAACTTGCGCTCGGTCAGCTGCAGGGTTTCCTGGCGCGAGGCCAGCGTGGTCTCGCCGATGGCGACCAGCGCCTCGCATTCGCGCTGCTGCAGATACGTGCTGGCCACCTCGGCCGACAGCGTCACGCGGGCATCGTGCCAATCGGCAAGGCTGGCGTCTAGGCGCGCATCGGCGCCCTCCAGGCTGCGCCGCTTGCCGCCGAACAGGTCGAGCTCCCACGATACGTCGGCCGTGGCCGCCAGCGTGGTGAAGGTGCCGAGCCCCAGCGTCGGGCTGATGCCGGCGGCCGACACGCCCGTGCCTCCCGCCCCGCCAAGGACCTGGCTGCCGCCGAACCCGCCCTGCCGCACGGCCGAGCCGCTGCCCTTCAGCTGCGGGAACAGCGCCGCCCGGCTGCTCGACACCGACGCGCGGGCCTCACGCACGCGGCCCACGGCCTGCGCCAGCGTGGGGCTGTCGGCATCGGCCTGTTCGATCAGCTGCGTGAGGGCCGGATCGTGAAACTGCTCCCACCAGCGGGTCAGCATCATGCGGCTGCCGTGGTGCGGCAGCGTGGCATGCCAGCCGGCGGGCGCTTCCACGCCGGCGAGCCGGGGCGCGCGGTAGTCCGGGCCGACCGCACAGGCCGCCAGCGCAAGCGCCAGCAGGGCCGGCACCGCGCGGCACGCAAGACCGGCAGGCCACGGGGTGCCGGCGGGTCGACTTGGAGTCATGGGCTCATCCTCGTAGAAGCGCCTCGCGGCGCAGCCGGGATTATGCCCAGTCGCGCCTGCGCGGGGCGCGTTTGGAAAGGGATGTGGAGCAGCCGTTTTCATCGGCCCAGATGATGCATCAGCTGCCCGACTCCGCGCGTTTCTCGGGATCGCCCGATCGGTGTAAGGCTCAGAGGATTGTCAGCCGCGTCGTGCGCGGCTGGCCGTGTGGAGCAACCGCGATCGCGACAACCAGCCCATCGCCCCGGCTCCGGCAATGGAGCCGCGACAACGGCACACTCCGCGCCTCGGCGACAGCAGTATGACGATCGGAACGGTGCCGCCTCGGCGAAACGATGCCCATCGCCCCACGCACTGCCCCGCGCGGCCCATTGATCCGCCACTTGGCACGCACCGTCGCTCCCCACTCGCTGACAGCCAAGCTGGTCGGCGAATAGGATCGCGTGGCGGTTAATTGCATATCCAAGACCGACGGCAGCCTATGATGCGGGCGTTTCTTTTCAGGTGACTGCCATGGTGTCTGTGTCTGCGGAGGTGTCGTCGGTATCGGTGGGATGGATTGGCGCGGGACGCCTCGCGCGGGCGCTGGCGGTGCGCGCGTCGGATGCGGGCGCGCGCTGCGCCGGCGTCGCTAGCCGCACGCCGGCGCATGCCGCGTCGCTCGCCGAGGTGCTGGCCGCGCCGCCGCTCGACGCCCAAGGCGTGGCGGACCGGGCCGATTGGGTCTTCGTCACCGTGCCGGACGACGCCATCGCCGAGGTGGCCGCCGCCGTGCGGTGGCGGCCCGGCCAGTTGGTCATCCACTGCAGCGGCGCCGGCGAGCGCGATCTGCTCGACCCGGCGCGGCGGGCGGGCGCGGCCACCGCCAGCTTCCATCCCCTCTTCCTGTTCGCGGGCCTGCCGGACGATGCGCAGCGGCTGGCCGGCGCCGCCATCGCCATCGAGGCCGACGCACCGCACGACGCGGCCCTCGCCGACCTGGCGCGGCGGCTCGGCTGCCACCCGTTGAAGGTGCGGCCGGGCCAGCGCGCGCTGTATCACGCCGGCGCCAATTACGCCGCCAGCTTCCTGCTGTGCGCGCTGCACGAGGCGGCCACGCTGTGGCAGGCGGCGGGCATCGACCGCGCGGAGGCGCTGGCCGCGATGTGGCCGCTGGTCGACGGCACGCTTGCCGCGGCCAGGTCCAGGGGGCTGGCCGGCGCCCTGTCGGGGCCGGTCTCGCGCGGCGACGGCGGCGTCATCGAGCGGCATCTGCAGGCGCTCGACACGCTGGGCGCCGATCATGTCGCGCTGTACGCGGCCCTGACGCGCCGGGCCCTGGCGCTGGCGGCCGAGCGCGGCCATCCGCCCGCCGATGTCCTCGATACCCTGGCTGCACGTCTGCCCGGGGCGCAATAATAATACCGGCGACATTGTGATTGCGCGGGCGCATGCGCCGTAGTGGCGCCCGCGCTAACATCGGCCGCTCCGTCACGTCCGCCACCGCCATGCATCGCCCGCCGCAGCCCACCGCCACCCCGCTCCACGATACCGCCGGCCGGCGCTCTGCCGGTACGCTGGCCATGCTGGTGGCGGGGCTCGTGCTGGTGGGGGTGAACCTGCGGCCGGCGCTCTCCAGCCTGTCGCCGGTGCTCAAGCAGGTGGCGGCGGGCACGGGCCTGTCCGGCGCGACGGCCGGCCTGCTGACCACGCTGCCCGTGGTGTGCCTGGGCGTGTTCGCGCCGGCCGCGGCCGTGCTGGCCCGGCGCTTCGGCGCCGAGCGCACGGTGGGCGGGTTGCTGATCGCGCTGGCGCTCGGCATCGCATTGCGCAGCGCGGGCGGCATCGTGGCGCTGTTCGCCGGCACGCTGGCGGTCGGCGCCTGCATCGGCGTGACGGGCATCCTACTGCCGGGCAGCATCAAGCGCGACTTCGGCCGCCAGGCCGACCTGATGACCGGCGTCTACACCATGGCGCTGTGCCTGGGGGCAGCCGTGGCGGCCGGCGCCAGCGCACCGCTGGCGGCGCTGCTGGGCGGCTGGCAGCCCGCGCTGGCGTTCTGGGCGCTGCCCGCCCTGCTCGCCTTCGCCGGCTGGTGGCCGCACATGCGCCATCCGCATGCCGGCGGCGCGGCCGCGCGCATCGAGCGCGTCTCCCTGTGGCGGCGGCCGATCGCGTGGCAGGTCACGCTGTACATGGGGTTGCAATCGTCGCTGGCGTATTGCGTGTTCGGCTGGATGCCGGTGATCCTGCAGGATCGCGGCCTCTCTGCGGTGCAATCGGGGATGGTGGTGGCCGTGTCGGTCCTCGTCCAGCTGATCACGGCGCTGGGCGGCCCGTTCATCGCCCGGCTCGGCCGCGACCAGCGGCCCACCGTGCTGCTCATGATGCTGATGACGTGGGCCGGGCTGATGGGCTGCCTGTATGCGCCGGTCTCCACGCTGTGGTGGTGGGCCGTGCTGATGGGGCTGGGCCAGGGCGGCAACTTCAGTGTGGCGCTGTCGCTGATCGTGCTGCGCTCGGCGGATGCGCGGGTGGCGGCCAGCCTGTCGGCGATGACGCAGGGCGGCGGCTACACCCTGGCGGCGGCCGGGCCGTACCTGATGGGCGTGCTGCACGACCTGACCGGCGGCTGGGCCGCGATGGGCTGGCTGTTCAGCGCGATCGCACTGGGCGCGCTCGTCCTGGGCATGCTGGCCGGACGCAACCGGACACTGCACGCCGGCGCCTGAGCGCCACCCCTACTTCGGCCCAGCCTTGGCCTTGCCGGCCCGGAAGCAGCCGGCCTCATGATCGTCCACCATGCCCGTGGCCTGCATGAAGGCGTAGCAGATGGTCGGGCCGACGAACTTGAAGCCGCGCGCGGCCAGCGCCTTGCTCATCGCCTTGGAAACCTCGGTCGAGGCCGGCGCGTCGCGGTAGCTGTTCCAGCGGTTGACGATCGGCCGGCCGCCGACGAAGGCCCACAGGAAAGCGTCCAGCGAACCGGCCGTGTCCTGCACCTCCAGCACCTTGCGCGCGTTGACGACGGCCGCCTCCACCTTGGCCCGGTTGCGCACGATGCCCGGATCGGCCAGCAGCGTCTCGATGCACGCCGGCGTGAAACGCGCCACGCGGGCCGGCTCGAAACCGTCGAACACTTCCTGGTAGCGGGCCCGCTTGCGCAGGATGGTTTGCCACGACAGCCCGGCCTGCGCGCCCTCCAGCACCAGCATCTCGTAGAGGTGTCGGTCGTCGTGCGAGGGCGTGCCCCACTCGGTGTCGTGGTAGTCGATCATCAGCGGGTCTTCGCCGACCCAGCAGCAGCGCGACATGGGCGCCTCCTGTCTCCTAGATCCAGCCCGACCTGCGCAGCTTGCGATACAGCCACACGCACGCCGTCGCGGTGCAGGCCAGCACGATGGGATACCCCGCCGGATGCTCCAGCTCGGGCATGCCCTTGAAGTTCATGCCGTAGTTGCTGAACACCACGGTCGGAATCGCCAGGATCGCGCCCCACCCGGCCAGCCGCTTGACGATGTCGTTCTGCGTGACCGACACCAGCGCCACGTTCACCGAGATCGCCGTGGTCAGCATTTCGCGGATCACGTCGAGCGCGCCGACCAGCCGGTGCGCGTGGTCGGCCACATCGCGGAAGTACGCGCGCAGCTCCTTGGGCACGACGTCTTCGTGCAGGCGCACCAGCTGGCCGGCGATATCCTCCACCGGCAGCGCGGCGTTGCGCAGGCGCAGCAGCTGGCGCTTGAGCGTGTACAGCCGTTCGATGGCGGCACGGTCGAACGCATCGCCGAAGAGCTGGCCCTCGATCGCGTCGAACGCCGTCTCCATGGATTCGAGCACCGGCTGGTAGTTGTCGACCACGAAATCCATCACCGCGTACAGCGCGAACGGCGCGCCCTTGGCCAGCAGGTGCGGCACGTGCTCGCAGCGCTCGCGCACCGGCGAGTACGACGTCGACGGCCCGTGCCGCACCGAGACCAGGAAGTCGCGCCCGACGAACAGGTGCGTTTCGCCGAAGACGACCTCGCCCTGCTCCATCTGCGCCGTGTTCAGCACGATGAAGAGCGTGTCGCCGTAGGCCTCCAGCTTGGGGCGCTGGTGGGCCTTGCGGGCGTCTTCGATGGCGAGGTCGTGCAGGTGGAATTCCTCCTGCACGCGGGCAAGCATGGCGTCGTCCGGCTCGTGCAGGCCCAGCCAGACGAAGGTGCCCGGCGCGTGCAGCACATCGCTGATGGCGTCGACCGACAGGTCGCGCTCGCGCCGGCCGTTGCGATACAGCGCACTGTTGATCACCATGGGCATGCGCGCGTCTCCGGAGGTGTCAGCGCGTTTCGCTCGGCTCGGCGACGAGCATGCCCAGCTGGACCGGCGCATCGGCGAGGCGGGTTTCGATCACGGCCAGCGCATCGGACAGGGCCCGCACCTGATCGTCGGGCAGGCCATCGAGCGTGGCATGGAGGAAGGCAACGCGGCGCGGCATGCATTCGAGCACCACGGTCAGGCCGGCGTCGGACAGGGAGACGTTGGTCAGCCGGTTGTCGCGGGCGTCGGTGGTGCGCTCGATCCAGCCCAGCTGTTCGAGCACCTTGAGCTGGCGCGTGAGCGCCCCCGGGTCCATCTGCAGGCGCTCGGCCAGCTGCTTCTGCGCGAGGCCACCGCCGGTGTGGTCGTGCAGCGCGAGCATGATGCGCCAGCGCGGCATCGGCTGGCCGACGTACGACTCGAAGGCAGCCATGAACGCACGATAGGTGCGGCCGAACTGGTGCATGACGGCAAAGCGTTCGCGTTCAGGGGTCATTGGGTCAAGCCTGGAAGAGCAAAAAACCGTGCATGCTAACCGCGATTGGCGGCCTTGGCGCCGTGTTGAGAATCTCTGAGAAAGTCATTCCACAGATAGCATCAACCCGTTGCATACCCATCCGCCGCCGATACCCGGCCGCAGGATCGATCGGAGGCGACGGCAACGCCGCTTACTCCGCGGTCTGCACCGGCTCCACGTGATGCAGCGCAACCGGCGGCACCCGCCGCACACGCCACAGGCCGACCACCGCCACCACTGCCGCCATGATCAGCCCCAGGTGGATGGCGCTCACCAGCACATGGCGCGCCGCCCCGAGCAGCGCAACCCCATCGTGGCCGGCGGACTGCATCTGCGCGAGCAACGCGGTCTGCGCTTCATGATCGATGAGAATCTCTGGATCGGCAAGCCGGTGCAGCCATTGCGTGGCGCCGTCCGCGCGCAGCGCGTCGCCCACGCCGGCCGCGTAGCGCTCGCTGACCAGCGTGCCGACCAGCGCCGTGCCGATCATGCCGCCGACCATCCGCAGCGATTGCAGCAAGGCGGTGGCGATGCCCAAGTGCGCCCGCCCCGCCGACTGCTGGGCGAACACCGTCAGGTTGGGCAGCACGAAGCCGAGCCCCAGGCCCGCCAGCAGCATCAGCAGCGTCAGCGCCAGTTGCGGCGTGGCGCGCGACGATGCCACCATGCCCGCCAGCGCCAACGCCAGCAGCGCGAATCCGGCATAGAGCATCACGGTGGGCCGCGGAATGCGGGTGACGAGGCGCCCGTTGATGATGCTGCCCAGCGTGATGCACACCACCAGCGGCGTGATGACCAGCCCCGCCTGCTGCGGCGACATGCCGAACCCGCCCTGGAACAGCAGCGGCGCATAGAACAGCAGCGCGAACATCGAGAACCCGGACAGTGCCGCCAGCACGAACAGCGTCGCCAGCGCCGGGTCGCGCACCATCTCGAACGGCAGCAGCGGCTGCTCGGCGCGCTGCTCCCACCACCACAGGCCGGCAAAGGCCGCCGCCGACAGCACCAGCCACCCCAGCACCGGCAGCGACAGGCCATGGCGCGGCAGCCATTCGACGCCGAGCTGCAGCGCGCCCAGCGCCGCCGTGATCAGCAGCGCCCCCTGCCAGTCCGGCCGGATGCGGCCGGCATGCAGGTTCTGGCGCAGATGCGGCAGGAAGCGCCACGCAAACCACAGCCCCAGCACGCCGAACGGCACGTTCACATAGAACACCGAGCGCCAGCCCAGCGCCTGCGTCATCCAGCCGCCCAGCGTCGGGCCGATGGCGTTGGCGACGCCGAACGAGGCGCTCAGCAAGACCTGCCAGCGCAGGCGCACCCGCGCATCGGGAAACAGGTCGGCAATGCAGGCATAGGCCGTGCCGACCAGCATGCCGCCGCCGATGCCCTGCAGCGCCCGTGCCCACACCAGGAAGGCCATGCTGCCCGCCATGCCGCACATCACCGAAGCCAGCGTGAAGACGACGATGGACGCGACCACGAACGGCTTGCGGCCGTAGAAATCCCCCAACCGGCCGAAGATCGGCACCGTCACCACCGAGGTCAGCAGGTAGGACGTCGCCACCCACGCGTACAGGTCAAACCCCTTGAGCTCCGCCACCACCGTGGGCAGCGCGGTGCCGACCACGGTCTGGTCCAGCGCCACCAGCACGACGACAAAGCAGATGCCGAGCATCGCCAGCAGCGATTCCTTGAACGGCAGGACCTGGGTGTGGGAATGCGGGAGCGCGGTGTGGAGGGGCATGGCGGTCGATTGGAGACTCATCAATCATTGATGCGTCAATCGATAGTGTAACGGAAGTGGGTTGGGTTTGCTGGCAGCTGTGATCGGTAAAAATACAGTCTGTCGGATGAAAATAAAGTCTGTCGAGGTGCCTCATAAGTTACCTAAACGAGTACTAGAGAGGGCTCGTAGGCGCGGCACCCTTTTGTCAGGAGACAACGGCTAATGCACACAAGGTCTGGCCGCCCACATGGCGTCTACGTGTACGCTTGAGCTGCAAGACGGTGATGGGGCTCAGCCTGGGCTGATCGATTATTCCAATGTTGCACGTGAATCGCGCTGAAACACAATTCGCACTACAACGCTTCTTTGATCGCGTCGCATGCGCAACTGTCGCAGATGTCACGCTGGCCGAATCGTACGTTGAGGTACTTCGTGGCTACCTGAGTAAGCTGGAGGCAGACTTTGAGCCGAACGATCCTTGGTCTGTCGGCGAGTACGCACGCGTTTGCGAATTCGTCAACAACAACTTTGAATGGATTGCCAGCCGTCAACAAACGCTACGGCGACCGCCGAAGACAGCCGCCGTAGCACCAGGGCATCAGATCCAGGGTGTCAGGTCCAGGGCATCAGGCGTCGCTTCGACACGCAACTACTTGCGCTATCCAGTCCTGTAAAGGACTAAATTGGTTCCGCAAGGGCTGGAATCGACTGCGAGACCAGTGGCGCCGATAGCGCGACTGGCGCCGCGTGCGCACTCAACTGCTTTGCGAGTGGCACCGCCGCAGGTGGGGCCGTTGCGGGTGGAATCCCCAGCAGTGGGACCGCACGGCTTGCCAGCACCGCGGAGGCCTCGCCCAGGCGCTCGACCACTGGCGCCAAGGACACATGCACTTCCGACAACTTCTCTACGCTGAGCTCGTCCATTGCTTCATCACCTCCTTCCTTTGTCAGCCTGACAAAGACTGGCGCACCCGACGGGACTCGAACCCGCATTCCCCAGCCCCCAAAACTGGTACTTTTGAAACCTTGGCATTGCGGCCCTCAACCCGTCTCCACCCCCTGCATTGACGCCCTGGAAAGCTGCAGCGGGTATTGCCGGGCCTACCTCCACTCCACGTCCGGTTCCATTGTCCGATTAAGCTACAGGTGCAATTCTCGTATGCTTCAAAGCCGTAGCAGCTGTTTGAGGCTGCTAGTCAACCGGTCGACGTCATCTGGGCTGTTGTAGCCCTGGATCGAGATCCGTATTCGAGGCCGGGCATCAAATCGATCGACAGACACATCGATCTGGTGTTCGTGGCGCAACTGGTTAAGCAACCATATGTCGTCGGTATCTGGCGGGAGTGGCACACAGACCATCTGTCCGTGCCACTCCCGCGCCCCCGGGGGATGGTAGAGCGGCTGGCGCGTGAGCGCGGCAACCTCCTTCTGCGCTTCGCCGGCAAGCGTGATGCAACGCCGGCGCACGCTGTCCCAGTCATGCTCGCGCTGGAATTCGAGTGCGGTCGGCACACTCAGGAACGCCGAAATGTCCCGACTACCCTGCCATTCGTGGTACTCGACGAACTTGGATGGCCCCGGATTCTTCGGCTCCCAGCCCCAGCTCACGACGAGCGGCTCAATTAGCAACTGCGCGTCCGGCCGCGCATACATGAACGCACACCCTTTCGGCGCACACACCCATTTGTGCAGGATGCCGACGTAGAAATCGGGATCCATCCGACGCAGCGACAGCGGCAACTGGCCCGGCACATGTGAGCCATCAACGATGGTGAGAATGCCTCGCGCTCGCGCACGCGCGCAGATCTCAGCGACCGGAAACACAAGCGCGGTCGGCGACGTTATCTGGCTGATCAGAATCGCGCGCGTGTGCGGCGTTACGTTGGCCCAGAAATCGTCGACGAACTGGGCGTGCGTCGTCACCGGCAGCGCGACCTTGTGCCGGATGATCTTGAAGCCGCGCTTCTGCGCAGTGTAACGCCACAACCGGTCAATGCCGCCATGCTCGTGGTCGGTGGTCAGCAGCTCGTCGCCCGGCCCGAGCGGCAGACTGCGCGCGATGATGTTGACACCGGTCGTGCCGTTGCTCACGTACACGACGTTGTCTCGATCCGTATCGACATATTCTGCGAGCATGGCCCGGGACTGCGCGAGTCGCTCGGTGGACCGGCGCGACAGAAAGTCTACGGGTTCGCGCTCAAGCTCATATTGCCACTGCACGTGGCGCTCGAAGACCGGACGCGGCGTTGCGCCGTACGCACCGTGATTGAGATAAGTCACGTCCGGGTCGAGCAAAAACAACGACTTAAGAGGCGCTATCATCGTCTCGTCCTCAACGCGTAACGGATATCGACGACATGGCTGCACCCACCCATCGGTTGGCGAACGCGTGGCGCCGCGGCGGTCCGGTCCTCGCCCTTCGGGTCGTCCTGGACCGGCTCATTGATGTCGTTCTCGAACGGTGCCTGCGTATTCACAGCGGCGGCCTTGTTCCGATCGAGTCGTTGCTCGCGCACTGGGACGGGTGCCACGACTATTACCCCAGCTCTATCCGCACATTCCATCGCGTGCTGAGCGACCTCGACGTGACTGGCGATGACGTGTTCGTCGACTATGGCTCTGGAATGGGACGGGTGGTCGTCCTGGCGTCGCGCTTTCCATTTCGTGAGGTGATTGGCGTCGAGGTATCCGACCATCTGCATGGAGCGGCGCACGCGAATGTCAGCCGCGCTGTACCGGATATTGAACGGGCGCGCGTGCACCTTGTCCACTGCGACGCGCGATCCTTCCGGTTGCCCGACACGGCGTCGGTGCTTTACTTCTACAACCCGTTTCACGGCGACATCCTCCGGACGGTATTTGCAGATATCGAACAGTCGCTGCGGCAGCGGCCGCGACGACTCAGAATCGTGTTCAACAACCCGGCCCACTTCCGGCTCATCGAACCCGATTACAGCTGGCTGCGAAGAGCGAGGGAGTACCATTTCGAGTATCCGATCGTCGTCTACGAGGCGACAGCCGCCTCGACCTTTTCGGGTGCATAGAACGGCAAGTCCCCCGCTATCGTGGTCCGGTACATCAAACGACGGTGGCGCGCCATGTCGTATGTGGTCGCCCGATGGACAACACGGCGGTTGTCCCACATCAGCAGATCGCCGGCACGCCACCGGTGGCGGTAGCCGAACCTCTGCTCGTCGAACGCAATCGCGTGCAACTGCGCCATCAACGCGTCGCTGCGGTGAGGCTCCATTCCGACGATTCGCCACGGCACGATTCCTCCGATGTAGAGAGCGTTGGTCTTGCTTTCCGAATGCGTTCTCACGACGGGCTGCGGCATATCGGGCCATCTGAGCTTCTGGTCGGGCGGCGGTGCAGGCCGGTCGGGGTAATGGAAAGGCAGTGTCTGCACGCGATCCATCAAAAATGTGCGGCCGTCTATCTCCGTGCGCAATTGCTCGGGCAACGCGCGATACGCGGCCCTCATGTCGACGAAGCACGTGTCTCCACCCTCGGGTGGGACCTCCTTTCCGTACAGCAGTGTGCCGGCCGGCGGACACTGCAGGAAATGCCCGTCGCTATGCCAGTAGCGGCTGCTGATGGGCGCCCCGATGGGCTTACCGTCGACCACTACGTTGGATAGCACGAGGACTTCCGGATGTCCAGCGCATGCATTCTCGCTACGTGTGTAGATCACCGGCTCGCCGAAATGCCGGGTGAACGCAACTAGGCGAACTGGATCGAGCATCTGGCCACTGAAGACCAGCACACCGAAGCGCAACCACGCGGCGCGTATGGCCTGCACGGTGTTGGACGACAGGGCATCGCCCGCGTCGAAACCTTCGATCTCGGCGCCGAACCCGGCCCTGAACGGACGGATGTGGAGGATGGACGCATCAGCCATAGATCGATTGCAAGTGGGCTGGGACAGCCTGCGGCACAAGCTTCCGCATGCCCTCGAACGCTGCCGCTGCCTGCGCGACATCTAGATTGACTGCGACTGCGTCGTGGCCGTTTCGGCGGGCGAGGTTGGGCAAAATCACCATACCGCGCGGCTGTCGCCGGCTAAAAAGCAGCCCTGCGCCAGACCACACGTCGATGCACCGGGATACATCCTGCATCACGAGTTCTCCGCGATAGCCGAAGCTGATGACCGAACTGACCTGGACGCCGTCCGCGCGAAGCCACGCGCGGACGGCAAGCGGCACATACAACGCCGTCAAGCGTGGATTGCAGTCGCCGACGAACCAGTACCGGTCGTCAGGACCGAGGCACGCGTCGAAGTTCACGGGCCCGCGGTAGCCATGCCTGGCCAGCGTCTGCGCCATCGTTTTGCACTGTTCGGCGAATGCGCGTGCGCTGGGGTCGTGCAACAGGCGGTCATCAACGCTCAGCCCGATGAACTGACGCCGCTGTGCATCACGGTACAGCTGCGTGGCGATGGCGACGACATGCGGGCGACTGCCATCTTCAACAAAGAGGCTGACACCGAGGCTCGCCGGGCGGTCCGAACCACCTGCCGGCGGACGTAGGACCGGCTGCACAATCAGCGGCAGGTGGGTCCGACGCTGCGCCTGCTCACGCCGAAGCGCCGCGAGCGTGCTGTCGTCGAGCCGGACGTGTTCCCACGATGGAGGCAATGCACACTCCTCGCGCAGTTCCTGCACGAACCGCTCATCGTCGAAGCCGTCCGCGAGCAGCCAACGCCTGACCTCGGCCGCAAAAACGGCAGTGTGTTCCGGGTACGCAGCTTCCGAAAGGACCGCCGACACGTTGCCGCTCGAGTCTTGCGACGATTTCAGGAACAGCTCAGAGGGTGGCGTGGCCAGATCGCCGTGTCGCGCAAAGTTGCTCGCCAGTTCGCGCCAGCTTTGTGTACCGATGAACGCATCCGGCGCGAGGACCATGGTTGGCGGTTGCGGCGGCCCGCCACTCATTGGCGCGTCGCGTTGAAAGGCCATGAAACGCGCCTTGTTGTGCCACTCGAGCGCGAGCGTGGAGACCTGCTCACACGCTGCGGCGTCGAATTCAACGCGAACGTCGAGGGCACGCAATAGTCCGGTCAACTCGCGCAGCAGACGCGACGTGGTCGGCGAGACCTGGTTCGTGAGGAAAAACACGCGCTCGCGTCGCTTTGCCAGCACGTCGGCGACAGTTGCGAGCGATTCCGTCGCCACGAGCGACAGTGTCCTCAGATCGCATTGGACGTAAAGCGGCGTCGGCAACCGCGGAGGGGAGACGCCGTGCACCTCGGCGAGGTGCTGCAGGCGTGCGTCGAGCGTTGCGAGCAGGCGTTCGTAATGTCGGCGCTGATCTTCGTCGAGCACCAGCACGATACTGGCCCACCCTTGCAGGCTGGTATAGACGAGAAAACGATCCTGGCAGCGGAACATAAACGTGTTCTCCGCTTCACCGCTGTCGAGGATCAGACCGCCGCCGATGAACGCGATGGGCACATCGCCGCGACCGAACACAAAGCACCGGGGCGCGTGCATATCGGCCGTGTTCATGCTTCCCCCAACCCGATGGCAGGGATCGATCCGTGTTCTTCCAGCGCACCGGCGCTACGCAACGCGTGCAGCGTGTGTCGCGCAGATAGGTGACGGCGTCGGGCAGCGTCCTTCGGGCGCGCGGTCTCCGACATCACGCGCGCGATCTCGTCTGCGCGCAGCCCGACGTCTTTCAGCACGTCGCGCACGACGAACGCGTCCGGCGCTAGAAACGCGTCGATCAGGCCGGACCATAGCGGCCGGATGGCTTCGCGAATGCCGGAAGGCCATTGCGGCCACGCCAATCTCAACAGCCGAGCAAAATACGCGCTGTGCCGGGCCTCATCGGCGTAATGGTGGTGAAGAAAGACGCGCACGTCGTGTTGCAGACCATCGTCGAGCCAGTCGTCGCGTAGCGCCTTAGTGATCAGTGTTTCGGCGACTACGGCGGCGCTGAAACGCAGTAGTGCGGCGTTGACCCGCGGAACGGACGAGACAAGCCGATCGACGTGCAGCAGGAAACCGTGCGCGCACCGTGGGCGGCCCACACCCGTCATCGCGGTAACCTGCGCCACTAGTTCTTGCGCGAGGACTGCATGATAGGCCTCGTCGCATTGCACGCGTAGTGCGTCGACCACCACCCCGTCTTCGTAGGTCGCATCGAGGCGGCGTGCCGCGATATCGCGGGCAACCGGCGAAATCAGCTCGTTCTCGAGCGCGACGGTAAAACCAAGGTGCGCGACTAGCAGGCCCGCAGCCGCCCGGTTGCGGCGCTCGCCGTCGAGCGCGGGATGGGCGAGCACGCTGCCCTCGTCGTCGGCCATCCAGGCACCAGGCGGACCGACAAGCCAGGCGTCGGGCGCCATCGAGCGCACTGCGGCTGCTTCGTGCCAGTCGTGAAACGGAGAGCAGTAGTCGGCGGTGGTCACGCTGGGCTCCGCGATGACGATCGGAAACCTACGCCGACCCCTTCGGTGGTCGGAAGCTCGACGAAGAAGTCATACTCGGCGGAGAGCAGTGTATGGAACGCACCCATCTCATCGTGATTGCGGGCGATCACGTCGTCGAAAAACGCACAGCCAGAATGGTCGCGAAAGAGGATGTTGTGGCAGACCAGCAGCGAATGCTCGGCAAGATGCGGCAGTACCGCGCGCAGCAGATGCGCGTAGACGCCCTTTCCGCGTCGCGTCAGGTCCGCGTGATCGCGCGGAAGTTCCGCGTCGAGCACGACGAGGTCGAACGGCCCGGCGGCACTCGACAGGTACTGCTCACCAGTCGCGTTCACCACTTCGACGCGAGCGTCCGGATAGAGCCGCTCGAGGCTGCTGCGCGAGACAGCGGCCACAACAGGATCGGGATCCACGAGCACGGCGCTGCCGCCGCACGCGGCAATCGCCGGCATCGCCCACGCCGCCCAATATCCGTAGTAGCTGCCGAGAAACACGGTCCTCGCCGGTCGCGCAGCCAGCGCGATCGCGAGCAGCAGGCGTCCCTCCTCCGGGTAGATGTAGGTGCCGAACCCGCCATGATCGAAATCGCTGCCGATGTTCGCCGCGACTTGTGCGCTGATATGTGCAAAGTCGCGCGGCACAGTAAGGCCGGTCGGCGCGAGCGTATCGAAGGCGTGTGCGATCACCCCATCGAACGAGACGGGGTAGCGCTTCGCAAAATGCACGTCGTTCGCCGGCACTCCACGGCTCACCAGCTTGCCACGGGTACGTTCTAGAAAGTCGGAGAACTCCGCGCGCGTGCGCGTGCCGGCGCGAAAGCCGTGGTAGTCGGGTTCATCGTGCAGCACGCCGTCCACGAGATCGAAGATGGGACCGGTAAAGTTCATGCCACAGCCTCCAGTTCGCTGCCGGATTCCAGCGCCCTGTCCGGCTCCGCCGGCCACGTGGCGCACGCGACCATGCTCTCCCCGCCCAATGTTTGCCACAGCGCTTCGGCGATGTGCGGCGCGAATGGACCCAAGTACAGCACCATCGAGCGGGTCGCGTCGGTCAGTGTCGCGATGTCCTGCGCGCGCGGTGACTGATGCTTGCGCAGTGCTGCGTCGAACGTCTGTAGGCGGCCGAACAGAAATTTCAGGTTCTTCAGCGCCAAGTGATAGTCGTGCCGCTGCAGGTCCGAGGTCATCCGGTATCCCCCCGTTGCGAGCCAGCCTTCCATGCGTTTGCCGAGTCTTTCGAGCGCGCCGCCCGGGGCGGCCTTATCGGCGCAGGCGGGAACGGCACCATCGGACGTACGATCGCGATCGCCGATTAACTCGCCAACGTTGTCGACGAATTGCCACAGTCGCGTGAGGAATGCATGCTCACGACGCACAAGCTCTTCCGACCAATTGAAATCCCGCTCGGGCGCGGCAGCGCCGATGATCGCCAGACGCAGCGCGTCGGCGCCGTATCGCGCGATGATCGATTGCAAGTCCACCGCGTTGCCGGCACTCTTGCTCATCTTGCGATTGTCCTGCTTGACCATGCCAAGCGCCAGCAGCGTGGTCACGGGCTCTTCGATGTCGGCGATGCCCATCCGTCGCAACGCGCAGGCGATCATCCGCACGTGGAAGAAGCAGCTTCGCACCTGGTCCGCTCCGCCGATCATCAGATCGACCGGCAGCCACGCCTGCGCGTCTTCACGGCTGAACGGATATTCGGCACCGAGACTCCTACACAGCCAGTGGTACCACCACGGACTTGAATAAGCTTCCAGTGTTTCGGGGTCGCGCAGCGCGGGCCGGTTGCAGCGTGGACATGCGACATTCCGAAACCCGACGTGGCGCTCCAGCGGATTGCCCGGCTGCTGCAGGTCCACATCGTCGGGCAACAACACGGGTAGTTCGTCCTCTGGTACCGCGACGAGCCCGCAATCCGCACAGTGGACGATCGGAACCGGCGGCCCCCAATAACGGTTGCGCGCGATGTTCCAGTCCTGGATTCTGTAGTGGACCACGCGGCTCGCCTGCCCGGCGGCCAGCAGCGCTTGCGCATCGCACCGGTCGATGGCACTGCTGGCGTTGTGTGACGACCATGCAATCCCATGCCGCTGCGCCAGCGCACGGTCCTCATCGACCTCGCCCGGCCGGCCGGGGCGAGCGCAGTCGTGCGCAGCGTCTTCGACGACGATGGGAAGATCAACGACTCCGGATTTTCCGGCCGCCTGTGCGACATCGGGCAGCACGACTGTCTCGCCGGGCGGGAGCCTCGCCGCCGCCGCAATCGGGTGCTGGCGGCCCACCAAGACGAAGCACAGATCGGTCGCCCACGTGGCATCCTCCAGCAGCAGCGACAGTCGATCGGTACGCCCGCGCAACGGCAGGCTCAATTGAAGGCCGTCGTGGCGACCGATCCAGTCGCGATGAATCGCCTTCACATCGTGGGGCCACCCGTTAAGCCGGTCGAGGCCATCGAGCATCTCGTCGGCGAACGTCGACTCGCGCACGAACCACTGAGGTCGCACCTGGGTCTGCACTTCGCCCTTGCAGCGCCAGCAGCGGCCATTTTCGACGAGGCTTGCGGCGAGCGTCACTTCGCATTGCGCACACCACGCGGCGGGCGCATCGCGCCGAAAGCAATGGCCTGCCTCGAAGAGCCGCACGAACACCCACTGCACCCAACGGTAGAACTCCGGTGTATGGTATTGGTCGATGCGCCGGCGGTCGTGGCCCAGACCGAGACGGACAAACTGCTCGCCCATCTCGTCGCAGCAGCGGCTCGCGAGATCTCCGGGCAAGCAACCCGCGGCACGCGCAGCTAGTTCGGTTGGCAGCCCGAAAGTGTCGAACCCGCTCGTGTACAACACGTCGTAACCCTGCATGCGCTTGAACCGCGCGCCTGCGTCGGCGAGCACGTAATTCCTTGCGTGACCGAGGTGCAGACGCCCTGTCGCGAATGGTGGCAACTCGAGGACAAACCACTTCGGCCGCCCGCAGTGCCGATTCGACTCAAAAACCCGTGCGTTCTGCCATGCCTGCTGCCAATGTGGCTCCAATAACGCAGGTTGATAAGATGCGGGCCTCTCGGCTGCCGATGGTGCGCCTGCAGCGTTCATGCCCAGCACTCCACTGCACGCACGTCATCGAGATAAGTCACCGGGAGTACGTCGTCCGCCGCAAGGAGGTGTGCAAGATAGTCGCGCGTTGGCTTCAGGTTTGGGCGAACCATGTCGGGGTTCGCGACGTACGTGAATGCGGGTATCAGCGTACCTGTGGTCGCATCGACCACCAGCACGCTCGCGCGTCGATAGTGATGCGGTACGAGTTCGATTGCGTCAAGCGCGTCGAGCGCGCGCGGATGCATCGCATTGAGCGTACCTTCGACACATGCACCGGCTGCCGCCACGATATTCGCGAAGCCGACCCAGTCTAGCTTCGAAGAGACTTTGTTGAACGCGAGCCGATAACCATCCAGCACTCCTCGTCGCCGCTCGAGCAGTGTCTCGCCGTAGCGGGACAATCGCTCAGTGAGCCGGGAGCGGCTCATGTTCGATCCATAGGCAAAATAGTAGATCTGGCTCATTGCGCCCCCCGCGCTGACATTGCGCCCCCCGCGCTGACCTCAGTTCGCTCGCCTTGGAAAAATGCACGGCCGCCGCCGGAGCCACGATGGACCGACAGGCAACGGCTGTTCATTCAATACGACGAATTTGACGACGGGCGACTTACTTACCCGATGTGACAAATGCTTGAAGATGTCTCTTCAGCGGCAAACAAAAATCCAACGAGTACCTGTAGCGACATTCCGATCAACTGTAGATCACAACTTACGGGTGTCAATCCAGTTTATAGGGAGGCCGACAATAGGTGAATTGATCTCTATCTAGACTAACTTAAATCAGATTTTTGGAATTAGTGAAACCAGAAGATATAGAGAGTTGAGGCATAACTACAACCGTGATGCTTGCCAAACAGCGGCCGAGGGTGCTACTGAAGTTGATGGCGACGTTTGATCCAATGTCGGAGCGACTCCCCCGATTTGCACCACACAAGCGCACAACGCGTTCTATTGCAGGTATAAATTTATTTCAGCACATCTCTCGCTGCAGTACCGTTGGGTGATTCCTAGAATCCCCCTTTATAAAATGGGAAATGACGTCGCTCATGGCGGCGTCTCTGGGGGATGCACACTGAAAACAGCCTGCATCGCTGCATGGGCAGTTGCGATGCTCGTGGTCAACGAGTCTGCGTTGGCCCAATTCGCCGCGCGGCCTTTTCTGCCTCCGCCAAAGCTTGTCGAGAAGGGCCAGTTGCAAACGCTGGCGGCAGTCGAGAAGCGGCCTCTCGGGACAGCGTGCAATCCTTCAGGCGATGTCACGCGTGATGGGCAGACCGTCACGCTGAACTTGCAGGTCGAAAAGCGAGAAAACGAGATCTACAACCCTGGAAATCCTGACGGAGCGAAGGATCGCGTCAGGCTTCGGTCGTATGGCTGCTGTCTTTCTGGTCCACTGCTTGAGGTGAACCCCAGCAATACGCTGCGCGTGAATCTTGACAATCGGCTGGATAAAATCGACCCGAGTTGCCCCGGCGGCCGCGATCCGGCGGGCGGGACACCAGGCTGCTTCAACACGATCAACATGCATTTCCACGGGCTCCACGTATCACCCGCGGGAAACAGCGACAATGTCCTGCTCAACATCGGCCCGAAAACTATTGAGAATTACATAACCCATGACATCACCACAACTCAGCCTGCTTCCAGCACGCGGCGATGATCGATGGGCGTTTCTGGCCGCTCTTGAGCTTGCGGCGGGCGGTGTGTTTGAGTTCGGCGAGGGTATCGGGACAGAAGTTGGCCAACGCGTGCCGCTTGAGCCAGGCCCACAGGTATTCGACCGGGTTGAGGTCTGGGGAATAGCTGGGCAGCAGCGCCATCTGTACGGCGCCTCGCGTACTGTCGAGGTACTCGCGCACAACGCGGCTCTTGTGCTGTGGCGCGCCGTCCCACACGATCAGCAACTTGCGCTTGAGCTGCGCACGCAGCGCCTTGAGGAACTCGATGATCTGCGCACTCTTGATCGCGCCGTCGTGCAGTCGAAACACGAAGTTCGTGCGCGTGAGGCCGGCGATGACCGAGACGTGCTTCCAGTTGAAGTGGAACTGGATGACCGGCGTGCAGCCCTTGGGCGCCCAGGTGCGCACGCGCGTGGGCCGCTCCGACAGGCCCGACTCGTCGTCAATGAAGACGATTAGCCGTCGCTCGGCGGCACACTTTTTTTTAGCGCGGGCCAAGTCTTGCGCTTGAAGCGCTGTACCGCGTCTTCGTCGCGTTCGATGGCCCGGCGCTCAGGCTTTTGCGGGCTGAAGCCCAACGCACCCAGCAGCCGCCAGACATGCACCTCGCTGAAGGTGACGCCATACAGTCGTTCGATGAGCATGCGCACGCGCTTGAGGGTCCACAGCTCGGTGCCGAAGCCGTGCGCCAGCGCACCTTGCAGCAGTGCCACGCGCAAGCCTTCGAGCTGGCACGCATCCAGTTGGGCTGCACGACCTACGTTCATTGTCCGCAATGCGTCAATGCCGCCTTCGTTGAGCCGGGCTTTCCAGGTGTACGCGGTTTGCCGTGCCACACCCACCGCCTTCGCCGCTTCGGCCGGCGTCTTGCCCGCAAGCATCAAGCGTCCGGCACGTACCCGTTTGCGCGTCGCTTCGTCCATCTTGGTCATGAACCGATCCTCCATACACGGTGCTGACCATATAACGCGCCTACGGACGATCGGTTGTCATGATTTAGGTAAAGATCAATAGGTTGATACCATGCCGTGTATATAAGCTTTTTCCGATGGCTGTGCGCTGCTGTCTGGCAGCGGGCTACGTACGTGCCATTGAGCGAGGTCGAAATCGAGCACACTCTGATCAACGTGACATCGCCGTCGCCCGCAAGCACGGATTGCAGTCTCCCTGCCCCTGCGCGCCTTACGAGTCGAGGCCTGCATCACACGCTAAGGAATCTCTGCACAAATCCCTCGCAGATGTGCTTGCAAGAGTGAGCAGTGCAAGCGAGCATGTAGGCCATGAAACAAGCCGACCTTGGACTGAACTTGTCGACCAAACGCACGCGCAAGCGTGAGTTTCTGGAAGAGATGGCCCGTGTGGTGCCATGGGCCGATCTGGTGATGCTGATCGCGCCCTACGCGCCCGAAGGCAAGCGCGGTCGGCCGCCGTTTGCCGTGGAGACGATGCTGCGCATCCACTTTCTGCAACAGTGGTTCGGCCTGTCTGACCCGGCGATGGAAGAGGCGCTGCACGACGTGCCGCTGTACCGCGAGTTTGCGGGGCTGGACAACTGGACCACGCGGCTGCCCGACGAGAGCACGATTCTGCGCTTCCGTCATCTGCTGGAGAAGCACAAGCTGGCGGCCGAGATGCTGGCGCTGGTCAACGAGATGCTGCGCGGCAAGGGGCTGATGCTCAAGGCCGGCACGGTGGTGGATGCCACGCTGATCAGCGCACCGAGCTCGACCAAGAATGCATCGGGCGAACGCGATCCAGAGATGCATCAGAGCAAGAAAGGCAACCAGTGGTACTTCGGCATGAAGGCGCATATCGGTGTGGACGCCGAATCTGGGCTGGTGCACACAGTGCGGGGCACGGCGGGCAACGTGAACGACGTGGTCGAAGCCAACAGCCTGTTGCACGGTGAGGAAACCGATGCCTTTGGCGACGCGGGCTATCAGGGGCACACAAGCGCCCGGATGCCAGGGCTGGCGTGAGGTGGCATGTGGCAATGAAGCCCGGCAAGCGCCGGGCGTTGAGCAAGGACCGCCCGCTGGACGGGTTGATTGACCAAATCGAGCACGCCAAGGCCAGCATCCGGGCCAAGGTCGAGCATCCGTTCCGGGTGATCAAGAGGCAGTTCGGTTACGCCAAGGTCCGCTACCGGGGGTTGAGGAAGAACACCGCGCAGCTCATGACCTTGTTCGCGCTTTCCAATCTGTGGATGGTGCGCGGCAAGTTGCATGGAGCGACCGCATGAGCGCGCCGGCAGCGCGAATTCATGTCCTTGAGGGACGAATCATGTTTGCCGGCATGTGCGAAAGCATGGCCAAGCCGCGATGAATTGACCCCAACCATGCGCACGCGCTGGCGAGTTCTCCTCCTAGCACGGGCGCGGACGCATTGTTCAGAGCATCCCTAAGTGTTCTGTGTAAACGGATTAGAAGTTGAGGCGTTGAGCATGCAGGCAATCCGATGAGGTCTGCATACCGATGCGATGCGTGGTCGAGTTGAGCGAAGTGGAGAAGCTGACGTTGGAGCAATTGAGCCTGAATCACCGGCACCGCGACATCCGCACGCGCGCAGCGGGGATGGTCATGCTCGGCGACGGTTTGTCGGCCCCCAAGGTCGCGGGCCGGTTGGGCGTTAGCGTGCAGTCGCCCTACAACTGGGTGCGTGCCTGGAACGAATACGGCGTGTGCGGCTTGTTGAGCGGTCACGGCGGCGGCCGCCCCAGGTCGCTGCCCGAGAACATGGTCGCCACGGCGGTCGACGCTGCGCGCGCCGAATCTCTGACACTGGCGCAGATCGCGCAGCGCGTGCAGGAAGTTCATGGGCAACCGCTGCCATGTCAGATCGAGACACTGGGCGCGGCGCTCAAGCGCGAAGGCTTCTCTTTCAAGCGCAACCGCTACTCGCTCAAAAAAAACGGTGCGAAGAGGAGTTCGCTGTGAAAGCAGACGTGCTCGGCAAGCTCCAGCAGGCCGCGCGCGACCAGGCCATCCGGCTCCTCTATCTCGATGAGGCTGGCTTTGCAGCTTCGCCCGTTGTGCAGCGCGCATGGTCACCACGAGGGCTGCCCCATTGTGTTGAACCGCACAGCCACTGCCGACGTTCTGTGCTCGGTGCGTTCGACTACGGGCAGAACAGCCTGATTCACGCCGCGCATGCGCACAGCATCAAAGGCCCCGATGTCGAGCAGTTTCTCGATGCGCTGATTCGGCAAGACGACAGCCGACCCACCATCATCGTCCTCGACAACGCAGCCATTCATCACAGCATCAGCGAGGAAACCCGCGACCGCTGGTTCAGGGAACACAAAGCGCTCCTGTTCTTTCTGCCGCCCTACAGCCCCGAACTGAACATGATCGAGATCGTCTGGAAGCACTTCAAATATCACTGGCGTCGCTTCGTCAACTGGACACGCGACACCATCGACGCTGAACTAGCCGAACTCCTATCCGGCTACGGCTCCAAATTTCAAATCAATTTTTCGTGAACACTTAATTTCTGAAACCTTGAAAAACCCTAGTGATTTTATAAAAATTCGACGATCAGCACGCGAAACAGTGATAAAAAAATACGACCTAATTGATAAATGCCTGCCTCGCCAGACGGATATCTTGTGCTACCCCTCTATTGATCTGTGAGACAAGCCAACCGACACGGCGATCACCGGCCTCCGGATTTATAACTTACCATCATCAATTTATTTAAACCCACAACGCTCAAAAATTTAATCTATGAAAACCTTAATTCTTATCCCAATCCTAGCGCTTTCAATTAAAGCATCCATTGCCGAACCAATATGGATAACCACAGCATGCCTCCAGTTGAAAATGAGTGCCTGGGACAAATTAGACTCGCAGGACGAATACTCGGCACGCTACCTTGTAACAACAGAAGGGGGACGAGCCTACGAAGCGGCAAAAACTGCTCAGAAAAGAAATCCGGACTCAGCCGCAGTCGTGTTCCCCGATGATTTTCATGACATCTCTAATGGTTTGCCAGCCAGCATGAACTGCGCCTCCGGAGGAAAGTATTATTGGCAAATCTATGCGAACAATAAAAAAATTGATTCTGGATACTTTGATTTTCGAAGAGCAATAAAACAAAAAAAATAATACAAATTTCATTAAAAATATTTATTTTTATATTATTTTGGGGAAAAAATGGCTGTAACCATGACCAACCTCACGCCCGGGCAGAAGACGGTCGTTGAAAAAATCGTCCTTACGGGATTACAGATTGGAGCATCAACAGAGGTAATTGAGGCCGCAGTTAATATCGCCAATGCGGAGTCGGCATTCAACTCAACAGCACAAAAATCGAACACAAGCGCCTATGGGTTGTTTCAGTATATTAACGGAACGTGGTCATCCGCTTGGCAATCTTTCCAAAACAAAAATCCGGGTGACCCATTGGCGACACTCTCTACAAGTGATGCACGTAGCAATGTCGACGCCCAGATTAGAATAATGTATGCCGACTTGGAAAAATGGCACTCCGGTTATGATGATGGACAAATTGCATTAGCCTACATGCCTGGAGGGAATTTGTATGGCGTGACCCAACAGCTCCTCGCCGCGGGAATTGATATAAAAAGCGATTTTCTAGAATACGCCTATTTACGACACAATACCGACCCCAACCAGATCATCGGCATTACCAACTCTGTCTTTACTGAAATTAACGTCGACACGGTAACGAATATCGTGGCAGACCTGATTGAAAAGAGTGCACTTCGTCCCCCGATAAGTGATTGGGTAAACTACTGCTTCAGAAAATCACTATTTAACAGTGGGTCCGATCCCCTTGCCATTGATTTGACTGGTGATGGAATTAAGACGGTTGGAGCCAGCCAGTCTGGAGTCATGTTTGACACCACTGGCTCGGGGAATACCATTTCTTCCGGATGGATCGATCAAGGTACTGGTTGGCTGATGTACGCCCCTGCTGGTACTACAACGCTTACAAGTGAGACTCAGCTGTTCGGTGCGGCCTCCCTGTTGCCAAACGGGAAATATGCGACAGATGGATTTCAAGCGTTAGCGCTATTGGATAGCAATGGCGATGGCATTATCGACGGGAAGGACCCTGAATTTGCAAATTTGCGGGTGTGGGTAGGGGCGCCCTCGACCGGCAGCTCTAATCCCAACATGCCAGCGGGTCAAATGCTCACGCTACAGCAGTTGGGAATTACAAGTATTTCGTTGAATGAAAATCCGATTTGGAAAGCTACTGGTGGCACGGGCATCGAGGTCAATACCGAATCGTCTTATGCCTCAATAACCTGGGCTGATGGCCACCAGACGACGATCGGCGCGATTAATTTGACTGGCAATCCCTTCTATCAAAAACTCGCCGCACCCAATATTTCAAGTGATTCGACATCGATCACATCCGCTACTGCTCCGGTAATGAGAGGCAGCGGTGCCGTATATGACACACGCACGGCAGCACAGCTATCTAGTTCGTTTAACGATGTGCTTCAGACGTACAGCACCTTGAATAATCGATCAGAACAGATATCCATGCTGCCGCAGCTCCTGGAATCCTGGTCTGCAACGAGTAAATTTCAAGCATTAATGGAAAGAAACAAATGGGGCTATTCGGACCCCTGCTATTTCTACCAATTTGACGGAATCCAACAGTACGCAAATACTAACGAGCAATTAAATCCCGGCGACCCATCCAACTGGACAGATGCCTATCGCAGAATGGTTGGCATAGTTGAGGTTCTGGAAAAATTCAATGGCCAGCTACTCTATGATCCGGCCAGCAGCGGTACGTTGTGGGGGCACAATCGCGCTTTCCTCAGTTACAACCCTGGCAACGGGTCTGGTAGTGGAAGCTCAGGCAGCATATTTTTTAGCCCAACATATTCGATTGAGGTTAGTGAAAGTCAGGTAGCCGATCTGATGCAAAGTTACCAGGCCCTGGAGAGAAGTCTTTATCAAGGGTTAGCTTTACAAACCAGACTGAAACCCTATCTAAGTTCTATTGAGTTGAATTCCGATCCATCAGGAGCTGTAGGGGCCGGATTTAATTTTAGCAAGCTAAATAATTTACTAGATAATAAATTCTCAACCAACCAAGTTGATGCAATGGTTGACTTGGCAGAATTAACGGCGTCAGGAAGTGGATTTTTCAATTTGGTCGGTTACAACCCGACGACCAAGCTCAAGCAGTGGTCAATACAACTCCAACACGATGGCCAATGGCAGAATTTTTTGAATCGATTCAATGATGGCATAGAGACGAATTACGCCGGCCATATATTTAATATGCTCAGCACCGCGGGGGATGGAATAATCCTGACGGACACTGATAATTTGACCGTGCGCGACGAAAACGGAGGCAGCATCCTCATTGCCACCACGGGTAACGACACGTTAATTAGCGGCAAGGGTAACGACACGCTGGTTGCCGGTATTGGGTACACCTACATGTTCGGTCAGACTGGCGCGGATACCTATGTGTACGCTCGCGGTGATGGTGTGGCCGAAATGGAGACCAGCGGCGGCCAGAACAACGTACTGCAGCTGACCAACTACAACCGCAGCGATCTGGTCCTGCGCCAGGACGGCAACACGATGGTGCTCGACTTCGGCAACGGCGATGTCGTCCGCCTGCACGACTACTTCCTGCGCCAACAGGTGTGGGGCGGCGACGTCGGCATGCGGTCGGTCCAGTTTGCCGATGGCACCCAGATGTCGATTGCGCAACTGGCCGCCAGCGCGAACACGATCCACGGCAGTGGCGATGGCACGGTCAGCGGCGGCTGGGGCAACAACATCCTGATCGGTGGCGCGGGCAACGAAACGCTCGTCGGCGGGAACGGCAACAGCACGCTGGTTGCCGGTGTCGGCAACGACCTGCTCCAGGCTGGCAGCGGAAACAACACCTATGTCTACGCTCAAGGTGACGGCGCGACCGCGATCGATAGCAGCCGCGTGCAGAGCAGCTCGCAGAACGTGCTGCAGTTGACCGGCTACAACCAGAGCAATCTGCAGACGCTGCGCCAGGATGGCAACAACCTGATCCTTGATTTCGGTGGCGGGGATACCGTCAAGCTGACCGACTTCTTCCTGCACGCGCAGAACAACGCCGGCAGGTCCGACCTGGCCTCCGTCCTGTTTGCCGATGGCACCCAGGCCTCGATGGCGAGCCTGATGAGTACCCTGGGCCTGCATCTGGCCAATGGCAACCAGACGTTCAGGCTACCGCTCTCGACTCCGGTCAAGATCTATGGCGGGACCGGCAATGAAACGATCCAGGGCGGCACCAACAACAGCGCCGATACCATCGTGGCCGGCGTCGGGTACAGCTATATCACCGGCTTTGCCGGCGCTGCCACCTACGTTTTCGCGCGGGGCGACGGGATCGCCGAGATGGAGACCAGCGGCGGCCAAAACAACGTACTGCAGCTGACCAACTACAACCGCAGCGATCTGGTCCTGCACCAGGACGGCAACACGATGGTGCTCGACTTCGGCAACGGCGATGTCGTCCGCCTGCACGACTACTTCCTGCGCCAACAGGTGTGGGGCGGCGACGTCGGCATGCGGTCGGTCCAGTTTGCCGATGGCACCCAGATGTCGATTGCGCAACTGGCCGCCAGCGCGAACACGATTCGCGGCAGTGGCGATGGCACGTTCAGCGGCGGCTGGGGCGACAACATCCTGATCGGTGGCGCGGGCAACGAAACGCTCGTCGGCGGGAACGGCAACAACACGCTGGTCGCCGGTGTCGGCAACGACCTGCTCCAGGCTGGCAGCGGGAACAACACCTATGTCTACGCTCAAGGTGACGGCGCGACCGCGATCGATAGCAGCCGCGTGCAGAGCAGCTCGCAGAACGTGCTGCAGTTGACCGGCTACAACCAGAGCAATCTGCAGACGCTGCGCCAGGATGGCAACAACCTGATCCTTGATTTCGGTGGCGGGGATACCGTCAAGCTGACCGACTTCTTCCTGCACGCGCAGAACAACGCCGGCAGGTCCGACCTGGCCTCCGTCCTGTTTGCCGATGGCACCCAGGCCTCGATGGCAAGCCTGATGAGTACCCTGGGCCTGCATCTGGCCAACGGCAACCAGACGTTCAGGCTACCGCTCTCGACACCCGTCAAGATCTATGGCGGGACCGGCAATGAAACGATCCAGGGCGGCACCAACAACAGCGCCGATACCATCGTGGCCGGCGTCGGGTACAGCTATATCACCGGCTTTGCCGGCGCTGCCACCTACGTTTTCGCGCGGGGCGATGGGATCGCCGAGATGGAGACCAGCGGCGGCCAGAACAACGTACTGCAGTTGACCAACTACAACCGCAGCGATCTGGTCCTGCGCCAGGACGGCAACACGATGGTGCTCGACTTCGGCAACGGCGATGTCGTCCGCCTGCACGACTACTTCCTGCGCCAACAGGTGTGGGGCGGCGACGTCGGCATGCGGTCGGTCCAGTTTGCCGATGGCACCCAGATGTCCATTGCGCAACTGGCCGCCAGCGCGAACACGATTCGCGGCAGTGGCGATGGCACGTTCAGCGGCGGCTGGGGCAACAACATCCTGATCGGCGGTGCAGGCAACGAAACGCTCGTCGGCGGGAACGGCAACAGCACGCTGGTCGCCGGTGTTGGCAATGACACGATGGTCGGTAGTACCAGCGGCAGCAATCTCTATGAGATCCAGGCTAGCGCAGCAAGTGACACTGTTGTGAACCGTACCGGCGGCACTGCGAACTCCAGTACGCTGCAGTTCGACGGCGCCAACAGCGATCAGCTGTGGTTCCAGCATGTCGGCAACGATCTACTGGTGAGCGTCATCGGCACCTCCACCCAAGTATCCATCTCGGGCTGGTACACCGCGACGAGCAACCACGTACAACAGATCACGGCCGCAGATGGCAAAACCCTGGCAGACGGCCAGGTTGATGCTCTGGTGCAAGCGATGGCTTCGTTCAGCCCGCCATCGGCGGGAACCACGACCCTGCCGCCCGATTACCAGGCGCAACTACAGCCCACGCTATCCGCGAACTGGCGTTAAACCAACAGCGAAGTGCTTTGCCAGCACTTCGCTGCTGAAGTTCCCCCTACGCTTTGCCGTCAGGGGGCAACTGCAAATTTGACGCAAGGGAAGCCAAAAGAGATGTTGCTCAACTGGAGCAAAACGTCGGCATCGGTAGCTGCCAAACTGGCCGGTGCCAGAGCGAGGGAGATGGCACCGCAGTATTAAGAAATCTCTCGCTCACCGGCTACCCCGACGGATAGCCGGTCTTTCTTCAATTCCGCATAGAAACTGACTTTCTAGATACGCGTCTACGCTACGTTCGCTGTTTCAGCCCATGCGGGCGGCTACAGCCTTACAAATCATTGCGAATTACTCCAAATCCCCGGGGCAACCAATCAGCCGACACTGCATTTGCTGGCGGAGAAACCAGATTTGACAAACTGGATGTCATGTTCGTCCTCTCATCAACTTCACTCCTATCGTCGATAGAACCAGGTAGTGTGACCAGCCCCTAGAACCAGAAGCGTACGCCCGCGACAACCCGTGTCTCGCCGCGGCGTCCGCCCGCCGCCTCGATCAGGTTGGCGGTGCCGCCGAACGCCTGGTTGCGCTCGATGCCGACATAGGGCGCGAACTGGCGGCTGAATTCGTAGCGCAGGCGCAGTCCGAGCGTGCCGCTGGAGAGCCCGCTGCCGATCTCCAAGGCCGGATCGCGCTTGCCGTAGAAGCTGGCCTCCAGCCGGGGCTGCAAGATCAGCCGCTGGGTCAGCAGCAGTTCGTACTCGCTGGAGAGCCGCAGCGCCGTGCGGCCGCTGTCGCCAACGTAGGCCGTCGCCTCGAGGTGGAACCAGTACGGCGCCAGCCCCTGCACCCCGAACGCGGCCCAGTTGCGGCCCGGCCGGCCGGTGCCCGCATCGTTGCGCAGGCCGAGCTGGGTGTCCCAGAACGGCGCGATCGCGTGGCCCCACAGCAGCTCGGTGCGGGTCTCTTCGACGCGGCCTTTGTGAATGTCGCCCTCGGCCTTGATGACCAGCTTGTCGTAGCTCGTGCCGAACCAGGCCTGGGCGTCGTATGCGGTGGCGTTCGTGCCGTTGCCGTGCGCCCATTCCAGGCGCTCCACCAATACCGAAGCGAACTTGTGCTCGTCGGCCATCATCAGGTGGCGCGTGTCGCCCAGCGCGTAGGGGCCGGTGCCGAGGCGGTAGCCGTTGGAGTACGCGTCGGGGTCCCGGGCGTCGGCCGGCGCCGAGCCGCCTTGCATGTTCATGCTGCCGTGATCCATGCCCGGCATGGCGCCGTGGTCCATAGGCATGGTGCCGTGGTCCATCCCCGGCATGGCGCCGTGGGCGCTGTGGTCCATGCCGGGCATCGCATCGTGCCCGCCCTGCGGCGTGGCCTGCGCGGCGGCCGGCCCGTCGGGGGACTGCCCTGCGTCCGGACCCGGGCGCTCCTGCGCCGAAGCCATCCCGATACCGGCGACGGCCAGCGCTGCCGCCAGTGCGGTCCTTGCGTGTCGGATCATGATCGAACTCGAACGGGTGTCGGGGGCCGGCATCATGCCACCACCGCCTCGCGGAACATGCCCGCGTCCATGTGCAGCATCAGGTGGCAATGCCATGCCCAACGGCCCAGGGCGTCCGCCGTGACCAGGAAGCTGATGCGCTGCGCGGGCTGGACCGGCAAGGTATGCCGGCGCACCTGGAAGCGCCCGTCCGGCGCTTCGAGCTCGCTCCACATGCCGTGCAGGTGCATCGGGTGCGTCATCATCGTGTCGTTGTGCAGGATCACGCGCAGCCGTTCGCCGTGGCGGAAATGGATCGGCGTCGAGCGGCCGTACTCCACGCCGTCGATCGACCAGGTATAGCGCTCCATGTTGCCGGTCAGGTGCATCTCGATCTCGCGCTGCGGCCCGCGCCGGTCGAGCGGGCCGCCGATGGTGTGCTGGTCCGCCAGCACCAGGACGCGCCGCCCGTTGCCGCGCAGGCCGATGCCGGGATCGTCCAGGTTGGTGCGCGGCGTGTCGACGCGCATGTCGGTGCCGGGGCCGTATTCGGTGCGGGCGTGGCGGACCTTGCGGCTTGGCACCCGCAGGTCGTCCGGGCTGCCGGCTCCGTCCACCATGGTCATGCCGCCGGTATCCGCCGGCGCCATCGGCGTGATGTCGCCCGCGTCCATCATGGTCATGCCGCCGTGGTCCATGCCGGCCATGCCACCCATGCCACCCATGCCACCCATGCCGCCCATGTCTCCCATCATGTCGGTCATGGTGAGCCACTGGGGCTGGTCGAGGGCCGGCACCGGGGCCTGCATGCCGGGGCGCACGGCCAGCGTGCCGCGCGCGTAGCCGGTGCGGTCCATCGACTGGCAGAAGAGCGTATGGGCGTCGTCCTTGGGCGCCACCAGCACGTCGCAGGTCTCGCCCGGGCCGAAGCGGAATTCATCGACCGTGACCGGCTCGATGTCCTGCCCGTCGACCTGCACCACCTTGAGCTTGAGCCCGGGGATGCGGACGTCATAGAACGTGCTGCCGGCGCCGTTGATGAAGCGCAGCCGCACGGTCTCTCCCGGCGCGAACAGGCCGGTCCAGTTGCCCGCCGGCGTGATGCCGTTGGCGAGGTGGGTCAGCGTGGCGCCGGACAGGTCGGCCAGATCGGTCGGGCTCATCCGCATCTGGTTCCACATGCGGCGCTTGGCGAGCGCGGCCTGCCAGCCGTCGCCGGCGACATCGCGGAAGAAATCCACCGCCGTGGGCTGGTGGTAGTTGTAGTAGTCGCTCTGGGTCTTGAGCTTGGCGAGGATCCGCATCGGGTCCTCGTCGGTCCAGTCGGCGAGCAGCACGGTGTAGTCGCGGTCGGCGCGGATCGGGTCGCTGCCGGCCGGGTCGATGATGAGGCCGCCGTACACGCCGGTCATCTCCTGGAAGCCGGAGTGCGAGTGATACCAGTAGCTGCCGCTCTGCCGGACCTGGAAGCGGTAGGTGAAGGTCTCGCCGGGGGCGATGCCGTGGAAGCTGAGGCCCGGCACGCCGTCCATCTGGAACGGCAGCAGGATGCCGTGCCAGTGGATCGAGGTGGGCTCGCGCAGGCGGTTGGTGACGCGCAGGGTGACCGTGTCGCCCTCGCGCCAGCGCAGCGTGGGCCCGGGCAGCATGCCGTTGACGGTGGTGGCCATGGTCGGCTTGCCGGTGAAGTTGACCAGGGTCTCGTCGATCACGAGGTCGAATTCGGTCCCCCGCAACACCGGCGCCGTGCCGAGCGCGGTGGCGCCGGCGGCGGCGGCCGACGAGGCGATGCCGCCCAGCCCCAGCCCGGCGATCACCCCGCCGGCGGCCAGCCCTTGCACGAACCGCCGCCGGGGCAGGCTCGGCAGCAGCAGGCCGGGTGCTTGATTCATGCGCATGATCGGATGTCCTTGCGTCGTGCCCAGAGTGGAAAGATGCGAGCAGGCTAATGAGCGGCAGGCTACCCTCGCCTGACCGGAACATTACAGTTTGGTCATCTCTGCGTCATCTTGTCGCGCACAGGGTACGCTACGGCCCGCGCGCCGCCGATCCCGCCCCCTCCAGTGATCCCGACCCGACATCCAACGAGAACATGAAGCTGCTAGTCGTCGAAGACGAAGCCAAGACCGGCGAATACCTCCAGCAGGGCCTGACCGAGGCCGGGTTCGTGGTGGACCTCGCCCGCAACGGCGTGGACGGCCTGCACCTCGCCACCACGGGCGACTACGACCTGCTGGTGCTCGATGTGATGCTGCCCGACCTGGACGGCTGGCAGGTCGTGCAATCGCTGCGTGCGGCCGCGTGCGCGGCGCCGGTGCTGTTCCTGACCGCGCGCGACAGCGTGGGCGACCGGGTCAAGGGGCTCGAGCTCGGCGCCGACGACTACCTGGTCAAGCCGTTCGCCTTCGCGGAGCTGCTGGCGCGGGTCCGCACCCTGCTGCGCCGGGGCAGCACGCCGGTTGCGCTCGACCGCATCCAGATCGCCGACCTCGTGCTCGACCTGGCCCGCCGCCGGGCCTCGCGCTCGGGGCAGCGGATCGCGCTGACCAGCAAGGAGTTCGCCCTGCTCGAACTGCTGGCCCGCCGCCGCGGCGAAGTGCTGCCGCGCTCGCTGATCGCCTCGCAGGTGTGGGACATGAACTTCGACAGCGACACCAACGTGATCGACGTCGCCATCCGCCGGCTGCGCGCCAAGATCGACGACGACTTCCACCCCAAGCTGATCCAGACGGTGCGCGGCATGGGCTACGTGCTTGAAGACCCGGAGGACGCGGCATGAGGCGGAGGCTCTCGCTCACCGCGCGGCTGACCGCCCTCTTCTCGCTGTGCTCGGCGGCGGTGCTGCTGGGGCTCGGCGTGGTCATCGCGCTGGCGATGGAGCAGCACTTCGCGGTGGAGGATTTCACCGCGCTGGACGAGCACGTCAGCGTGATCGAGAAGATCGTCGAGTCCGGCCCCGCGCCGCAGGCCGAGGCGCGCATCCGCGATGCCCTGCAGCACCGCACCGGCTTCGTCGCGCGGATCCTGGGCCCGGACCGCCGCACGCTGTACGCGAGCGACGGCTTCGACTTCCGGGCCGCCGACGAGGCCCTGGCCCGCGCGCGGCCCGGCAGCGACCGGCTGGTCTGGGCGCAGGGCGGCCAGCAGTACCGCGCCCTGCACACCACCGTCGCGCTGCGCGACGGCACGGCCGGCCGCCTCGACATGCTGGTGGCGATGAACACCGACATCCACGCCCACTTCCTGCATACGTTCCGCGGCACCCTGGCCTTCTATATCGCCCTGGCGGCGCTGGCCAGCGGGGTGTTCGGCTGGTGGGCGGCACGGCGCGGCCTGGCGCCGCTGCGCACGCTGGCCTCGCGGGCCCGCACGGTGACCGCCGACAAGCTCGACGAGCGCATGCCGGTGGACACGGTGCCGGCCGAGGTTGCCGACCTCGCCGTCACGCTGAACGCCATGCTCGAACGCCTGCAGCACGACTTCCGCCGGCTGTCCGATTTCTCCACCGACATCGCGCACGAGATCCGCACGCCCATCACCAACCTGCTGACGCAGACCGAGGTCGTGCTGTCGCAGCCGCGCGAGGGCGCCCAGTACCGCGACGTCCTGACCTCCAACGCCGAAGAGCTGCAGCGCCTGGCGCGCATGGTCTCGGACATGCTCTACCTGGCCAAGATGGAGCACAGCCTGACGCTGCCCAGCGCCGAAGACATCCACCTCGCCGACGAGCTGCGCGCCCTCTTCGAGTTCTACGACGCGCTGGCCGAGGACAAGGCGGTGCGGCTGGAACTGCGCGGCGACGGCCGGGTGAGCGGCGACCGGCTGATGCTGCGGCGGGCGCTGAGCAACCTGCTGTCCAACGCGATCCGCCATGCGCCGCCGCGCGGCGCCGTGCTGGTCTCGATCATCGACACCGGCCACGGCGTGACGGTCTCGGTAGACAACGACGGCGACGAGATCCCGCCGCAGGTCCTGCCGCGGATCTTCGAGCGCTTCTACCGGGCAGACAAATCGCGCGCGCGGCCCGAAGCGGACAGCACCGGCCTGGGGCTGGCCATCACCAAGGCGATCGTGGTGGCGCATGGGGGCAGCATCGACGTCTCGCGGGTGGGCGGGCGCACGCGGTTCGCGCTCCATTTCGCGCGGCGGCCGGAGGCGGGCGCCGCCCTGCACTGACGGGCCGATCGGCACGGGCCTGCGCGGCCCGCGACGCGCACGCCCGCTCGCCCACCGTCATGCCTTGCCGGCGCTGCGGTAATCCGTCGGCCGCATGCCGGTCCACTTGCGGAACGCGCGGTGGAAGGCGCTCGGCTCGGCAAAGCCGACCATGGCCGCGATGTCGGCGATGGTGCGGCGCGCGTCCTGCAGCGCGTTGATCGCGATGTCGCGCCGCAGGTCGTCCTTGATCGACTGGTAGGTGTGGCCCTCCAGCTTGAGGCGGCGGCGCATGGTGGCCTCGGCCACGTTGAGCCTGAGCGCCATCGCATCGGACGCCGGCCATGCCGCCGCCGGCAGCGTGCGCAGCGTCTTGCGCACCCGCGCGGCGAACGCATCCGGATTGCGGTACTTGACGACGAAGCTGCCCGGCGCGTCGCGCAGGAAGGCCTTGATCGACGCGGCGGTCTGGATCACCGGCAAGTCAAGGAAGGCCGGCGACAGGTCGACGCAGGACACCGGCTGGCCGAACGCCAGGTCGTCGCAGAACATCAGCCGGTATTCCTGCCCGGCGGGCGGCGCAGGACAGCGGAAGCGCGCCGCGATCAGCGGGATGCGGCGGCCGACCAGCCAGCAGACCAGGCCGTACACCATGATGAACCACGTCGCATACGCGAACATGGCCGGCTCCGGCGTGCCCGGCCGATGCGCGAAGGTCAGGCGCACGCGCTGCGCATCCGCCTCGACCTGCACGGCGAGGTCATCGAGCACCAGCCGCATGAACCCCGTGGCGCGCTGCAGCGCCTGCCGGCCGGTGCGCGCGGTCAGCGCGGCCTGCGTCATGGCGACGAAGCTGCCGCTGCGCATGGGGTGCGAATCCTGGCCGAAGAACTCGTCGTCGAGCGCCCGCGCGATGCCGCTCCACAGCGCGCCGTACTGCGCCGACGAAACACGGCCGCGCGGCGAGGCCAGCATCTGCGGCGCGATCCCGGCCAGCGCAACCAGCGGCTGCACGTCGAGCCCGCGCGCGCGGGCCAGCGCCAGGGTCTCGGCGACGAGGCTCATGGAAATGGTGCCCTTTTCGTGGTGCTTCATCGTCGTCGCAGAAGGCAGAAGGCAAAAAGCAAAAGGCTGCAAGCAGAACGCCGGGGCCGGCCCCGCATGGCAAATCCGCTCACGCAGATTGATCGTGACGGGCATCGAAGCCGTGCCGGCGCCTGCCTACACTGACTCCCCATCGGATGACCGCGCCACCCCGGCGCAGGGCACGACAGTGTAAAGCGCACGCACGCGCGACGCCACGCGGCCGGGCAACAGAGACCAAGCGATGGACGATTTCTACACCGACGAACAGCGGATGATCCTCGACGCCGCCCGCGATTTCGCCACCGAGCGCCTCGCGCCCCACGCGGCGCAGTGGGATCGCGACAGCAGCCTGCCCGACCACGTGGTCGCACAGATGGGCGAGCTGGGGCTGCTCGGCATGATGGTGCCGCCCGAATGGGGCGGCTCGTACACCGACTACGTCGCCTACGCGCTCGCGCTGGAAGAGATCGCCGCCGGCTGCGCCGCCTGCGCGACGATGATGAGCGTGCACAACTCGGTGGGCTGCGGGCCGATCCTGAAATTCGGCACCGACGCGCAGAAGGCGCGCTACCTGCCCGACCTGGCCACGGGCCGTGCCATCGGCGCGTTCTGCCTGACCGAGCCGCACGCCGGGTCCGAGGCCAACAACCTGCGCACCCGCGCCGTGCCGCGCGACGGCCACTGGGTGCTCAACGGCAGCAAGCAGTTCGTGACCAACGGCACGCGCGCGCAGCTCGCCATCGTGTTTGCCGTGACCGATCCGGGCGCCGGCAAGCGCGGCCTCTCCGCCTTCATCGTCCCGACCGATACGCCAGGCTTCCACGTCGGGCGGCCGGAGCACAAGCTCGGCATCCGCGCCTCGGACACCTGCCCCATCACGCTCGAAGACTGCGCCGTGCCGGCAGCGAACCTGCTGGGCGAGCCGGGCGAGGGCCTGAAGATCGCGCTGTCCAATCTGGAAGGCGGGCGCATCGGCATCGCCGCGCAGGCGGTCGGCATTGCGCGTGCCGCGTTCGATGCGGCGCGCCGCTACGCCAACGAGCGCGTCCAGTTCGGCAAGGTGCTGCGCGAGCACCAGACCATCGCCAACATGCTGGCCGACATGGCCACGCGCCTGAACGCCGCGCGGCTGCTGGTGCACCACGCGGCGAGGCTGCGCAGCGCGGACAAGCCCTGCCTGTCGGAGGCGTCGCAGGCCAAGCTCTACGCGTCCGAACTGGCCGAGGAGATCTGCTCGAAGGCGATCCAGATCCACGGCGGCTACGGCTATCTGGCCGACTACGCCGTCGAGCGCCACTACCGCGATGCGCGCATCACGCAGATCTACGAAGGCACCAGCGAAGTCCAGCGGATGGTGATCGCGCGGCACGTCTAGCGCCGCTGCATGTGCCACCGTATGCGCCACCGCAAACACAGAGCGCACCCACCGCGCCGATGAGGAGACGACGATGAACGACGTGGCACCCGCAGCCCGGGACTTTCTCGCGGCGCGCGATCTGCTGTTGCGGTATCGCACCGACTACGACCGCGCGTATCGCGAGTTCCGCTGGCCCGAGCTGGACACCTTCAACTGGGCGCTGGACTACTTCGACGTGATCGCGCGCGGCAACGACCAGCCGGCGCTGTGGATCGTCGATGACCCGCGCGACGAAGGGCTGCGGCTGTCGTACGCGCAGATGTCGGAGCGCTCGTCGCGGGTGGCGAACTTCCTGCGCAGCCTGGGCATCGTGCGCGGCGACCGGCTGCTGCTGATGCTGCCCAACCGCGTCGAGCTGTGGGACGTGATGCTGGCGGCGATGAAGCTCGGCGCGGTGGTGCTGCCCGCCACCACCCAGCTCTCGTCCGACGACGTGCGGGACCGCGTGCAGCTGGGCGGCGCGACCTGCGTGGTGGCCGATGCGGCGGAGCTGGCCAAGTTCGATACGGTCGACGCGGGCATCCGGCGCATCGCCGTGGGCGCGCAGCGCGACGGCTGGATCGACCTCGCGCAGGCGTACCACGCGCCTGCCGTGTTCGTCCCGGACGGACCGACGCGCGCGACCGATCCGCTGCTGCTGTATTTCACCTCGGGCACCACGTCCAAGCCCAAGCTGGTCGAGCACACGCACCAGAGCTACCCGGTGGGCCACCTGTCCACCCTGTACTGGATCGGCCTGCAGCCCGGCGACGTGCACTGGAACATCAGCTCGCCCGGCTGGGCCAAGCATGCGTGGAGCTGCGTCTTCGCGCCGTGGAACGCGCAGGCGTGCGTGTTCGTCTACAACTACGCGCGCTTCGTGCCCCGGGACACGCTGGAGGTGCTGGTGCGCTGCAACGTGACCACGCTGTGCGCGCCGCCCACCGTGTGGCGGATGCTGGTGCAGGAGCCGCTGGCGTCGTACCCGGTGAAGCTGCGCGAGATCGTCGGCGCGGGCGAGCCGCTGAACCCCGAGATCATCGAGCGCGTGCGCCAGGCGTGGGGCGTGACCATCCGCGACGGCTTCGGCCAGACCGAGACCACCTGCCAGATCGGCAACACGCCCGGGCAGCCGGTGGTGCCGGGCTCGGTGGGCCGCCCGCTGCCGGGCTACCGGGTCGAGCTGCTGGACGCCGATGACCGCCCCGCCGCCGAGGGCGAGATCGCGCTGCCGCTGTCGCACCGCCCGCTGGGCCTGATGCAGGGCTACGCCAACCACGCCAAGGCCACCGCCGAGGCCACGCGCAACGGCTACTACCACACCTCCGACGTCGCCATGCGCCGCGACGACGGCTACTTCGTCTACGTCGGCCGCACCGACGATGTGTTCAAGTCGTCGGACTACCGGCTCAGCCCGTTCGAGCTGGAGAGCGTGCTGATCGAGCACGAGGCCATCGCCGAGGCCGCCGTGGTGCCCAGCGCGGACCCGCTGCGGCTGGCGGTGCCGAAGGCGTTCGTGACGCTGCGCCAGGGCTACGAGGCGGGGCCCGAACTGGCGCGCGCCGTGTTCCGCTTCTCGCGCGAGAAGCTCGCGCCCTACAAGCGCATCCGCCGCCTGCAGTTCAGCGAGCTGCCCAAGACCATCTCGGGAAAAATCCGGCGCGTCGAACTGCGCCGCCGCGAACAGGAACGCCTGCCCGAGCCCGCCCGCCTGCCGGGCGAGTACTGGGAAGACGACTTCGCCGATCCGCACTGAACCCCATCGCCATCGCCCTCATCGCCACCGAATCGACATCACGGGCCGCCGCGCGGCAACTGCCGCGCGCGGCCACCGACTTGCACAGGAGACACACCATGAGCGCTGTCGCATCCCTCTCTCCGGTCTCAACCGCCGGGCATCCCCGCACGCAGCCGACCGTCAAGCTGCTGATCGGGGGCGAGTTTGTCGAATCCCGCGCGGCCGAGTGGCGCGAGGTGGTGAACCCGGCCACGCAGGCGGTGCTGGCGCGCGTGCCGTTCGCCACGCGGGATGAGGTGGATGCGGCCATCCGCTCGGCGCACGCCGCGTTCGCCACCTGGAAGCACACCCCGGTGGGCGCCCGCATGCGCATCATGCTCAAGTACCAGGCGCTGATCCGCGAGCACCTGCCGCGCATCGCCCGCACGCTGACGGCCGAGCAGGGCAAGACGCTGCCCGATGCCGAGGGGGACATCTTCCGCGGGCTCGAGGTGGTCGAGCATGCGTGCTCGGTCGGCTCGCTGCAGCAGGGCGAGTTCCTGGAGAACGTGGCCGGCGCGGTCGACACCTACACGCTGCGCCAGCCGCTGGGCGTCTGCGCCGGCATCACGCCGTTCAACTTCCCGGCGATGATCCCGCTGTGGATGTTCCCGATGGCGATCGTCTGCGGCAACACCTTCGTGCTCAAGCCTTCGGAGCAGGACCCTCTGTCGACCATGCTGCTGGTCGAGCTGGCGCTCGAAGCGGGCGTGCCGCCGGGCGTGCTCAACGTCGTGCATGGCGGCAAGGACGTCGTCGATGCGCTGTGCACGCATGCACTGGTGAAAGCGGTGTCGTTCGTCGGCTCGACGGCGGTCGGCACGCATGTGTACCGGCTTGCCAGCGAGCACGGCAAGCGCGTGCAGTCGATGATGGGCGCCAAGAACCACGCGGTGGTGCTGCCCGACGCCAACCGCGAGCAGACACTCAACGCGCTGGTGGGCGCGGCGTTCGGCGCGGCCGGCCAGCGCTGCATGGCGACCTCGGTGGCGGTGCTGGTGGGCGCGGCACAGCAATGGGTGCCCGCGCTGGTGGAGAAGGCCCGTGCGCTGAAGGTGAACGCGGGCGTGGAGCCCGGCACCGATGTCGGCCCGGTGGTCTCGCGCGCGGCGCGGCAGCGCATCCTTGACCTGATCGACTCCGGCGTGCGGCAAGACGCGACGCTCGCGCTCGACGGCCGCGGCGTTCGCGTCGCGGGCTATGAAGACGGCAACTTCATCGGCCCGACCGTCTTCACCGGCGTGAAGACCGACATGGACATCTACCGCAACGAGATCTTCGGGCCGGTGCTGCTGGTGCTGACCGCGCCCACGCTGGACGAAGCCATCGCGCTGGTCAACCGCAATCCGTTCGGCAACGGCGTGGGCCTGTTCACCCAGAGCGGCGCGGCGGCGCGCAGGTTCCAGAGCGAGATCGACGTGGGCCAGGTCGGCATCAACATTCCGATCCCGGTGCCGGTGCCCTACTTCAGCTTCACCGGCTCGCGCGGCTCGAAGCTGGGCGACCTGGGGCCGTACGGCAAGCAGGTCGTGCAGTTCTACACGCAGACGAAGACGGTCACCGCGCGCTGGTTCGACGACGCGGTCGAGGCCGGCGGCGTCAACACCACCATCAGCCTGCGCTGAGCCACCACGCGGAGACCTCTCATGAAGATCGCTTTTATCGGGCTCGGCAACATGGGCGCCCCGATGGCGCGCAACCTGCTGAAGGCGGGCCACGCGCTCAGCGTGTTCGACCTCGATGCGCGGGCCGTGCAGCCGCTGGTGGACGCGGGCGCCAGCGCCGCGCCCTCGCCCAAGGCCGCGGTGGCCGGCGCCGACTGCGCGATCACCATGCTGCCGGCCGCCGCGCACGTGCGCGGCGTGCTGACGGCGGACGACGGCATCCTGGCGGGCATCGCCAAGGGCGTGCCGATCATCGATTCGAGCACGATCGACCCGGCCAGCGCCCAGGCCTTCGCCGCGCTGGCCGCCGCGCACGGCAACCCGTTCGTCGACGCGCCGGTCTCCGGCGGCACCGGTGGCGCGGCGGCCGGCACGCTGACCTTCATGGTGGGCGGCAGCGCGGCCGCGTTCGAACAGGTGCGCCCGGTGCTGTCCGCCATGGGCAAAAACCTCGTGCACTGCGGCGCGGCGGGCGCCGGCCAGGGCGCGAAGATCTGCAACAACCTGGTGCTCGGCATCACCATGGCCGGCGTGGCCGAGGCCATGTCGCTGGGCGAGGCGCTGGGCATCGACCCCAAGGTGCTGGGCGGCATCATCAACACCTCCACCGGCCGCTGCTGGAGCTCGGACACGTACAACCCCTTCCCCGGCGTGATCGAGACGGCGCCGTCGTCGCGCGGCTACACCGGCGGGTTCGGCACCGACCTGATGCTCAAAGACCTCGGCCTGGCGGGCGATGCCGCCAAGTCGGTGCGCCAGCCCGTCTACCTGGGCGCGCTCGCGCAGCAGCTCTACCAGGCCAGCAGCAGCCAGGGCGCCGGCAAGCTCGATTTCTCGGCGGTGATCCGGCTGTACCGGCAGGAAGGCGCCGCGCGATGATCGCACTCGACTGGCTGCACGACGGCACCGTCGCTCTGCTGACGCTCAGGCGCCCGCCCGCCAATGCCTTCACGCCGGAAGGGCTGCGGCAGTTGCAGGCCACCGTCGAAACGCTCGATGCCGATCCGCGCGTGCGCGCGCTGGTCATCACCGGCGACGGCCCGAAGTTCTTCAGCGCGGGCGCAGACCTGAACACCTTCGCCAGCGGCGACCGCGACGTCGCGCGCGAGGCCGCCGCCCGCTTCGGCGCCGCGTTCGAGGCGCTGCAGAACGCGCGCCCGGTCGTGATCGCCGCCATCAACGGCTATGCGATGGGCGGCGGGCTCGAATGCGCCCTCGCCTGCGACATCCGCATCGCCGAGCGGCACGCGCAGTTGGCCGTGCCGGAAACCGCGGTCGGCCTGCTGTGCTGCGGCTGCGGCACGCAGACCCTGCCGTGGCTGGTCGGCGAAGGCTGGGCCAAGCGCATGATCCTCACCGGCGAGCGCGTCGACGCGCAGACCGCGCTGCGCATCGGCCTGGTCGAGGAGGTGGTCGACACCGGCGCGGCGCGCGCGGCGGCGCTGGCGATGGCGCGACGCGTGACGACGCTGAGTCCGCAGGCGGTCACCTTCAGCAAGGCCCTGATCCACCAGGCGCGCAACGGCGTGCCGCGCGCGGCGGCGCTCGCTGTCGAGCGCGAACGGTTCGTGGACCTGTTCGACCATCCGGACCAGCGCGAAGGCGTCAACGCCTTTCTGGAAAAACGCGCGCCGCGCTGGCACGGCGCCGCCAAGCCAGAGGAGGCCCTGCCATGAGCGCCTTGCCGAAGCCGGCCGAGCCGGCCGCCGCCGAAGCCGAGGTACTGTTCCACGTGGTGAACCGCGTCGCGATCCTCACGCTGAACCGTCCGGCGGCCCTGAACGCCCTGTCGCACGGGATGGTGCGGCAGCTGTCGGCGCGGCTGGCGCAGTGCCGCGACGATGCCCGCATTGCCGCGGTCGTGCTGCGCGGCGCGGGAGAGAAAGGCTTCTGCGCCGGCGGCGACGTGCGCGCGCTCCACCGGCTGGCGCGGCAAGGCCAGGCGCACGGCCCCGACGGCTGGCTGCAATTCTTCGTCGACGAATACCGGCTGGACTACGCGCTGCACCGGTTCCCCAAGCCCGTGGTCGCGCTGCTCGACGGCATTGCGATGGGCGGCGGCATGGGGCTCGGGCAAGGGGCGCGCCTGCGGGTGGTCACCGAGCGCAGCCGGATCGCCATGCCGGAAACCCGCATCGGCTTCCTGCCCGACGTGGGCGCGACGCACTTCCTGGGCGCGATGCCGCCCGAGATGGCGCTGTACATCGGGCTGACGGGCACGACGCTGTCGGGCGCCGACGCCCTGCATTGCGGGCTGGCCGACGTATGCGTGCCCGCCGAGTGGCTCGCCTCGTTCGAAGACCGGCTGCTGCGCCTGTCCCACGCGGGCGAGTCGGACGAGTCGGGCGACCTGATGCAGGCGCTGCGCCGCGTGTTCGAGCCGCCGTGCAACATCGTGCCGCATGCCGCCATTGCGCGGACGGCACCGTGGATCGTGCGCTATTTCGATCGGCGCTCCACCCTCGACCGCATCGTCGCCACGCTGCGCGAGAGCCTGGAGCGCGATCCCGCGCGCGAGGCCCGGCAATGGCTGCAGGCCACGCTCGACGCCATGGCCACGCACTCGCCGACGATGCTGCATGTCACGCGCGAGGCGCTGCTGCGCGGGCGCCAGCTGACGCTGGCCGAGTGCTTCCGCATGGAGCTCGGCATCGTGGCGCGCGCGATCGAGGAAGGCGACTTCTGCGAGGGCGTGCGCGCGCACCTGGTCGACAAGGACCATCGCCCCGGCTGGGCACCGGCCACGCTGGCCGGGGTACGGCCGGAGCGGGTGCGGCATTTCCTGTCGTCGCCGTGGCGCGGCGCGGCGCACCCGCTTGCGCGGCTCGGGGCGGAGCCGCAAGCCGCATGATCCGCCGCGGCACGCCGGGCCCGGTCAGCGTGCCGCTTCTGATCGCCGCACCCCGCCGCGCCGCGCGGCATCCGCCTCAAACTCAGCCGTTGCGGAAGAGGAAGCTGTACGCGTTGAGCGCCGGCACGCCGCCCAGGTGGGCGTACAGCACGCGCGCGCCCTCGGGAAACTCGCCGTTGCGCACCCGGTCGATCATGCCGTGCATCGACTTGCCCTCGTACACCGGGTCGGTCAGCATGCCCTCCTGGCGCGCGCACAGCCGGATCGCCTCCAGCGTGCCTTCGTTCGGCAGGCCATATTCGGGGCCGCCGTAGCGCGTGTCGAGCACCACGTCGTCTGCCGTGATGTCGCGGCCGAGCTCGACCAGCTTGGCGGTATCGCGGGCGATCCGCAGAATCTGCTCACGCGTCTGCTCCGGCTTGGCCGATGCGTCGATGCCGATCACCCGGTCGGCGCGCCCGTCCGCCGCGAAGCCCACCACCATCCCCGCCTGCGTGCTGCCCGTGACGGAGCACACCACGATGTAGTCGAAGCGGAAACCGAGCTCGGCCTCCTGCTGGCGCACCTCCTCGGCAAAGCCGACGAAGCCCAGGCCACCGAGCGGGTGCTCCGAGCAGCCGGCCGGGATCGGGAACGGCTTGCCGCCCGCGCGACGCACGTCCTCCATGGCCTGCTCCCAGCTCGGGCGGATGCCGATGTCGAACCCGGCCGCGTCCAGCCGCACGTCCGCGCCCAGGATGCGCGACAGCTCGATGTTGCCCACCCGGTCGTAGACCGCGTCGGAATAATTGACCCAGTTCTCCTGCACCAGCACGCACTTCAGCCCCAGGTGCGCGGCCACCGCCGCGACCTGGCGCGTCTGGTTCGACTGAATGCCGCCGATCGAGACCAGCGTGTCGTAGCCCCCGGCCAGCACCTCCGGCACCAGGTATTCGAGCTTGCGCGTCTTGTTGCCGCCGAAGGCCAGGCCGCTGTTGCAGTCCTCACGCTTGGCGTAAAGCTCGACCTTACCGCCAAGGTGGGCCGACAGCCGCTTGAGCGGCTGGATGGGCGTGGGGCCGAAGGTCAGCGGATGGCGGGGATGCTTGTTCAGGTTCATGCGGGCGGCTCCGGAGCGTCGGGAGAAGAAGGGATCAGGGCTCCATCATAGGAATCCGCCCACGAAATGTGCTTGCGAATATCCCGGCCGAATCGGAATATGGACCGCATGAAACGGGTCTCCACTTTTCTTGATTTCGTTGACATGAAGAAAGTCGCAACAAAATTTCGCAGCCCGGTCGCCGCGCCACCCCAGGGCGCCACGCTATCGGCACTGGACCGCACGGACCGCGCCATCCTGAAGTGGCTGCAGCGCGATGCCTCGATCTCCAACGTGGCGCTGGCGGACAAGGTGAGCCTGAGCCCGCCCGCGTGCCTGCGGCGAGTCGAGCGGCTCAAGGAACTGGGATGCATCCGGGGCGTCGTGGCGCTGCTCGAGCCAAAGGCGCTCGACCTGGGCACGCTGGTGATGATCGGCGTGGTGCTGGACCGCTCGACGCCGGAGTCCTTCGCCGATTTCGAAAAAGCCGTGCAGAAGGTGCCCGGCTGCCTGGAGTGCCACGTGGTGACCGGCGAGTTCGACTACTTCATGCTGGTGCGCACCCGGGACAACGACAGCTACAACCGCCTGCATGCCGAGCAGTTGCTGTATCTGCCGGGGGTGCGCCAGATCCGGACGTTCATGACGCTCAAGCAGGTGCTGTCGACCACGCAGTTGCCGATCGCCTGACGCCGCCCCGCGCCGGGCCCTCATCGCCCAGCGGCCGATGGGGTGGCATGGCCGTGGACCAGCGCGGCCTGGCCCGGCGGGAAATCGTGCTCGTCATCGTTCAGGTCGCGCGCGAGCGAATAGGCGGCGCTCACGGCCGCGATCACGATGGCAATGGCGAACAGTTGCTGGCGTTCCATGAGACTCCTCCCTGGTTTGCGATGCGATATGTGTTCAGGCGGGCCGGCACGCTTTCAGCCGGGCATCGATGAAGCTCCGGGCAGCATCGACGGCGTCCCGCGCCGCGCCGATCGGCGTCCGGAACGCCTGGCCGACCTCCGTGCCGACGGCGACCAGCGCGCGACTGTCGAGGCTGATGGCGAATGCCGCCCGCCACAGCCCGCCGCCGATGCGCCGGGGCCGGATGGTGATCGTGTGGTTCTTGTATTCGTGCAGTTGCTCGAAAGCGACCTGTCCATCGCCGGCCGCCTCGGAATCGGGGGCAGGACCGGCAGCGGCAGGATTGGGGGAAGGTGATGTGTTCATGGCGATAGGGCGCGGACGGAAAAAACGTGCACGGACCCGGTATTCCCGACGCAACGTTCGGACCGGTCTGCGCAAGAACCGGACGGGGCCGGGTTCGGGCGTTTCCCACCCATCAAGTACTGTATATCCATACAGTATAGCGGCGCGACTTCGATGGTCAACTTTTCCGCACACCACACGCACCCCGGCCACGCCATCCGCCAGGCAAGCCGCCCCACGCGCACTCGCATGGCGTCGCGATGCCCGTGCCGCCATGCGTCTGCCGCGCCACGTCAGGTCACCGGCTGGGCCACCTCCTCGGCGCGCAGGCCTTCCCACCAGGCCGCCACCTGCTGCACATCAGGCGGCGTGAGGAGCGAAAAATGGTTGCCCGGGCCACGCCAGGCGACCAGGTCTGGCGCCCAGCCGCGCAGCTCGGAGACGGTCCGGCACTGCTCGCGCTCATTGGCCTCGCGGCTCAACGCGGGATCGTCGGCGAGCACCAGGCGCACGGGCCCCGTGTAGAGGCGACCGGGCCGATACGGCGTGCGCAGCGCAGTGCCAAAGGTACGGATGGGGCCGCGCAGCATGCCGGGCTGGGAGCGCCGTGGGATCAGGCCTGCCCCGACCATGCCGGCATGAATCAGCCGCCATTGTTCGGCTTCATCGGCGGCGTGCAGCTGCGCGGGATCGATGCCCAGTGATCGGCCCAACGCCAGCTCGACCGCTTCGACGAATTTCGCCAGCACCGCCGTGGCGGTGTAGGTCCGGCCCAGCCAGCCAGCCTCGCTGCCGGGCGCCTCGCAGTCGAGCAGGGTCAGCGAGGCCACGGCGCGGCCCGCCGCCTGCAGCTGCAAGGCCATTTCCAGCGCAACCCAGCCGCCGAAGGAGTGTCCGATGAGGTGAATGCCGCGCGCCACTTGCCCGGCATCGAGCGCGCGCACGTAGGCGGCCGCGGCGGCCTCCACGGTGCTATGCGGCACCCGCCACCCATCGACACCGCGCGGCTGCATGCCATACAGCGGCCGGGCCCCGCCGAGCGCTTCCGCCAAGTGCATGAAGCGGACCACGCCGTCGCCGGCACCCGGTATGCACACGATGCTTTCCCGGCGGTGCGAGCCGGCGTCGATCGTCAGCAGCGGCGTGTAGTGCGCTTCCTGCAAGGCCGGCTGCGGTTGCCCGGCGGCAGCGTGCAGCGCTGCGCTCAGGGCCTCGCCCAATACCTGGGCATGTTCGAGCACCATGGACTGATGGGTGCCGGGCACGACGATGCGCTGCAGCTGGGTGTCCGGCAGGATCGCATTCCAGCCCAGCCAGCGCCGGTGCGGCGGCGGTTCGCCATCGCGATGCTCATCCGCCGCCACGAAGAGGTGCAGCTTGAGCGGCATCGGAAACACGGTGTAGTTGGCCTGGGCATCGCCGTGCGCGACGATACGGTCGAGGACGTGCCAGAGGTCCGGTTCCGTGACATCGGCCAGGTCAGGGGCGAGCAATGCTTGCGCGCGGCAGCACTCCAGCAGTGCGCTGAAATCTTCCACGCCGGCCAAGCCGGCCAGTTGCGCCGATTCGGGGCCCCCCGGACTGCGCTGCTGCCAATACGCAAGGCACAGCTCCAGCAACTGCGCGTGATGCGGCCGGTTCTCCGCGGCCCACTTCGGCTTACCGCCGCTGACCAGGGCGGGGTGCCGGGTGTCGAGCAGGCCCAGGAATTCGACGGCCTCATCCTCGCCGATCAGCTGGATGGCGATCTCGTAGGCCAGCACGCCGCCGAACGACCAGCCCGCCAGCCGGTACGGCCCATGCGGCTGCACCACACGCATGGCGGCTTTCAGGCGCTTGGCCAGTCCCTCGATGGTGCGCAGCTGCGGCTCGCCCCAGCCCACCGCTGGCAGGCCGTAGACCGGGATGTCCGCGTCGATGCAAGCACCGAGTTGCGTGAAGTAGCCATCCAGGCCGGTGATTTCATGCACCAGGAACAGCGGCCGCTGGCTGCCCGTGGTCCGCACCGGAACCGTCTGGTCCCGCGTCCGCATGCCGTCGCGCTCGGCCACCGCGGCCAGCGATGTGATATTGGGATGCTGGAGCAGCTGCGTGAGCGTGACCCGGCAATCCGCCTTCGCCAGCAGGCCGATCAGGCGAACCGCCTGCAGCGAGTTGCCGCCCAGCGCGAAGAAGTCGTCGTGCCGGCCGATCGTCTCGACGCCGAGCAACGCCTGCCAGATCGAGGCCAGGCGGGTTTCGATCCCGCTGCGCGGCGCTTCGTAGCTGTGCTGCACATAGGCGCCGGCCGTAGGCTGCGGCAGCGCGTGGCGGTTCAACTTGCCGCTGGACGTCAACGGCATCCGCTCCAGGTACACATAGGCCGCGGGCACCATGTAGGCGGGCAAGGCCGCCTGCAGCTGGGCCCGCAGCGCCTGGGCAGGCAACGCGGCCGGGCCGCTGTAGTAGGCGACCAGCCGCGGCTCGCCGACCCCGTCGTCGCGGATCAGCACCACCGCTTCGCGCACGCCCTCGCAGCCGGCCAGCCGTGCCTCGATCTCGCCGGGCTCGATGCGGAAGCCGCGCAGCTTCACCTGATGATCGTTGCGGCCCAGGTAGACGATGTTGCCGTCCGCCTGCCAGCAGCCCAGGTCGCCGGTCTTGTACATCCGCGCGCGGCTGTCGCCATGAAACGGATCGGCCACGAAACGCTCGGCGGTCAGCCCGGGGCGATGCAGGTAGCCGCGCGCCACGCAGGCGCCGCCCACGTGAATTTCGCCCGGCACGCCGATGGGCACGGGCGCGCCATACGCGTCGAGAATGTAGATCTGCGTATTGGCGATCGGACGGCCGATCACGGACTGCGTCGGCACATGCTCGGGCCCGGCATAGCGGTAGAACGTGGCATCGCCGTTGACCTCCGAGGAGCCGTAGAAATTCAGCAGCCGGACCTGCGGATAGGCGACGAGGCATTGCCGGGCCAGTTCGGGAGCCAGGCGCTCGCCGCTGCAGACCAGCGTGCGCAGCCCATCGAGGCGGGTTTCACCGCTTTGCAGCAGGTATTTCAGCAGCGACGGCACCACCACCAGATGGGACACGCCCGTCTGGCGCAACCGCCGTGCGAACACGGACAGATCCTTCACGGCCGCGTTGTCGAAGACGATCAGGGAGCCGCCCGCGAGCAGCGTGCCCAAGGTCTCGGTGACGGCATCCACAAAGCCGATGCTGGTCTTGAGCGCGGTGACCGGCGCCTCCGTCAGCACGTCGCGGATGAACCACTGCAGGCGGTTGGCCAGGCCGGCGATCGTCGCCTCGACGCCCTTGGGCTGGCCGGTGGAGCCCGAGGTGTAGATCACGTAGGCCAGGTGGTGTGGCTGCAATCCTTCGACCTGTGGATCGTGCTCGGCTTCGCCTTCCAGTGGGCTCGCCAGGTCCAGCACCGGCACGGACAGCATGCCCAGTTGCTCGCGTGTATTCGACTGCGCCAGCACCGCCACCGGGGCGCTGTCCTCCAACATGTAGGCCAGACGGTCCTGCGGATACGACGGGTCCAGCGGGATATATCCTCCACCTGCCTTCAATATCCCCAGCAGCCCGACCACCAGCTCTACGCTTCGCTCCGCGCACAGGCCCACTCGGGCATCCGGACCTACGCCCAAGCCGATCAGAGCGTGTGCCACACGGTTTGCCCGGGCGTTCAGTTCCGCGTAGCTCACCTGCTGGCCTTCGTGCTCCACCGCGATTGCCTCTGGCGTGCGCCGAACCTGGGCCTCGAACAGGCCGTGGATCGTCGAGGCATCCGGATAGGTGGCCTCCGTCTCGTTCCACGATTCCAGTAGTTGCGCGCGCTCGTCCTCGTCCAGCAGAGCGATCCGATTCACCTCCTGGCTATCGTCGGCTGCCATCGCCTTGAGCAACCTATGCAGGTAGCCCAGGTAGCGTTCGATGGTGGCCTGATCGAACAGCGTCGTCGCATAGTCCAGCGAGCCTGCGAGACCTTCCGACGTTTCCCTCAGCTCCAGCGTCAGGTCGAACTTGGCTGCGGCCGGACCAGCGTCCACGCCCTCGATCGTCAGACCATCAAGCTCCAGGTTCAGCCCTACCGCTTCGGTGTTCAACCACGACAGCGCGGCCTGGAACACCGGGCTGTGCGACAGGCTGCGCACTGGCCTGACTCGCTCCACGATCTGCTCGAATGGCAGGTCTTGGTGGGCTTGGGCCTCCAGCACCTTCGCCTTCACGCGCCCCAGCAGTTCCGAAACCGTCAGCCCGTCGACCTCCACTCTCAGTGCCAACGTGTTCACGAAGAAGCCGATCAGACCCTCCACCTCGCTGCGCGTGCGGTTCGCTACCGGCGAGCCCACCACCACTTCATCCTGACCCGACAGGCGGCTCAGCAGCACGGACCAACCTGCCAGCACCGTCATGAACAGCGTTGTTCCGTGTCGCTGGCTCAGCCTCCTCAGTCCAGTGCTCAGCTCGGCATCGAACACCACCTCCACCGAGCCGCCTGCGTAGTCCTGCTGTGCTGGCCGTGCCCGATCGGTTGGAAGGCTAAGCAGCGTTGGGGCACCGGCCAGTGCCTGTTCCCAGTACGTGCCTTGCCTTTGCAGTTCCCCGCCCTCCAGCCATCGGCGCTGCCAGACTGCGTAGTCCGCGTATTGGATCGGCAGGGCCGGCAACGGGTCGGCTTTGCCTGCACGGTAGGCCTCGTACAGCGAGCCCAACTCCCGCGCCAGTATCCCCAGCGACCAACCGTCCGACACGATGTGGTGCGTCGTGATCAACAGCACGTGTTCCTGCTCGCCCAGCTTTACCAGGCGGCCTCGGATCAACGGACCATGCTCCAGATCGAACGGGGCTCGCGCCTCCGCCTCGGTCAGCAAGCCGAGTTGGTGCTCTGATGCTTCCTCGGCGCTCAGGTCGCCCCAGTCCAGCGTCAGCCCGACGTCTGCCGAAACGACGTGCTGTACGGCCTGCCCTTCCTGCACCTCGAAGCGCGTGCGCAGCGCTTCGTGCCGCGCCACGATCCGGTCCAACGCGCGACGCAATGCTTCCTCGTCCAGCTCGCCCTTCAGCCTCAGTCCCACCGGGATGTGATACGCCTCACTGCCGCCGTCCATCTGCGCCAGGAACCACAGCCGCTGCTGCGCGAACGACAGTGGCAACGCCTCGCTGCGATCCGCCACCGTGATTGCAGGCAGCGCGCTGCCCTGTCCTCGCACAATCGCTTGCGCCACCGCGCTCAGGCTTGGCTGAGCGAACAACTCCGTCAGCCCAAGCTCCGCGCCCAACTGCGTACGCACCTGGGTCACCAGCCGCACGGCTTGTAGCGAGTGGCCGCCCAGGTTGAAAAAGTCGTCGTGGCGGCCCACACGCTCCACGTTCAGCAGCGTTTGCCAGATGCCGGCCAGGGCGATTTCCACTTCCCCCTGCGGCGCCTCGTAGGCCGTGCTCGCATACGCTTGACCTTCCGGTGCCGGCAAGCCCTTACGATCCAGCTTGCCGTTCGGTGTCAGCGGCAAGTGCTCCAGCCTCACGTAGGCGGCCGGCACCATGTACTCCGGTAGGCTGACCTGTAGCTGCTCGCGCAACGCCTGCGCTTCGATTGCCTCGTCGCTTACGTAGTACGCCACCAGTTTCGGCTGGCCCGGTGTGTCCTCACGCACCGTCACCACTGCCCCCCGCACGCCCGCGCACTGCGACAGCCTCGCCTCGATCTCGCCCAGCTCGATCCGGAAGCCGCGCAGTTTCACCTGTGCGTCCGCACGGCCCCGGTACTCCAGGCTGCCATCCGGCAACCAGCGACCGAGGTCTCCCGTCTTGTACATCCGCTCACGGCCTTCGCCTTGGAACGGGTTCGCCACGAAGCGCTCTGCTGTCAGCTCCGGACGGTTCAAATAGCCTCGCGCGACGCCGGCGCCGCCGATATAGATCTCACCGGTTACCCCCAACGGCACCGGCTGCTGATGCACATCCAGAACATAGATCTGCGTGTTTGCGATCGGCCGGCCGATATGGGCCTGGAAGCCGGTCTGCCGATCCATGCACACCCAGCTCGAATACGTGGTGGTTTCCGACGGACCGTACAGGTTGTACAGCCGCTGCGCCTGTGTCTGCGCAAACAACCGCTCCACCAGTTCGCGCTTCAAGGCTTCGCCGGCCACGTTCACGACTTCGACGGCGGGGTCCAGACCGCTCGATTCGAGCAGGGCGCTCAGCGCCGAAGGCACCGTATTGATCAGCCTGACGTCATGCGTTCCATCGCCCAAGGCCAGCACATTGACCACGATGTCGATGCATCCGCCCGTGGTCAGCGGCGCGAAGCATTCGAACACCGAGAGATCGAAGTTCAGCGAAGTCGAGAACAAGGTCCTGGCCAGGCTTGCGGGCGGGAAGGCATGTGCAGCCCAAGCCAGGAAGTTCACCGTATTCCGGTGCTCGATCATCACGCCCTTGGGGCGGCCGGTGGAGCCCGAGGTGTAGATCACGTAGGCCAGGTGGTGTGGCTTCACATCGACCTGCGGATCGTGTTCGGCTTCGCTTTCCAGCGGGCTCGCAAGGTCCAGCACTGGCACCGACAGCTTGCCCAGTTGCTCCCGCACCGGCCCCTGCTTCAGCACTGCCACCGGCGCGCTGTCCTCCAGCATGTAGGCCAGACGGTCCTGCGGATACGACGGGTCCAGCGGCACGTAGCCTCCGCCTGCCTTCAGAATCCCCATCAGACCGACCACTAGCTCCACGCTTCGCTCCGCGCACAGGCCCACTCGGGCATCCGGGCCTACGCCCAAGCCGATCAGCGCGTGTGCCACACGGTTGGCCCGTGCGTTCAACTCCGCGTAGCTCACTTGCTGGCCTTCGTGCTCTACCGCGATCGCTTCCGGTGTGCGGCGAACCTGGGCCTCGAACAGGCCGTGGATTGTCGAGGCCTGCGGGTACGGTGCCTTCGTCTCGGTCCACGAATCCAGCAGCCGTACGCGCTCGCCCTCGTCCAGCAGTGCGATCCGGTTCACCTGCTGGCTGTCGTTCTCCACCATCGCCGTGAGCAGACGATGCAGGTAGCCCAGGTAACGCTCGATCGTTTCCCGATCGAACAGCGCCGTCGCGTAGTCCAGCGAGCCTGCGAGACCTTCCGACGTTTCCCTCAGCTCCAGCGTCAAGTCGAACTTTGCCGCGGATTGCCCGGCATCCACCGCATCGATCGTCAGCCCCTCAAGCTCCAAGCTCAGCCCGACCGCTTCGGTGTTCAGCCACGACAGTGCGGCCTGGAACACCGGGCTATGCGACAGGCTGCGCACTGGCCTGACTCGCTCCACTACCTGCTCGAATGGCAGGTCCTGATGGGCCTGTGCCTCCAGCACCTTTGCCTTCGCCCGCTCCAGCAAGTCCGATACCGTCGTACCGCCACCGACCTCCACCCTCAGTGCCAGCGTGTTCACGAAGAAGCCGATCAGACCCTCGACCTCGCTGCGCGTGCGATTCGCTACCGGCGAGCCCACCACCACGTCATCCTGACCCGACAGGCGGCTCAGCAGTGCCGACCACCCTGCCAGCACCGTCATGAACAGCGTTGTTCCGTGTCGCTGGCTCAGCCTCCTCAGCCCTGCACTAAGCGTCTCGTCGAACACCACCTCCACCGAACCGCCTGCGTAGTCCTGTTGTGCTGGCCGTGCCCGGTCCGTCGGCAGGCTCAGTAGCGTCGGGGCGCCGGCCAGTGCTTGTTCCCAGTACGAGCCCTGCCTTTGCAGTTCCCCGCCCTCCAGCCATCGGCGCTGCCAGACTGCGTAGTCCGCGTATTGGATCGGCAGCGCCGGCAGCGGATCAGCGTTGCCTGCACGGTAGGCCTCATACAACGAGCCCAGCTCCCTTGCCAGCACGCCCTGCGACCAGCCGTCCGACACGATGTGGTGCATCGTGATCAGCAGGACGTTTTCCTGTTCGTCCAGCCTCACCAGACGGCCTCGGATCAGCGGGCCTTGCTCCAGGTCGAATGGGGCTCTCGCCTCTGCCTCGGCCAGCAAGCCGAGTTGGTGCTCAGATGCTTCCTCGGCGCTCAGGTCGACACAGTCCAGCGTCAACCCGACGTCTGCCGGGGCCACGCGCTGTACCGCTTGCCCTTCCTGCACTTCGAAGCGTGTACGCAGCGCTTCGTGCCGCGCCACGATCCGATCCAGAGCGCAGCGCAACGCACCCTCGTCCAGCTCGCCCTTCAGCCGAAGGCCTACCGGGATGTGGTACGCCTCGCTGCCGCCTTCCATCTGCGCCAGGAACCACAGTCGCTGCTGCGCGAACGATAGCGGCAGCGGTTCACTGCGATCGGCCACCGTGATTGCGGGCAGTGCGCTGCCTTGACCTCGCACGATCGCCTGCGCCACTGCGCTCAGGCTTGGTTGGGCGAACAACTCCGTCAGCCCGAGCTCCGCACCCAACTGCGTGCGCACCTGCGCCACCAACCGTACGGCTTGTAGCGAGTGACCGCCCAGCGCAAAAAAGTCGTCGTGGCGGCCCACACGCTCCACGCCCAGCAGCGTTTGCCAAATGCTTGCGAGTGTCTGTTCCACCTCTCCCTGCGGCGCTTCGTAAGCCGTGCTCGCATACGCTTGGTCCTCCGGTGCCGGCAATACCTTGCGGTCCAGCTTGCCGTTCGGCGTCAGCGGTAGGTGCTCCAGCTTCACGTAGGCAGCCGGCACCATGTATTCCGGCAAGCTGGCCTGCAGCTGCTCGCGCAGCGCCTGGGCTTCGATTGCCTCGCCGCTTACGTAGTACGCCACCAGCCGCTGTTCACCCGGTGCATCCTCACGCACCGCCACCACAGCCTCTCTTACCCCGGCGCACTGCGACAGCCTCGCCTCGATCTCGCCCAGCTCGATCCGGAAGCCGCGCAGTTTCACCTGCGCATCCCCTCGGCCCTGGTACTCCAGGCTGCCGTCCGGCAACCAGCGCCCAAGGTCTCCCGTCCTGTACATCCGCTCGCGGCCCTCACCGTGGAACGGGTTCGCCACGAAGCGCTCTGCCGTCAGCTCCGGACGGTTCAGATAGCCGCGTGCCACACCAGCGCCGCCGATATAGATCTCACCGGTGACGCCCAACGGCACCGGCTGCTGATGCACATCCAGGACATAGATCTGCGTGTTCGCGATCGGCCGACCAATCGGTACGATGCCCTGCCCTGCGTCGGCGGCATCCACCTCTCTGGCCGACGACCAGATCGTCGTCTCCGTCGGTCCGTACACGTTCCACAGCCGACCCACTCGCGCCCTCAGCCTACGCGACAGTTCGCCCGGCAGCGCTTCGCCTCCGCACAGCGCCTTCAGCCCCGGCCGGCCTGACCAGCCCGACTCCAACAGCAGCCGCCACGTCGACGGCGTCGCCTGCATCACCGTCGCACCGCTGTTCTCCAGCGCCGCCGACAACGACTGCGCGTTGCGGCTCTCCTCCCTGTCCAGCACGACCACCGCCGCACCGCTGATCAGCGGCAGGTACAGCTCCAGCCCCGCGATATCGAAACCCAGCGTCGTCACCGCCAGCCAGCGGTCCGCCTCCGTCATCGCCAGCAGGCCACGCATCGACTCCAGCAGGTTCACCACCTGCCGGTGCTCCACCGTCACGCCCTTTGGCTGCCCCGTCGAGCCCGAGGTGTAGATCACGTACGCCGCGTGATGCGACGACAGGCCCGCCACTTTCGGCCGATGCGATGGCTCTGTCTGCCAGCCCTCATCGTCCAAATCGATCATCGGCACCGGCCGCTCGCCCAGCCGATCCCGCGTGCCCGACTGCGCCACCACCGCCACCGGGGCGCTGTCCTCCAGCATGTAGGCCAGCCGATCCCGCGGATACGACGGGTCCAGCGGCACGTAGCTCCCGCCCGCCTTCAAAATCCCCAGCACACTGATCACCATCGGCAGCCCGCGCTCCACGCACAGCCCCACCCGCGCATCCGGGACCACGCCCTGCGCGATCAGCCGATGCGCCAGGCGGTTGGCCTGGCGGTCCAGTTCCCGGTAGCTCAGCTTCGATGCGCCGTGCTCCACCGCGATCGCGTCCTGTGTGCGAGCCGCCTGGGCTTCCACCAGGCCGGGCAGCGTCGATGCGCTCGCGTAGGCCGCCTCCGTCTGGTTCCATGCCTCGATCTGCTGATGGCGTTCCGATTCGGGCAGCACCGTCAAGCTGCGCAGCGATTCGCGCCCGCCGCGCTCCAGGGACGCGACCAGACTGGCGAGCGCGGTCTCCAAATACCCGACGATCCGCTCGGCATCCATGCCCGGCACGGTTTGCACGATGAGCCCGAAGTCGTCTCCGAGATCGTCCACGACGGCTGTCAGCGGATAGTTGGTGCGCTCGTCCATGCCCAGGACATCGATGCCCGCCCATGCCGCGGACACCTGGCCGGCGGGTTCGGGCTGCTGCATGTTCTGGCGATAGTTCAGCAGCGCGCCGAACAAGGGCTGCGGCGCCGCCACGCCGCTACAGCGCTGGGCCTCGGCCAGCGGCGCAGACTCGTGGCCCATCAGCGCGGCCAGCCGGACGTGCGTGTCCCTGGCGCCGGCGGACACCATCCGGTCGTCCAGTAGCACGCGCAGCGGCAGCGTATTGATGAACATGCCCACCGTGTGCTCGGCACCGCGACCGCCTTGCGAACGGCCCATCAGCACCGTGCCGAACACCACGTCGTCGCGGCCGCTCGTCGCGCCCACGACCCGGGCCCACGCCAGGTGATGCAGGCTGGCCGCACTCACCTTCAGCAGCCGCGCCTGCTGCCGCAGCCGGCGGCTGAGCGGGCCGCTCAACCTGCGCGTCGCCTGCCCGATGGCGAGCTCACCTCCGCGAACATCCTGCAGGCCAAACGGCAGGGTGGGCTCCACCACATCGGCCAGCATCTCGCGGAAAAACGCTTCGTGCGCGTTGCCGGCGATGGCCTGCCGGGTGCGCGCCACGTAGTTTCGGAATGGGATCGCGCGGGGCAAGTGCCGAGCCTCGTTCGCCAGACAGGCTTCGAGTTCGGTGCGCAGCCATTTCATCGAGGTGGCATCGTCGACCATGTGGTGGAACACCAGCATGGCGACCCAGCCCCCACTGGCCGCGTCTTCCGCGAAGACCAGCCGCATCAGCGGCGCCTGCCGAAGGTCGAGGCCATGGAGTCCCTGGTCGAAGCGCTGCTTCAGCTGCGTTGCGATGTCGCCGTCGGCAGCGTCGAGCCGCATCGGCTGGCGTTCCAGCCTGGCTTGCCGCCAGACCACTTGCATCGGCTCGTCCAGGCCGTCCCAGATCACGGCCGTTCGCAGGATGGTGTGCCGCGCGATCAGACTTTGCAGGCCTTGCGCGAACGCCTCCAGGCGCGTGCGGCTGTCCATGCGGAACATGGCGAACAGCAGGTAGGGATCGCGCTGCTTTGCCATCAGATGGTGGTAGAGGATACCTTCCTGCAACGGTGCCAGCGGATAGATATCCTCGATGTTGGCTGCACCGCCGGGCACCTGGGCGGCCATGCGGTCGATCGCCGCCTGGCTCAGCGATGCCAGCGGCAGCATCGACGGCGTAATCCGGGTGCAGCCCGATGCGATGCGGTTCGCGGGAATGTCGACTGCATCGGCGACGGTGATCGATGCGGAAAAGCCGGCCAAGGTCGGCTGCAAAAACAGACGGCTGACGTCCGCGCGCCATCCGGCTTGTTCGACCAGGGACATGAGGCGCACGGCTTGCAGCGAGTGACCACCCAGTGCAAAGAAGTCGTCGTGACGGCCCACGCGCTCCACGCCTAGCAGCGTTTGCCAGATGCTTGCGAGCGTCTGCTCCACCTCCCCCTGCGGCGCTTCGTAGGCCGAGCTCGCATACGCTTGGCCGTCTGGGGCCGGCAGCCCCTTACGGTCCAGCTTGCCGTTCGGCGTCAGCGGCAAGCGCTCCAACCTCACGTAGGCGGCCGGCACCATGTATTCCGGCAAACTGGTCTGCAGTTGCTCGCGCAACACCTGGGCTTCGATTGCCTCGTCGCTCACGTAGTACGCCACCAGCCGCTGCTCGCCTGGCACGTCCTCGCGCATCGTCACCACGGCCTCTCTTACCCCGATGCACTGCGACAGTCTTGCCTCGATTTCGCCCAGCTCGATCCGGAAACCGCGTAGCTTCACTTGGGCATCCGACCGGCCCTGGTACTCCAGGCTGCCGTCCGGCAACCAGCGCCCAAGGTCCCCCGTCCTGTACATCCGCTCACGGCCCTCGCCGTGGAACGGGTTCGCCACGAAGCGCTCTGCCGTCAGCTCCGGACGGTTCAGATAGCCTCGTGCCACACCAACGCCGCCGATATAAATCTCACCGGTGACGCCCAACGGCACCGGCTGCTGATGCACATCCAGAACATAGATCTGCGTGTTCGCGATCGGCCGGCCGATCGGTACGATGCCCGGGTGGCTCTCTGCGTTGCATCGCCAGGAGGTGACATCGATGGCCGCCTCGGTTGGGCCGTACAGGTTGTGCAGTTCCGACTGCGGAAAGCGCGCCAGGCCGCGCTGCTGCAAGGCATGCGGCAAGGCCTCGCCGCTGCACAGGATGCGGCGCAGGCCTTGGCAGCGCCCTGCCTCCACCTGGTCCAGGAACAGTTGCAGCATCGATGGCACGAAGTGCAACGTGGTGATTCCCGCCTGCTCGATCGTCGCGGCTAGGTAGGCCGGGTCCTTGTGGCCTTCCGGACGGGCCATCACCAGACGGGCGCCTGCCAGCAGCGGCCAAAACAGTTCCCAGACCGATACATCGAAGCCGAAAGGGGTCTTCTGCAAGACTCGGTCTCTGGCATCCAGACGGTAGGTCTGCTGCGCCCACCACAGCCGGTTGACGACGCCACGGTGCTCGTTCATCACGCCCTTGGGGCGGCCGGTGGAGCCCGAGGTGTAGATCACGTAGACCAGGTGGTGTGGTTCCAGGCCCATCACCTGCGGATCGTGTTCGGCCTCGCCTTCCAGTGGGCTCGCCAGGTCCAGCACCGGCACCGACAGCATGCCCAGTTGCTCTCGCACCGGCCCCTGCACCAGCACCGCCACCGGGGCGCTGTCCTCCAACATGTAGGCCAGGCGATCCTGCGGATACGACGGATCCAGCGGGACATATCCTCCGCCTGCCTTCAATATCCCCAGCAGCCCGACCACCAGTTCTACGCTTCGCTCCGCGCATAGACCCACCCGCGCATCCGGACCTACGCCCAGACGCCTCAGCGCGTGCGCCACACGATTTGCCCGTACGTTCAGTTCCGCGTAGCTCACCTGCTGGCCTTCGTGCTCTACCGCGATCGCCTCCGGCGTGCGGCGAACCTGGGCCTCGAACAGGCCGTGGATCGTCGAGGCATCCGGATAGGCGGCCTTCGTCTCGTTCCACGACTCCAGCAATTGCGCGCGCTCGTCCTCGTCCAGCAGCGCGATCCGGTTCACCTCCTGGCTGTCGTTCTCCACCATCGCTGCCAGCAGCCGGTGTAGGTAGCCCAGGTAGCGTTCGATCGTTTCCCGATCGAACAGCGCCGTCGCGTAGTCCAGCGAGCCCGCGAGGCCTTCCGACGTTTCCCTCAGCTCCAGCGTCAGGTCGAACTTGGCTGCGGCTTGCCCAGCGTCCACGCCCTCGATCGTCAGACCCTCAAGCTCCAGACTCAGCCCCACCGCCTCCGTGTTCAGCCACGAGAGTGCGGCCTGGAACACCGGACTGTGCGACAGGCTGCGCACTGGCCTGACTCGCTCCACCACCTGCTCGAATGGCAGGTCTTGGTGGGCCTGGGCTTCCAGCACCCGTGACTTCACCCTCTCCAGCAGTTCCGATACCGTCGCGCTGCCGACCTCCACTCTCAGTGCCAGCGTGTTCACGAAGAAGCCGATCAGGCCCTCGACCTCGCTGCGCGTGCGGTTCGCTACCGGCGAACCCACCACTACCTCTTCCTGGCCAGACAGGCGACTCAGCAGTGCCGACCAACCTGCCAGAACCGTCATGAACAGCGTCGTGCCGTGTCGCTGGCTCAGTTTCCTCAACCCTGCGCTAAGCGCCTCGTCGAATACCACCTCGACCGAGCCACCTGCATAGTCCTGTTGTGCCGGCCGTGCCCGGTCGGTCGGCAGGCTCAGCAGCGTCGGGGCACCGGCCAGTGCTTGCTCCCAGTACGTGCCTTGCCTTTGCAGTTCCGCGCCCTCCAGCCATCGGCGCTGCCAGACTGCGTAGTCCGCGTATTGGATCGGCAAGGCCGGCAACGGGTCCTCACCGCTCGATCGATAGGCTTCGTACAGTGCGCCCAATTCGCGAGCCAGCACGCCCTGCGACCAGCCGTCCGACACGATGTGGTGCATCGTGATCAGCAGCACGTGCTCCTGTTCGTCCAACTTCACCAGGCGACCTCGGATCAGCGGGCCTTGCTCCAGGTCGAACGGGGCTCGCGCCTCCGCCTCGGCTAGCAAGCTGAGCTGGTGCTCCAAAGCTTCCTCGGTGCTCAGGTCTACCGACTCCAGCGCCAGTCCGACGTCCGCCGATGCCACGCGCTGTACCGCTTGCCCTTCCTGCACCGCGAAGCGCGTGCGCAGCGCTTCGTGCCGCGCCACGATCCGGTCCAGCGAACGGCGCAATGCTCCCTCGTCCAGCTCGCCCTTCAGCCGAAGGCCTACCGGGATGTGATACGCCTCGCTGCCCCCTTCCATCTGCGCCAGGAACCACAACCGCTGCTGCGCGAACGACAGCGGCAGCGGCTCACTGCGATCGGCCGCCGTGATTGCGGGCAGTGCGCTGCCTTGACCTCGCACGATCGCTTGTGCCACTGCGCTCAGGCTTGGCTGCGCGAACAGTTCCGTCAGTCCCAACTCCGCACCCAACTGCGTACGCACCTGGGCCACCAGCCGTACAGCCTGCAGCGAGTGACCACCCAGCGCGAAGAAGTCGTCGTGGCGACCCACGCGCTCCACGCTCAGCAGCGTTTGCCAGATGCCCGCCAGCGTCTGCTCCACCTCACCTTGCGGCGCTTCGTAGGCCGTGCTCGCGTAGGCCTGGCCTTCCGGTGCCGGCAAGCCCTTGCGATCCAGCTTGCCGTTCGGCGTCAGCGGCAGGTGTTCCAGCCTCACATAAGCGGCCGGCACCATGTACTCCGGCAGGTTGGCCTGCAGTTGCTCGCGCAACGCCTGGGCTTCAATTGCCTCACCGCTCACGTAGTACGCCACCAGCCGCTGCTCGCCCGGCGCATCCTCACGCACCGTCACCACGGCCTCCCGCACGCCGGCACACTGCGACAGCCTCGCCTCGATCTCGCCCAACTCGATCCGGAAGCCGCGCAGCTTCACCTGCGCATCCGCCCGGCCCTGGTACTCCAGGCTGCAGTCCGGCTGCCAACGCGCCAGGTCCCCCGTCTTGTACATCCGCTCGCCCAAGGCAAACGGATTGGCCATGAACCGCTCGGCGGTCAGGCCGGCGCGCTGCCAATAGCCCCGCGCCAGGCCCGAACCCGCGAGATAGAGCTCGCCGGTCACCCCCACCGGCACCGGCTGTAGATAGGCATCCAGGACATAGACGCGAACGTTGCCGATCGGCCCGCCAATCGACGGTGCGTCCTGACGGGTCAGCGCGCGGCTCATGGTCGCGCAGACCGTTGCCTCGGTCGGACCATAAGCGTTGATCATGGTGCGTCCCTCGGACCAGCGGCGCACCAGCGGCGCCGGGCATGCCTCGCCCGCGACGATCAGATGGCAGTCCGCCGGCAGGGCCTGTTCGGGCATCAGCGCCAGCACCGCGGGCGGCAGGGTGACGTGGGTGATCCGCTCTCGATCGAGCAGGCTCGTCAACGCGGCCCCGGGCATCAACGCCTGCGCCGGCGCCAGCACCAGGCACGCGCCGGAGAGCAGCCCCATGCCGATCTCGGAGACCGCCGCATCGAAACTGATCGAGGCAAACTGCAGGACCCTCGACTGACTGCTCACACCAAAGCGCTCACACTGCGAAGACACCAGGCTCGCCACGCCCTGATGGGTGACCGCGACGCCTTTGGGCTGGCCGGTCGAGCCGGATGTGTAGATTACGTAGGCCAACTGCCCCGGCTCACCCTGGACCTGCGGCGGCGTCGGGGGATGGTCGGCCCAGGCCGGCTCCGCGTCATCGAGTTCGACGACCTGCGTCCAGGCGATCGGCAGCTGCTGTGCCAGCGCCCGCTTGCTGACCAGCACGGACAGCATCGCGTCCTGGAAGATGTAGGCCAGGCGCGCCTGCGGATAGTCCGGGTCCAGCGGCACATACGCGCCGCCGGCCTTGAGGATGCCCAGCAGCCCCACGATCATCTCGATCGAACGGTCGACGCACAGCCCCACCAGCACATCGGCCGCCACGCCCAGCTCCCGCAGATGATGGGCCAGGCGATTGGCCCGGGCGTCCAGCTCGCGGTAGCTCACCTGCTGGTCTCCGTGCTTGAGCGCCACGGCGTCGGGCGTGCGCATGACCTGGGCCTCGAACAAGGCCGGCAGCGTCGCCGCGGGCCACGCACGCTCCGTTGCGTTCCAGGCCTGCAGCACCTGCGCGCGCTCAGCCTCGCCGAGCAGTGCGATCCGCCCCACCTGCTGGCCGTCGTCGGCCACCATGGCTTGGAGCATGCGCAGCAGGTAGTCCGCATAGCGCTGCGCGGTGGACCGCTCGAACAATGCGGTGGCGTAGTTGAGCGTGCCCACGATCCGCCCGTCCACTTCCGCCAGTTCCAGCTGGATATCGAGCTTCGCCGTAGCGTTCTCGCGGGCGAGGCTCTCCAATGACAGCGCGCGCAGGGACAGGTCGACCGCGTCCGTGTTATGCCAGGAAAACACGGCCTGGAAGATCGGGCTGTGCGACAGGCTGCGCACCGGCTTCACCCGCTCCACCACCTGTTCGAATGGCAGGTCCTGGTGCGCCTGTGCTTCCAGCACGCTTGCCTTCACTCGGCCCAGCAGTTCCGATACCGTCGCGCTGCCGACGTCCACTCTCAGTGCCAGCGTGTTCACGAAGAAGCCGATCAGGCCCTCCACCTCGCTGCGCGTGCGGTTCGCCACCGGTGAGCCCACCACCACTTCATCCTGGCCCGACAGGCGGCTCAGTAGCGCCGACCAACCTGCCAGCATCGTCATGAACAGCGTCGTGCCGTGTCTCTGACTCAGCTTCCTCAGTCCGGTGCTCAGCGCAGCATCGAACACCACCTCGACCGAGCCGCCTGCGTAGTCCTGCTGGGCCGGCCGTACCCGGTCGGTTGGAAGGCTCAGCAGGGTCGGGGCGCCGGCCAGTGCTTGTTCCCAGTAGGTGCTCTGCCTTTGCAGTTCCGCCCCATCCAGCCAGCGTCGCTGCCAGACTGCGTAGTCCGCGTATTGAATCGGCAGTGCCGGCAACGGGTCCTCACCGCCCGACCGATAGGCCTCGTACAGCGTGCCCAGTTCGCGAGCCAGCACGCCCTGCGACCAGCCGTCCGACACGATGTGGTGCATCGTGATCAGCAGCACGTGTTCCTGCTCGCCCAGCGTCACCAGACAGCCTCGAATCAGCGGGCCTTGCTCCAGGTCGAACGGGGTATTGGCCTCCCGCTCCGACAGCACCGCCAATGTCTGCTCACTTTCGGCCTGTCCTTGCAGGTCCACCCGGTCCAGTGCAAAGCCGACGTCCGCCGATGCCACGCGCTGTACCGCTTGCCCTTCCTGCACTTCGAAGCGTGTGCGCAGCGCCTCGTGCCGCGCCACGATCCGGTCCAGCGAACGGCGCAACGCCGGCTCGTCCAGCTCGCCCTTCAGCCTCAGTCCCACCGGGATGTGGTACGCCTCGCTGCCGCCTTCCATCTGGGCCAGCAGCCACAGCCGTTGCTGCGCGAACGACAGCGGCAGCGGTTCACTGCGATCAGCCGCCGTGATTGCGGGCAGTGCGCTGCCCTGACCTCGCACGATCGCCTGCGCTACTGCGCTCAGGCTTGGTTGGGCGAACAACTCCGTCAGCCCAAGCTCCGCGCCCAGTTGTGTGCGCACCTGGGCCACCAGCCGCACGGCCTGCAGCGAGTGGCCGCCCAGTGCAAAGAAGTCGTCGTGACGGCCCACACGCTCCACGCCCAGCAGCGTTTGCCAGATGGCTGCCAGCGTCTGCTCCACCTCGCCTTGCGGGGCCTCGTAGGCTGTGCTCGCATACGCTTGGCCTTCCGGTGCCGGCAAGCCCTTGCGATCCAGCTTGCCATTCGACGTCAGCGGCAGCTGCTCCAACCGCACGTAGGCAGCCGGCACCATGTATTCCGGCAAGCTGCCCTGTAGCTGCTCGCGCAGCGCCTGCGCTTCGATTGCCTCGCCGCTCACGTAGTACGCCACCAGCCGCTGCTCGCCCGGCGCATCCTCGCGCACCGTCACCACGGCCTCCCGCACGCCTGCGCACTGCGACAGCCTCGCCTCGATCTCGCCCAACTCGATCCGGAAGCCGCGCAACTTCACCTGGGCATCCGCTCGGCCCAGATACTCAAGACTGCCGTCCGGCAACCAGCGCCCAAGGTCCCCTGTTCTGTACATCCGCTCACGGCCCTCGCCGTGGAACGGGTTCGCCACGAAGCGTTCTGCCGTCAGTTCCGGACGGTTCAGGTACCCGCGTGCCACACCGGCGCCGCCGATGTACAGCTCACCGGCCCCCCCCACCGGCACCGGCTCGCCGTGGGCATCCAGCACGTACGCCCGCAGGTCCGGGATACGCCGACCGATCGGGCTGCCCGTGCCCTGCGCATCGTCCGCCTCCAGCGCCCGGTAGCTCACGTGGACCGTGGTCTCCGTGATCCCGTACATGTTCACCAGCTGCGTTCCGGCGTTCTCGGCGCGCTCGTACCACGGACGCAGTGCGCCCACCTCCAGCGCTTCCCCGCCCAGGATCACCTGGCGCAGCCGGTGCCGCGCGGCCGGCGCCTCCTGCTGCGCCGCCATCAGTTGGCGGAACGCGCTCGGCGTCTGGTTCAGCACCGTCACTCCTGCCTCGCACAGCAGCGAATAGAACGCCTGCGGCGAGCGCGCCGTCAGCTTCGGCACCACCACCAGCCGGCCGCCGTGCAACAGCGCGCCGAACAGCTCCCACACCGAGAAGTCGAAGGCGAACGAATGGAACAGCGTCCACACGTCCTCCGCACCGAACCCGAACCACGGCTGGGTGGACGTGAACAGCCGGGCGACCTGACGGTGCTCGACCAGCACACCCTTGGGCTGGCCCGTCGAGCCTGAGGTGTAGATCACGTAGGCCAGGTGGTGCGGCTGCAATCCCTCGACCTGCGGATCGTGCTCGGCTTCCTCTAACGGGCTCTCCAGGTCCAGCACTGGCACCGACAGCGCACCCAACTGCTCGCGCGTGTTCGACTGCGCCAGCACTGCCACCGGGGCGCTGTCCTCCAGCATGTACGCCAGTCGATCCTGCGGATACGACGGGTCCAGCGGGACATATCCTCCGCCTGCCTTCAATATCCCCAGCAGCCCGACTACCAGCTCAACACTTCGCTCCGCGCACAGGCCCACTCGCGCATCCGGGCCTACGCCCAGACGCCTCAGTGCATGTGCCACCCGGTTTGCCCGCGCGTTCAATTCCGCGTAGGTCACCTGCCGGCCCTCGTGCTCCACCGCGATCGCTTCCGGCGTCCGGCGAACCTGCGCCTCGAACACGGCATGCAGGGTTTCCGACGGCGCAGGCACCGGCTCTCCGGCGTTCCAAACGTCGACGATCTGCCGCCGCTCTGCCGCGCTCAGCAGTGCAAGCCTGCCGATCGAACAGGCCGGGTCCGCGACGATGCCATCGAGCAATTGCACGAACTGCGCGGCCATCCGCTCGATCGCTTCGTGCTCGAACAGCACCGCCTGATACTGGAACATGACCTGCAACCGGTCAGGCAACTGCATGACGTCGATCGTCAGGTCATCCGGGCTGAAGCTGATGGGGCTCTGCTCCAGCCAGGCCTGCAGCGCGTCGAACTGCGGCAGCGCCAGCGAGCGGTTGAGGTTGAACAGCACCGGCGCCAACGGACGCCGCTGGCTGGCGCGCAAGTCGAGATCGCGCAGCAGGTGGCCGAACGGATAGTCGGCGTGGGCATGGGCTTCCAGCACCGAGCGTTTGATCCGCCCCAGGAATTCGGCAAACGAAGGGTCACCCGAGCCGTCACAACGCACCGGGACGAGGTTCAGCGTGCAGCCGACCAGGCTGGCCTCGCTGCCCTCGGCACGGCCGACCACCATCGGCACGCCGATCACCATCTCCGCCTGCCCCGACAGCCGCTGCAACAGCACGGCCACACTCGCCAGCATGGTCATGAACAGCGTGCCGCCCAGCTTGCGGCTGAGCTGTTGCAGCCGTGCGTAGCGTTCGCCGTCGATGGTCAGATGGTGGCGTCGGGCCCGATGGCTCGGCGCGGACGGCCGGGCATGCCGGCCCGACAGTTCCAGCGACGGCGGCAGGCTGGCGAATTGCCCGCGCCAATAGGCGCGATCCTGCTGATACCGATCGCTGCGCAGGTAGGCTTGATGCCGCTCCACCTGCTCGCGGAAAGGGCTCGCGGCCGGCAGCCCGGGCGCGCCGCCACGGCAGGCCGCCCGGTAGCATGCGGCCAGCTCCTGCAGCACGATCTCCTGCGAATACCCGTCGATGACGACGTGGTGGAAGGTGAGCGCCAGCAGGTGCTCGGCCTCGCCCTTGCGCAGCAGGCAGGCGCGGACCAGCGGGCCGTGCCCGGGGTCCATCGGCCGATGGTTGTTGTCGACGAACCATTGCTTGATCGCCGCGTCGCGGTCGGCCTCCCGCGAGACATCGACCACGGGCAGGCCGATCTCCACGGCCGACAGCACGCGCTGATGCTCGCCGTCGGCCTCGACCACGCTGCGCAGCGCGGCATGCCGGTCGACGACCTGCTGCAAGGCGCGGGCCAGCGCCGCATGATCCAGCGCGCCGCGCAAACCCAGCACGGTGGTGGTGTTGTAGCTGAGGGCCGCCTCGTGGCTGATCTGGCACTCGAACCAGATGCCTTTCTGGGCCGGCACCAGCGGATAGCGCTCGGCGGCGCCGTCGTCGTCCGCCGCGGCCACCTCGAAGGATTGCTTCAAAAGCGCCAGCTGGTCGAGCCGGCCCAGGACCGTGTCGGGATCGACGCCGAAATCGATGAAGCAGCCGATCTCATCCACGCCGATCGCCTGCAGCCGCTCCACCAGGGCCCGGCACGTGGCCGGGCTGCCGATCAGCGCGCTGTGCTCCACGTAGCGCTCGTACGCCACCGACAGCAGGTAGTCGCGGTCGTCCTCGCTGAGCGTGCTCACGTCCGCCTGCAGGCCCAGGCTGTCGACCATGTTCTGGAACAGGCCCACCGACGACCGCAGGTAGTGGATGAACGGCGCGCGGGCAACGGCGCGCGCCTCGGCGGCATCCTCGCAGACAAAGGTGTGCAGCAGCACGCTGACACGGCTGCGCTCCACGCCGTGGCCGTGCTCGACCAGGGCCTGGCGGTACAGCGCGAGGTTGCGCTCGAGCGCCTCGACGGTCTGCCCCATCAGGTTGGTGAGGATGCCCGCGCCGATCTCGCCGGCGCGCCGGTAGGTATCCGGGTTCCCCACGATGGTGACCCAGATCGGCAGCTCCGTCTGCCTGGGCATCGGGAACAGCTTGACCTCGATCTCCTTGGTCGAACCGTCCCGCACCCGCAGGGGCTCGCCCCGCCAGAGCGCCTGGATCTGCTCGATGCGCTGGAACATCAGCTCGCGATGGTTGCCGAACGCCTCCGGCGCGAACACGAAGTCATTCGGATGCCAGCCCGACGCGCAGGCGATGCCCACCCGGCCCTGCGAGAGGTTGTCCACCATCGACCACTCTTCGGCGACCCGCACAGGATGGTGCAGCGGCAGCACGACGCTGCCCGCGCGCAGTTGAATGTGGGATGTCTCGCGCGCCAGCGCGGCGCTCAGCACCGAAGGATTGGGCGAGAGCCCGCCGAACGCATGGAAATGCCGCTCCGGCAGCCACAGCGAAGAAAAGCCGCTCGCGTCGGCATAACGGGCCGCCTCGAAGAGCAGCCGATACTTCTGCGCATCGTAGCCGGACGCATAGTGGCCGAAGAACGAAATGCCGAAGCGGATGCCGCCCCCGGTTGCGGGCGGCACCGGCGCGGCCGACAACCGAGCAACAGCGGCCTCGACCACCGCAGGGGCTACCGGCGCGTCGGTTGAGGCCGGCCCACCGACGCGCGCCGCCGCAAACGGCGAACGGCCCCCGCCGCCGGACGGAGGCGTCGGCGCGTCGTCCTCGAAGAAACCGCCGGCGAGCATGGCCCGCACGCTGTCCGCGAAAATCTCGACCACCCGGTCCACATCCGCATCGCTATGCGCCGTGGACAGGAACATGCCGCGCCCCTCCCAGATGTACAGGCCGCCGGCAAGCAGGTGGTAATAGAGCAGATCGATGCTCGGCGAAGCCTCCAGCAGGCGGAACGACGAGCCGCAGTGCACCGCGCGCACCGGCACCCGCGCATCGGCGAAGACCCCGTTGAGGCGGCGGACCAGCTCGGCCGTGCGCGCGTTGAGGGTCTCCTGCAGCGCGGGGCCCTCCTGCGCCAGCCTCTGCAGCACCGCGCGGGCCGCCACCAGCATCAGCGGATGCTTGCAGAAGGCCCGCGTAGAAGGTCGTGTCCGCCTGCGGGTATGAGGCGTCGCCGTAGCGCCACTGGCCGCCGTCCACCGCGTCGAGATAGGCGGCCGAGCCGGCCACCATCCCTGCCGGCATGCCTCCGCCGATGACCTTGCCGTAGGTCGCCAGATCGGCCTCGATGCCGTACCAGGCCTGCGCACCGCCCGGATGCAGGCGGAAGCCCATGATGATTTCATCGAAGATCAGCGCAATGCCGTGCTCGCGCGTCAGCTCGCGCAGCGCTTGCAGGAACTCGCGCGGCTGCCAGTGGGGGCGGCGGCTCTGCACCGGCTCTACCAGCACCGCGGCCAGCTCGTGCGCGTGCTCGCGGATGCGTGCCAGCGATTCGGGCGCGCCGTAGTCGAGCACGATGGTGTGGGCGGATGCGCCGGGCTGCAGGCCGGGCGCCATCGCCACGGTGCCGGCGCCGTCGGCGACCATCAGCGTGTCGTCGCTCCAGCCGTGATACGAGCCGGCGAACACGACGATCTTGTCGCGCCGGGTCACCGTCCTGGCCAGGCGCAGGGCCAGCATGATCGCCTCGGTGCCGGAGTTGCAGAACGCCACGCGCTCCAGGCCGGTCAGCCGGGTGACCAGCTCCGCCACCTCCCCCGCCAGGCGGGTCTGGGGCCCCAGCTCCAGGCCGGTCTTCAGCTGGGCATCGAGCGCTTCCTGAACAAAGGCCGGGCGATGGCCGAACAGGTTCACGCCGAAGCCCATGGTCAGGTCAATGTAGGCGTTGCCGTCCGGGTCCCAGAGATAGGCGCCCTCGGAGCGCTCGCTGACGACCGGATAGAGCATCTCCTTGGTGGAGAACCGGAAGCCGGCCGAGACCCGGTTGTCGGCCAGCACCGGCCGGTAGCGCTGCACCAGCGCCTTGGAGCCGCGGGTGCGCTCGGTGTAGCGCGCGACGAAGTCGTCCAGATAGGCGCGCTGCCTTGCGCTCAAGTCGCCGAACGGATCGGCCTTGGCGGTGACCCTGACGGGCTGGTAGGGCACGTAAGGCTTGTGCGCGCCGCCCGGTGCGGCGTTGGACGCCGGCGTCGGTGCGATAACCGGCGCGACACCCTGCACGGCAGCGGGCACAACAGCGGGCACAACAGGCGATGCCCCGCCGGCAACCGGTGCCGGCACACCGGCCGTGGCAGCAACCGTGCCGCCCTGAAGCAAGGCCAATTGCCGGGCCGTCAGTTGCGACAGCGCGTCGAGCTGCTGGCTCAGCAACCGCTCCAGCGACGACTGCGGGAGCGCGGGAATCGCGGCCAGCGGCGGCACGGCTTCCGGCCGCGCATCGACCGCGATCGCAGCCACCGGCGCGGCAGGTGCCAATGCAGGCATCGGTATCGGCGCAGGCATCACGGCAGCCGCCGGCACCGTGGCCGGCGCCTCCGCTGCCGCCTCCAGGCGTGCCTCGCGGGGCATCTGCCGATCCACGTAGTCGGCGATGGCGGCGATGGTCGTCAGCTCCTCGAACAGCTGGCGCACGGTGACCGTCACGCCGTAGGTCTGCTCGATGCTGCCGATGGCCTGCACCATCATCAGCGAGTCCGCGCCCAGCTCCAGCAGCGGCAAGTCGGGATCGACCCGCGCAACGTCGGCATGCAGCATCTTGGCGACCATGCCGCGCAGGGCACCCTGAATCGCTTGCACACGGCTGGCGGAATGGGAAACGGACGAGGACATGGCGGCGGCAACAGGCATGGAAGTGACGGCACGGGAGGGCTCGACAGACGCCTGCGCGCTCCGCGTGGGAGCGGCAGGTGCATCGAGCCAATGGCGTTCGCGTTGAAAGGGATAGGAAGCCAGGCGTAGCGTGCGGCGCTGCTGGCCGGCGTAGAGCGCGCGCCAGTCCAGCGCCTGCCCCGCCAGCCAGAGCTGCCCGGCGCTGCCCAGCAGCACCGCGAGATCGGGCTTGGGGGCCTCGCCGCCGCCCAGCGAGGGCAGCACGAGGGCGTCGCCCGCACACGCGCGGGCCAGCGCGCTCAGCGTCTGGCCCGGGCCCACCTCGATCCAGGCGTGCGGCCCGCCCTGCATCAGCGTCTGCAGGCCATCGGCAAAGCGCACCGTGCCGCGCAGATGCGCCGCCCAGTAGCCCGGATCGGTGGCCTGGGCCGGCTCGATCCAGGCGCCGGTGAGGTTGGACACGAAGGGAATCGCCGGCGCGCGCAGGGTGAGCCGGGCCACGCTGTCGGCAAAGGCCGGCAGGATCGGCTCCGTCATGGGCGAGTGGAACGCGTGCGAAGTCGCCAGGCGCCGATGCGAGATGCCCAGGGCATCCAGCCGGCGCTCCAGCGCCGCGACCGCGGTTGTCTCGCCGGCCACCACGCAGCGCTGGCGGCCGTTGACGGCGGCCAGGGCCAGCGTCCCGTCCAGCTGCGCGCGCAGGCTGGCTTCGTCCTGCGCCACGCTCAGCATCGCGCCGGCGGGCAGGCTTTGCATCAGGCGGCCGCGCTCGGCAACCAGCACCAGGGCGTCGTCGAGGGAAAAGACACCGGCCAGGCAGGCCGCCACGTATTCGCCGACACTGTGGCCGATCAGCGCGGCCGGCTGCACGCCCCACTCCATCCACAGCCGGGCGAGCGCGTACTCGATGACGAACAGCGCGGGCTGCGCCGCCTCGGTCCGGGTCAACGCCAGTTGGCTGGCCTCGGGGTCGCCGTCGCCGTAGAGCAACTCGATCAGATCGAAGCCCGATCGCTCGCGCAGCACCTGCGCGCACCGGTCGACGATGGTGCGGAACGCGGCGATCTCCTGGTACAGCTCGCGGGCCATGCCGACCTTCTGCGCGCCCTGCCCGGGAAACATGAAGACCACCGGCGCCGGCACGACCGGCCGCACCTGCGCCGTGAGCACGCGCCGGGGATCGCGCGCGCGCAGTGCCTCAGCCGCGTCTTCGCGATCGCGGGCCACCAGCATGCGCCGCCAGGCAAAGGCGCTGCGACCGGCCTGGTGGGTGTAGGCCGCATCGGCCAGGGCGGCGTCCGGCAAGAAGTCGCGCAGCTGCCCGGCCACGGCCTCGGTCATCGCCTCCAAGGCGGGGGCAGTCTTGGCGGACAAGCTCAGCAGATGCCAGGGCCACTGTGCCCCATGCCCAGTGCCCGCAGGCGGTGCCTGCGCCACGATCATGTGGGCCAAGGTGCCGCCGAAGCCGAACGAGCTGATGCCCGCATGCCGGCGGCCCGCATTGCCCGGCCAGGCCTGCGAACGGGACACGATGGACAGCGCGCTGCCATCCAGCGCGCAATGCGGATTGGGCTCGCGGTAGTGCAGCGTGGCGGGGAGGGTCTCGTGCTCCAGGGCCAGCACCACCTTGATCAGGCTGGCCACGCCGGCCGCCGCCTCCAGGTGGCCGATGTTGGTCTTGACCGAGCCGACCGCGCAGCGGCCCGCCGCGGGCGCATGCGCGAACACGCTCTTGAGCGCGTTGAGCTCGATCGGATCACCGAGCGCGGTGCCGGTGCCGTGGGCCTCGATGTAGCCGATCTGCTCCGGCCGCAGGCGCGCGCGGGCCAGCGCCTGGCGCACCACCGCGGCCTGCGCGCTGCCGTTGGGTGCGATCAGGCCGTTGCCGCGCCCATCCTGCATCACCGCCGAGCCCAGGATGACCGCGCGCACCGGATCGCCATCACGCAGCGCATCGCTCAGCCGCTTCAGCACCACGACGCCGCAGCCCTCGCCGCGCACATAGCCGTTGGCGCTGGCATCGAAGGCCTTGCAGCGCCCATCCGGCGAGAGCATCCCGGCGCGGGCAAACGGCTCGCTCGACAGCGTCGACAGCACCAGGTTCACGCCCCCGGCCAGCGCCAGCGTCGACTCGCCGTCGCGCAGGCTCTGGCAAGCCGCATGCACCGCCACCAGCGACGACGAGCATGCCGTGTCAATGGCCAGGCTGGGCCCGCGCAGGTCAAGGAAATACGACAAGCGGTTGGCCACGATGCTGCCCGCGTTGCCCGTGGCCGAGTACACGCTCAGCTCGCTGCCCGCGCGGTCCTGCAAGTTCTCGTAGTCGTGGGTGGAGAGGCCGATGAAGACGCCGGTGGTCGAGCCGGCCAGCCCGGCAGCCGCGATGCCCGCATCCTCCAAAGCCTGCCAGGCCACCTCCAGCGCCAGCCGCTGCTGCGGATCCATGCGCGCGGCTTCGAGCGGCGAGATGCTGAAGAAGGCCGCGTCGAACGCATCGACCCGGTCGAGAAAGCCCCCCAAACGCACCTGCGACGGAACATCGCCCTGCCGCTCATCGAAGGTGCCCGCCGCGCGGCGCGCCTGCGGCACCGCGCCGATCGCATCCACCTGCCCGGCCAGCGCGTCCCAGAACGCATCGGCGTCGTCCGCGCCGGGAAAGCGGCAGCCCAGGCCGATGATGGCAATCGGCTCGTCGGCCGCCTGCACCGGCGCGGCCGGCACCGCATCGGCCGGACGGCGATCGCCCTGTCCGGCGGCGGACAGCACGGCCAGAAAGCCCGCCAGCCGCGCAATATTCGGATGCTCCCAGAACACCACCGGCGCGACCGTCACCTGCATCCAGACCGAAAGCGCCTCGGCCAACTGCACCGCCGACATCGAATCCAGACCGTAGAACGCGAACGGCTGCTCGCGATCGATCGCCTCGGCATCCAGCCCCAGCCGCGCGGCCAGCTCGGCGCGCAGCCGGGCCTCGACCACCGCGGCCGACACCGCGACGGGCTCGCGCGCAGCCGGAGCCGAAGCCCCCAGCGCAACCGGCACCGGCGAAGCCGCCAGCACAGGACGATCCCAGCGGGCCATCGCCGGCAAGCGGTCCGCCAGAAAATCGGCCCGGCACTGCTGCCGGCGGATCTTGCCGCTGGACGTGCGCGGAATGGCCCCCGCCTTCACCAGCACGATGACGTCGGGCGTCACGCCGACGTGCATCGACACGGCCGAGGCCATGCACTCGAACATGCCAGGCTCCACCGACTGGCGGAACTCCAGCTCCTGCACGATGACGAGCTGCTCCGTGTCGTCCCGGTCCACGGCGAAGGCGATGGTGCCGTTCTCGCGCAGCCTGGCGTGGCTCTCGAACGCGGCCAGCTCCACATCCTGCGGATAGATGTTGAGACCGTTCAGGATGATCAGGTCCTTCAGGCGGCCGCAGATGTACAGCTCGCCCGCGTGCAGGAAACCGAGATCGCCGGTGCGCAGGTAGCACTCGCCGTCGGCCGGGTCCGCCATCTCGCCGGCAAAGCTGCGCCGGCTGTCTTCGTCGCGGCGCCAATAGCCCTGCGCGACGCTGGGGCCGCTCACCCAGATCTCGCCGACGCGGCCGGGCTCGCAGCGCCGCAGCGTCTCGGGGTCAACGATGACGAGCCGGTGCCCGATCATGGCGCTGCCGTGGCTGACCAGAGCGATCCGGTCCGCTTCGTCATCGGCCGCGACCGCCGTGCCCTTCTGCAGGGCCGAGCGTGAAAACGGCAGACACCTCGGCTGCCCCTGGAACCGGATGGCCCAGCCGAACGCAATCAGCAGGGTGGCCTCGGCCATGCCGTAGGCCGCGAACCAGGCTGCGGGATTGAATCCGTGCGGCGCGAAGGCCGCGGTGAATTTCTCCAGCGTGCCCGGGCGCACCGGCTCGGCGCCGCTGGCGAGCACGCGCAGGCTGCTCAAGTCCAGCGTTGCCCGCTGTGCCGGCGTGATCGAGCGGACGCACAGGTCGAAGGCAAAGTTGGGCGCGCCGGCCACCGTGGCGCGATAGTCGGTGATCGCCTTGAGCCAGCGATACGGGTTCAACAGGAACGCCGCCGGGCGCATCAGCACCACCGTGCAGCCCAGCACCAGCGGCTGCAGGATGCCGCCGATCAGGCCGAAGTCGTGGTACGGCGGCAGCCAGTAGACCATGACCTCGTCGCGCCCCATCTTCCCCTCCGCGGTCATCGCCGCGACATTGGCGAACAGGTTGCGATGGGTCACCATGACGCCCTTCGGGGCGCCGGTGGACCCGGACGTGTATTGCAGGAACGCGATGCGCGAGCCGTCCAGCCCGGGGTCGGTCCAGTCGCCCGCGTCGCTGTCCGCCCGGTCGATCGCCAGCCAGTGTTCGACCGGCAATCGTTTGCCCTGCTGCGCCTCGAACGAGGCGATTCTCGACAGCTCTTCGCTGACGGTCAGCGCGAAGCGCGCGCCCGCGTCAACGGCCACCGCCTGCAAGCGCTCCAGCCGGCGGGCATGCGCGGGCGGATAGGCCGGCACGGGAATGGCGCCGGCATACAGGCAGCCGAACAACGCGCAGATGTAGTCGAGCCCCGGATTGAAGATCAGCAGCACCGGCTCATCCGGGTCGCACCCGTTTCCCAGGAGATGGACGGCCACCCGCCTGGCCGCGTCGCGCAGTTCGGCGTAGGTCATCCGCGCCTCGCCTTCGTCGCCGTCCTGCAGGAAAACGTAGGCCGTATCGTCGGGCCGGGTCGCCGCGAGCGATTCCAGCAGGGCGACCAGCGTGTCCGGATCCCGGGGAAGGGTTTGATCGTTCTTGGACATAGACGGCCTTGGCTTTAGTGGGATTCCGTGCGCTCGAGCGCGCCGTCGCCGCAGGCGACCGGCAGCGGACACCCGGTCCGCCAGCGGGTCTTTTTCCGGCAGATAACGAATACGCAAGAGGCGCTTCTCATCGGGGGAAACGCGTGCTTTCGGCGCACCGCGCGCGCATGAAAACTCACGCTCGCGTGCGCATTGAATGGATCAGTTTCGCGTGACCAGATGTCAGTTTGGTTATACGAAACCTGGACTTGATGAAGAATTTCGCGCAGATTAACATGCCGATTGCGCCAAGCAAACTGCTGATGAAAATCGTGAATTTGCGCAAAAAGAAAAACACCCCCCATTCGATAATGCGAGTCTCCACAAACATACTGCCCGCATTGGGTGGCCGCGTGAACAGGAGCCCCCTCGATGCGGAACATCCGCAAGCCGCGGCCGCCTTCCCCACTCAAGACACGCCGCCCAGGCACCGCTTGACCCGGATCATGAAAGTTCAGCCAACCCACTGATCTGCAATGATTTTTCCTGACAGAGCAGGACGTGTCCGTTCCAGATTCCCGCTCGAATCGGGGCTCGAGATCGGAACATTGATACCGCCACGTCACCATCCTGTCACCAAACGGCGGCCAGTATTTTCCCGTAGAAAATCATCCGCATTCACGCATTCGCAATCCCCGGAAGTGTTTCCAAATCTTTACATCACCAACCGGTGATCAGTATTTTTTCGTAGAAACGACCGGCATTCACGCATTCGTAATTCCAAGAAATGTTTCCAAATCTTTATAGAGGCAAACATGAACCGCACCAGCACAAGCGAAGTGCCATCGGATTTTTGCGTTGTCATAAACGACGAAGGCCAGTATTCGTTATGGCGTTCGGATCTGCCGATCCCCGGCGGGTGGCGTGAAACAGGCATGGCCGGAAACCGGCAGGCGTGCATCGACTATGTCGACCAGGTCTGGACCGACATGCGCCCGGCCAGTCTCCGTCAGCGCCAGTGAACGGTTCGGGGTGCGAGCCGGCCCCCCGCCCGCTTGGCCGCCACGCGCCGCCCGACGGCCCCTTCCTCTCAGGAGAAACTTGATGTCGGCTGATGAGCTTTATCTACGCGGTGACATCGTCGCCGAACCCCTGGTGTCCGGATGGTATGCCTGGACCCACCTGATCTCGCCGGCCACGCTGGCCATGAATGTCGTGGGGCGCCATCTGAAGATCATGGCGTCGTTCGTGCACGCGCCCAAGGTGCACGTTGCCGCGGTCAAGAATCCCAAGATGCTGGGCGGCCCCTTCATCGACTACGCGGAATCCCGGGTGGCCGAGGTGCAGGGCCTGATCGAGCAGACGCGCAGCGAACAGGCCCGGCTGATCGCCTTCGCGAAGGGCGTCCACCAGCTGAACGCGCTGCTCAAGCGTGCCGCCACCGGCGCTGGCCTGGACGATCTGTACGCCCAGTTGCCCGATTGCCTGCGCGGCTATGTCGAGCTGTTCTACGATGCGCGGCACCAGCCCACATTCCGCCTCTACGAGTCGCTGCTGTACCGGAGCGCGTACTACGACCGCACCGCGCAAAGCCTGCAGTTGCACGTCACCCAGAACGATCATCGGCCCTTCGTGCTCAGCACGCCGCGGTTGCCGGATGCGACCTCGGTCTCTGTCCAACTGCCATTTGAATCCCCGGTGCTCGACCGGTTCTTCCAGGCGCGCTACGAGCCCACCCCGGTGAGTCGGCTGGCCGACGAACTGGGCATCGCGCAGGAAAGCCGGGCGCTGTTCCATTCCTTCTTCACCAGCGAGCCGCCCGCGGCGCGCCAGCGCTATCAGGGCGAGCAGGCGCGCATCCGCTTCTTCGGCCATGCCTGCCTGCTGCTCGAGACCCGCGCGTTCTCGCTCATCACCGATCCGGTCGTGAGCTTCCCCTACCGGGGTGCCAACTCCCGCTACACCTACGAAGATCTGCCGCCGTTCATCGACTACGTGCTGATCACGCACAACCACCAGGACCACGTCCTGCTGGAAACCCTGCTGCAGCTGCGCCACATGATCGGCACGGTCATCGTGCCCCGCGGCGGCAACGGCGAGCTGCAGGATCCGAGCCTCAAGCTGGCGCTGCAGGCCCTCGGCTTCAAGCGGGTCGTCGAGCTCGACGAGCTGGAGAGCCTGGAGCTGCCGGGCGGCAAGCTGACCGGCCTGCCGTTTCTCGGCGAGCACGCCGATCTGGGCATCCGCACCAAGCTGTGCTATCACGTCGCGATCGGCGGATGGTCGACCCTGTTTGCCGCCGACGCCTGCATCATCGACCCGCAGGTCTACCGGCATGCGCATGAGATCGTCGGCGACATCGATGTGCTGTACCTCGGCATGGAGTGCGACGGCGCGCCGCTGTCGTGGCTCTACGGTCCGCTGCTGAGCGAGCCGCTGACCTGGGAGCAGGATCGCTCGCGCACCCTGTCGGGCAGCAATTTCGCGCGGGCCCGCGAACTGGTGGAGATGTTCGGGCCCAGCCAGGTCTACGTCTACGCCATGGGCCAGGAGCCCTGGCTCAACCACATCATGGCGGTGAAGTACACCGAGACCTCGCTGCCCATCGTGGAATCCAACCGCTTGCTCGACTATTGCCGCGAGCGGGGCATCGTCGCCGAGCGCCTGTACTGCATGAAGGAAACCTTCCACGCAGACGCGGCCCCGGTCGAGGCGTAACGGCACCGGCCGGCGCGGGAACCCTGAGCGGCGCCCGGCCAGAGCGGCCGGGGCCTGCGCTGAGGCAGCCGGCCATGGCGTCGCCGTACCGGCATTGAACGATCGAACGATCGAACGATTGGACGAATGGAATCGATATGCGGATCACGAAACTGCTGCTTGGCCGTTCCAACGGGGCCACCATGCTCATGGTGGTCGCCTCGCAGGCGGCGGCCGGCCTGGGCGGCGCCGGCCTGCTGGCGATCCTGACCCATGTCGCCGGCGAAGCGGAGCGGTCGCTGATGTGGCGCTACCTGCCGTGGGCCGCGGCGGCGCTGACGCTGTTCGTGCTGGCCCAGGGCATCACGTCGCGGCTCACCACCGCGTGCGTGGAAGAGGCGATTCATGCGGTGCGCCTGCGCATCATGGGCAAGCTCGCCTCGGCGACCCTGCAGACCTTCGAGCGCATCAGCGAGGGCCACCTGCTGACCCGCCTCGAGAAAGACCTGAAGGTGGTGTCCGCCACCGCCTCCGCCATCCTGGCCGCCAGCCAGGCCGGCATGCTGTTCCTCTGTTCCATCGCCTATCTGGCGTATCTGTCGCCGATGGCGTTCGGCATCTGCATGGTCGTGGTCGTGCTGAGCCTGCTGCTGCATGCCATCAGGATGCGGGTGATCCACGCCAGGATGGAAGCCGCGACCCAGGCCGAGACCGATCTGCTCGGCCTGACCGGGCACCTGGTGGGCGGCTTCAAGGAACTCAAGCTGCATGCCCGCCGGCAGCGCGAGCTCCACGCCGAGCTGGCCGCCGCTTCCGGGCACAGCGCCGAGCGCAACCGCACGGCCTACGTGACCGTCAGCGATCACCTGATCCTGATCCAGATCATCCTGTACGGCCTGATCGGCTCGGTGGTCTTCATCCTGCCGCTGCTGGACACGACGCAGCCGCTGCTGCTGGTGAAAATCGTGGCCGTGATCCTGTTCCTGGCCGGCGCGCTCAACCAGTTCGCCGGCATCCTGCCGATGTACACGCAGGCCGATGCGGCCGCCCGGCACATCGAGGCGCTGGAGCACGAACTCGCGGACGAGCCGGCCGCCGACGGCCAGCCGGCAACGCCGCAGCCGCAGTCCACGCCGGCACTGTCCGGCATCGAACTGGAAGCCGTCCGCTACGCCTATCTGCCCGTCAACGGCCAGGGCTTCGCGGTGGGCCCGGTCAACCTGTCGATCCGGCGCGGCGAGATCGTCTTCATCACCGGCAGCAACGGTTCGGGCAAGTCGACCTTTCTGAAGCTGCTGACCGGCTTGCAGGCGCCCGATGCCGGCCGCATCCGCTGGAACGGCAATCCCGTCGATCCGGACAGCCTCGACCGCTATCGCGGCCTGTTCTCCGCGATCTTCTCGGACTACCACCTGTTCCCGACGCTCTGGGGCCTGGACGCGCCGGCCCCGGGCACGATCGAAACGCACCTGCAGCGCCTGGCCCTGCAGGCCCTGACCGCGCTGGACGGACGCTCGTTCTCGCCGCTCAAGCTCTCCACCGGCCAGCGCAAGCGCCTCGCGCACCTGGTGGCCCTGCTGGAAGACCGGCCCATCTACGTCTTCGACGAATGGGCGGCCGACCAGGACCCGGCGTTCCGGCGCTGGTTCTATCACACCGAGCTGCCGCGCCTGAAGGCGCTCGGCAAGACCGTGATCGCGGTCACCCATGACGAGCCGTACTTCGGCTGCGCCGACCGCTGGCTGCACTTCGAGGAAGGGCGCTGCATCGAGCGCGCCCCAGCGTCGGTCCTGCCGACAGCATCCGCGCCGGTCACGCTGGCGGTGACGTAGGGTCGCCTTGCGAGGGGGCCGGGCAATCGGCGCGCCCGCCCGCCCAACACAGCCCCGGACAGGCACCCCACACAGCGCGGCACGCAAGGGCCCCGTGGCCTGCGCGCCATCCGGAGCGCAGCACACCGGCCGCCATGCCGACGCAGCACGACGTCTTCGCGACCCACCACCGGCCCCGACTGCCCCGCCTTGCTTTGCTGCGGCGCGGCGGCGCAGAATCCCGGCAGCCCCGGGGCACCCTGCCGTTACACCTTGTTACATCTTAGGCGGACTGGGATGTCGATCCGGCCAGGGTGTCATTCGACGTACCGGTAGAGACGCGAACCGCTTGCGGCTCCCACTTACTCAAGGAGATTGACCATGCGATTCATGGTGCTGCGACTGGCCGACCCGGACACCGAAGCGGGCGTGATGCCCTCTGAAGCGCTGCTTGCCGAGATGGGCAAATACATGGAGTCCCTGGCGAACGCCGGCGTGCTGCTGGGCGCCGAGGGGCTGCACCCGAGCGCGGCCGGCGCGCGCGTCGAGTTCCGCGGCGGCAAGCCGGGCGTGATCGACGGCCCGTTCACCGAGGCCAAGGAGCTGATCGCCGGCTACACCATCCTGCAGGTGAAATCGCTGGCAGAAGCGCTCGAATGGTGCAAGCGCTGGCCGTCGACGGATGCGGGCGGCAATGTGCGGCTGGAGATTCGCCGCATCTTCGAGGCCGAAGACTTCGGCGAGACCTTCACGCCCGAGGAGCGCGAGCGCGAAGCGCGCCTGCGCGCCGAGCTGGCCGCCCGCCAGCCGTAAGGCCGGCCCCGCCCGACGCCGCGTCGCGCCATGGCCGATCCGACCCGTGCCATCCACCGCACCATCGAAGCGGTGTGGCGCATCGAATCGGCCCGGATCATCGCCGGCCTGGCGCGGCGGCTGCGCGACGTGGGCCTGGCCGAAGAGCTCGCGCAGGATGCGCTGGTCGCGGCGCTGGAGCAATGGCCCGCCGCCGGCATCCCCGACAACCCCGCCGCGTGGCTGACGGCCACCGCCAGGCACCGCGCCATCGACCGGCTGCGCCACCACGCGCTGGCGCAGCGCAAGCATGCGCAGCTCGGCATCGAGCAAGCGATCGAGCAGGAACTGGCCCATGCCGATGCCGAAGCCGCGCGCGACGAGGCCATCGGCGACGACCTGCTACGCCTGGTCTTCATCGCCTGCCACCCGGTGCTGCCGCACGAGGGGCGCGTGGCGCTCACGCTGCGCCTGCTGGGCGGCCTTGCCACCGATGAGATCGCCCGCGCCTTCCTGGTGCCCGAGCCGACCATCGCGCAGCGCATCGTGCGCGCCAAGCGGACGCTGTCGGCGGCGCGCGTGCCGTTCGAGCTGCCGGCACCGGCGCAGCTCAGCGAGCGGCTCGGCGCCGTGCTGCAGGTGATCTACCTGATCTTCAACGAAGGCTATGCCGCCACCTCCGGCGAGGCCTGGACCCGCCCCGCGCTGTGCGACGAAGCGCTGCGCCTGGGCCGCATCCTGGCGGGGCTGATGCCGGATGAAGCCGAAGTGCACGGCCTGGTGGCGCTGATGGAGCTGCAGGCCTCGCGGCTGCGCGCGCGCGTGGGGCCGGGCGGACGGCCCATCCTGCTACTCGACCAGGATCGCACGTGCTGGGATCATCTGCTGATCCAGCGCGGCTTTGCGGCGCTCGCGCGCGCCGAAGCCTGCGGGCGCGGCCTCGGCTCCTACGGACTGCAAGCGGCCATTGCCGCCTGTCACGCCGGCGCCCGCACGGCGGCGCAGACCGACTGGCCGCGCATCGCCGCGCTCTACGATGCGCTGGCGCAGATCGCGCCCTCGCCGGTGGTGGAGCTGAACCGCGCGGTTGCCGTGGCCATGGCGTATGGCCCGGCGGCCGGCCTGGAGATCGTCGACCGGCTGCTCGCCGAGCCTGCCCTGCGCGGCTATCACCTGTTGCCCAGCGTGCGCGCGGACCTCCTCGCCCGGCTCAACCGCATGGACGAGGCCCACGCCGAATACGAACGCGCCGCAGCGCTGGCCCGCAACCGGCAGGAACGCACGCTGCTGCTCGAACGCGCAGCGCGGTGCCGGCCCGACGACTAGCGCGTGGCACGCGGATTGCGTCGGCCGTGGGGTTGCCGATTGCATTGCCTGCCGATGGCGCTCCCGCTCCATCCGGCCGCCCATCCTGCGTGAACCGTCCTTCCGCTTCTCTCCAGAGCATCCAGGCGCTGCGGGGCTTCGCCGCGCTGTACGTGGTGATCTTCCATTCCGGCCTGGCGCTGGCCCATGCCGACCTGCCCGCGCTCGCCTGGCTGACCGCGCACGTGGTCAAGCGCGGGCACGTCGGCGTGGACGTCTTCTTCGTCATCAGCGGCTTCATCATTGCCTGGGTGGCGATCCTCGGCCCGAAAGGCCCCGAGCCGCCCGGTGCGTTCCTCATCAAGCGCGCCTTCCGCCTGGGGCCGCCGTACTGGCTGATGTCGATCCTGCATTCGGCCTGGCTCAATCCGGTGTCGGGCGGTGTGCTGCTGACCTCGCTGGCCTTCCTGCCGCAGGCCAACGCGGATGCGCCCTACTTCGGGTATCCCGCGCTCTACGTGGGCTGGTCGCTCAACTACGAGGCGTTCTTCTATCTGCTGTGCGCGCTCGGGCTGGCGCTGTTCGGCCGCCGGGCCTTGTGGCTGGTGGCGCTGGGGCTGTTCGCCACCACGGTCATCGTGCCGTTCTGGCATGGCGGCGCGGTGCTCGGCGACCCGGAGGCCCTCTACGCCTGGGCCACGCCGCTGCAGGCCATGGCGGCCAACCCGCTGGTGCTGGAATTCCTGCTCGGCGCGGGGCTCGCCTGGTTGTATGCGGCGCACCGGCATCGGCTCACGCCCGGACGCGCGCGCCTGCTGCTGCTCGCGGGCGTGGCCGCCTTCGTCGTCTCGGTGATCGGGCCCGTGCCCAAGTTCGACCTGCTGCTGCGCGGGCTGCCGGCCGGCGCCCTGCTGGCGGGACTGGTGGCGATGGAGCACTGCGGCGCGCTGCGCGTGCCGCGCGTGGCCGTGTGGCTCGGCGAGCTGTCGTATGCGCTCTACCTCGTCCATCCGTCCGTGATCGAGGGCATGCACCGGCTGGTGGGCGTGCTGGCGCCGGAGTGGATCGGCGCGCAGCTGCTGCGCTTCGGCGCGAACCTGGCGCTGACGCTGCTCGCGGCGGCGCTGCTGCACCGCTATGTCGAACTGCCCGCCATTGCGCTCGGCCACAGGAGCATCGCGTGGCTGCACGGCCGGGGGCAGGCGTGGCGTGCGCGGCTGGGGGCACAGAAGCCCTGAGGCGCTGCCGGTGCGCCTCCGCACGCAAGCCTCACTACGCGGCGATCGAGGCTTTCGACGGGCCGAACTCCGGAAAGACGCGCGCCAGCCCGCTCAGCACATCGTCGACGCCCGGCACCCAGCCCTGCTCGCCGATCGACAGCGAACGCGGCGCCGCGATCCCGCAGTGGTCGCGCGAGGTGGCGAGGAAGATCATCACGGTCGGCTTCTTCATCGCGTGCGCCATGTGGACGAGCCCCGTGTCGACACCGACCACCGCTGCGGCGCCCTCGATCTTGCGCGTGAGCTCCGCGAGCGACATGCGCGGCATCACCGCGGCACCGGGGGCCTGGGCGGCGATCCGCAGCGCCTCGCGCAGCTCGGCGGTGGTGTGCCAGGGCAACAGCACGCGCAGCCCGCCCGCGCGCATCTCGCGGGCCAGCGCGGCCCAATGCCCGGGGGGCCATTTCTTGTCGTCTTTCGAGGTCGCATGGAAAAACAGGGCGTAGGGCGCGCCGACGGCGTGGCCCGGCCGTGCCCGTTCGCCGCCCCGCCCGGTCACGATGCCGTAGTCCGCGAAGCCCTGCGGCATGTAGCCCAGCGCTTCACCGGCGCTGATGCGTATGCCGTGCCAGGCGTTGCACGCGGGGCGCGGACCGAAGCGCCGGTTGTACGCGAACATCGCGCCGCGCTCGCCCAGGTCCGGATTGCGGTAGCCGAAGCGCTGGCGCGCGCGGGCAACGAACGACACGATGGCGCTCTTGTAGACGCCGTGCAGATCGAGCACGGCGTCATAGCGATACCGGCGCAACGCGGCGGCCAGCGCCAGGATCGCCTTGAGATCGGCCAGGCTGCGCGTTTTCTTGAAGCGGCGCAGCGGCGCGGACAACACGCGGCTGATGCCCGGGCTCATGCGCACGACCTCCGCGCAGGATTCATCGACGGCCCAATCCACTTCCACACCCGGGAATGCCCGGCGGATGTCCGTGACGACGGGGAGCGTCTGGATCACGTCGCCGAGCGATGTCATTTTTACAATCAGGATTCGTTTCATGCAGGGTCTGACTCGAGGGACGCGGCATTGCGACTGCCGGGCCGTCCGGTCCATCCAACGTCTGTCCACGCCTTCGACTCCCGGCCGCTGGCGAAAGTGCACGGCACGCCCCGATGCCGAAGTGACAAAACGCCGCACCGCCAATCCCGTGTGCGATCGGCCGGCACACCCTCAACACCCTAGTACCTGCGCGGTCCGGCAACAAACCGGGGGGCCGCGGGCCCCGGCCGGCGCGCGATGGAGGCTTAAGAAGCGCTGAGCCCGCACACCCCGGTCGGTGCGTCATCGGAACCGGCCGGCGTTTCGGCGGCGCATAAGGTCTCCGGTTTTGATTCGTTCCGCGCAGGTCGGGTGTCTTCGACAACGGTGGCCTTGGACACCTGCCGCAAGCGCGCCATGTCCATCCATTCCCTTGGGTGCCGGCGATGCGGCCGGAGCGGTCGGTTCGACGAGGTGACCTCCGCGCCCGATCCGGCAACCGTGGGCGAGGTGCTCGACGTGATCAGCGGGCGGGTCGGCGAAGGGCTCACCTGCGTGCCAGTGATGCACGAAATGGCCGTCGCGCGCGCCATCAGCGGCACGGTCCACTCCACCGAGCGCAGCCCCGCCGACCGGCTGTTCGCCGCGCGCGCTGTCGGGACACCACGCGGCACGGCCGGCAACGCATGCGCCGTGGCATACCGCCTCCACCAGCGCGGCCTTCGCGGTCTGGCCAGCCCGACGGACGGGCGCCCCCCACCCCGCCAGCATTCCCAAGCCCACCGCCACGGCGTATCATCCCGCCTCACGATGATGGTGCCCTTCCAGGGTGAAACGGGAACGCGGTGCGATACCGCGGCTGCCCCCGCAACTGTAAGCGACGAGTCTGCGCCAACCAGCCACCGCACGATGCCGGGAAGGCGGCGCCAGGCGATGACGCGCGAGCCAGGAGACCGGCCATCTCCTTCTGTCGACGTGGGTTGAAACCGGGCGGGGTGCACCGGGGGATCACCACAAGCGGCCCATGGCTCGCTTGTCCTCACTCGCGGCGATGACCCTTGTGGGGACCTATCCGTGGCTTCGCCGCTTTCCCGTCCGCGTTTTCGTCATCTGATCGCGCAGCATCGCGCGCCCATCAGCCAGCTCCTGCTGCTGATCATCGCCAACCTGGCCGCCTGGGCCTGGGCGCTGGCCGCCTTCGCCGGCCACCCCGGACTGCTCGGCACCGCGCTGCTGGCCTACCTGTTCGGCCTGCGCCACGCGGTCGACGCCGACCACATCGCCGCAATCGACAACGTGGTGCGCAAGCTCATGCAGCAGGGCAAGCGCCCGTTCTCGGTCGGATTCTTCTTCTCCATCGGCCATTCGGCGCTGGTCGTGCTGGGCGTGGCCATCATCGTGCAGGCCACCTCGGCGCTCAATGACCGCATCGACGCATTCAAAGCGATCGGCGGCATGATCTCGACGGGCATCTCGGCGTTCTTCCTGCTGACGATCGCCGTCACCAACCTGGTGATTCTCGTCGGCACCTGGAAGCGCTTCAGGCGCGTGCGCGGCGGCGGCACGCTGGCCGAGGCCGACCTGGACATGCTGACCGCCGGCAACGGCCTGCTGGCGCGGCTGTTCCGCCCGATGTTCCGGCTGGTGACCAAGAGTTGGCACATGGCGCCGCTCGGTTTCCTGTTCGGCCTGGGCTTCGATACCGCCACCGAGATCGGGCTGTTCTCGGTCGCGGCCGGGCATGCGTCGGACGGCATCCCGCCGTCGGCCGTGATGGTGTTTCCGGTGCTGTTTGCCGCCGGCATGGCGCTGATCGACACGCTCGACAGCGTGCTGATGGTGGGCGCGTACGGCTGGGCCTTCGTCAACCCGGTGCGCAAGCTCTGGTACAACCTGACCATCACCTCGGTGTCGGTGCTCATCGCGTTCGGCATCGGCGGCATCGAGGCGCTCGGGCTGCTGGCGCGGCAGCTCAGCCTGAGCGGCGGTTTCTGGGACCAGGTGACCTCGCTCAACGAGGGGCTGGCCCACTTCGGTTACCTGATGATCGGCGTGTTCGTCCTGGCCTGGGCGGTATCGGCCTGCATCTACAAATGGAAGGGCTACGACAGCCTGCCGCATCCGGCCCAGGGAGCCCCGCTGCCATGAGAACCCACCACAAGCACGTACTGATGTGCACCGGGCCGCGCTGCACGCAGGACGGCGCCGAAGCCGAGGCGCTGTTCAAGGTGCTCGGCCAGACCATCGATGCCTGCGACGGCCTGCGCGTCAAGCGCACCCGCACGCACTGCTTCGCGGTCTGCAAGCAGGGACCGCTGATGGTGGTCTACCCCGACGGCGTCTGGTATCGCAACCTGGATGCCGCCTCGGTGCGCCGCATCGTCGACGAACACCTGGCCGGCGGCGCACCCGTCGAAGACCGCATCTTCCACCGCACCGGCCTCGGTGACGTCGAACCGGAGGCGCAGCCATGAGCGCCCTGTCCCACGGCGGCATCGTGCTGCTGACCCACGCCGGCACCGACCTGTCCACGCTGCAGCGGGCAACGGCGCAGTTGCCGGACGGCTTCGCCGGCGTCACCGGCCTCCACCTGCAGGCCATCGGCGACGCGGCGCGCATGGCAGACCTGCTCGCCGGCCCGATCGCCGGCGCCCGCATCGTGATCGTGCGCGTGCTGGGCCGGCTGCAGGCCATTCCCGGCATCGACGCGCTCCTCCACGACGCGCGGGCGCAGGGCCGGGCGCTGGTCATCGTCAGCGGCACCGGCGAGCCCGATCCGGAACTGGCCGCGCGCTCGACCGTGCCGCCCGCCCTGCAGCAGGAGGTGGCCGCCTACCTGCAAGCCGGCGGCACCGGCAACCTGGCGCAGCTGCTGCGCTGCCTGTCCGACCGCCTGCTGATGACCGGCTTCGGCTACCAGCCGCCCATGGCGCTGCCCGAGCACGGCATCTACCACCCGGAGCTGGCCGCGCCCGCCACGCTGGACGACTGGGCCGCCATCCGCAACCCGGCGTGGCCCACCGTCGGCATCGCCTTCTACCGCGCGCACTGGCTGTGCGGCAACACCCGCTTCATCGACCAGTTGGTCGACGCGCTGGCCGAGCAGCGGCTCAACGCCCTACCGGTCTACACCGCCTCGCTGCGCACGCTGGATGCCACCGGCATGCCGGCCGCCCTCGGCGTCTTCGCCGATGACGGGGTCGGCCACATCGACGCGCTCGTCAACACCACCTCGTTCGCCATGGGCGACGTCAACGCCGACGGGCCGACCGCCGCCGGCTGGTCGGTGGCGGCGTTCGCGCGGCTCGACGTGCCGGTCGTCCAGGCCATCGCCAGCAGCATGACGCAGGCCCAGTGGGCCGCCTCCGAGCGCGGCCTCAACCCGCTCGACACCGCCATGAACGTGGCGCTGCCCGAGTTCGACGGCCGCATCGTCAGCGTGCCCATGTCGTTCAAGGACGAGCGCGACGAAACCGCCTATGCGCCGCTGCCCGACCGGGTCCGGCGCGTGGCCGGCATCGTGGCGCGGCAGGTGGCCCTGCGCCGCACGCCCGCGGCGGACAAGCGCATCGCCTTCCTTTTCACCAACTCCAGCAGCAAGGCCTCGCAGATCGGCAACGCGGTCGGGCTGGATTCGCCGGCCTCGCTGCTGGCCCTGCTGCATGCCATGCAGGCACAGGGCTACCGCATCGACGGCCTGCCCGAATCCGGCGACGCGCTGATCCACGCCCTGATCGACCGCGGCGCCTACGACGAGGACTACCTCAGCGCCGCGCAGCTGGAACAGGCCGTCGCCACCGTGCCGGCCGCGCGCTACGCCGCGTGGTTCAGCGACCTGCCCGCGCCGCTGCAAGACACGATGCGGCAGCGCTGGGGCGACGCGCCGGGCAACGCCTATGTGCACGACGGCAAGCTCGTGTTCGCGGGCATGGAATACGGCAACGCCTTCGTCGCGCTGCAGCCGCCGCGCGGCTACGGCATGGACCCCGACGCGATCTACCACACCCCCGACCTGCCGCCCACGCACCACTACTACGCGCTCTACCGCTGGCTGCGCGACGAATGGCGCGCGGACGCCATCGTCCATGTCGGCAAGCACGGCACGCTGGAATGGCTGCCGGGCAAGGGCGTGGGCGTATCGCAGACCTGTTTCCCCGACGCGCTGCTGGGCGATCTGCCGCTGTTCTACCCGTTCATCCTCAACGATCCGGGCGAAGGCTCGCAGGCCAAGCGCCGCGCGCACGCGGTCATCATCGACCACCTGACACCGCCGATGACCACCGCCGACACCTATGGCCCCCTGGCGCAGCTGACCCAACTGGTGGACGAGTACTACCAGGTGGAAATGCTGGACCCGGCCAAGCTGCCCCTGCTGCAGCAGCAGATCTGGGACCTGATCAAGGACGCCCGGCTCGATGCCGACCTGGCGGCGATGCTCAAGCATGATCATCACGATCACGGTCACGGTCACGGTCACGGTCACGACCATGAGCATGAACACGGGCATGGGCGCACGCATGCCGAACCGGCGCGCGTAAGCGGCGGCACGTATCGCCCGGCCACGCCGAAAGCCGCCGGCGCGAAGCAGTACCGGCCGGTTTCCGCCAAGGCGCACCGCCACCCGCATGGCCCTCACCACGGCCATCACGACCACAACCACGACGATCACGATCATGGTCACGAGCACGAGCACGAGCACCATCATCACCACGATCACGACCACGCGTGGGACGCCACCCTCAACGCGGACGGCGTGCCGCTGTCGCTGGCGAAGATGGACGGCGTCGACGTCGCCCACCTGATCGAGGACATCGACGGCTACCTGTGCGAGCTGGGCGCGGCGCAGATCCGCGACGGCCTGCACGTGTTGGGCCGCGTGCCGGCCGACGATGCCCTGGTGGACATGGTCTGCGCGATGGTGCGCCTGCCGAACCTGGGCGTGCCGAGCCTGCCGGCCGGCGTGGCCGACGCGCTCGGCCTTGCCTGGGATGCGCTGCAGCACGACAAGGGCAAACGGCTGGAAGCGGTGCCCCCGCCGTTGCAGCGGCTGGCGGACCGGCCGCTCGTCACCCGCGCCGATGCGCTCGACACCGTCAGCGCCCTGACCCGCGCCCTGATCACCGCGCTGGCCGAACATGGCTTCGACGCGCCCCGATCCGACGCTGCGCTGGACAGCGTGCTGCCGGGCATCGCCCACACCGACGCGATCCGGCAGACCCTGACCTTCGTCTGCCGCGAGCTGGTACCCAACCTCACGCGCACCACGGAAGAGATCGGCAACCTGCTGCACGGCCTGGCCGGCGGCTACGTGCCGGCCGGCCCGAGCGGCGCCCCCACGCGCGGCATGGCGCACGTACTGCCGACCGGGCGCAACTTCTATTCGGTCGATCCGCGCAGCCTGCCGTCGCAGGCGGCCTGGCGCATCGGCACGGCGCTGGCCAACGAAGCGCTGGCGCGCCATCGCCAGGAGACCGGCCACGATCCGGAGTCGGTCAGCATCAGCGTCTGGGGCACCAGCGCCATGCGCACCCACGGCGACGACATCGCGCAGATCCTGGCGCTGCTCGGCGTGCGGCCGCGCTGGCAGGCGGAAAGCCGCCGCGTGGCCGGCATCGAGGTGATTCCGCTGACCGAGCTGGGCCGGCCGCGCATCGACGTGACGGTGCGCATCAGCGGGTTCTTCCGCGATGCCTTCCCGCACCTCATCCACCTGGTGGACGAGGCGGTGCACACGGTGGCCCGGCTGGACGAGCCCGTCGAGCACAACTTCGTGCGCAAGCACTACCTGGCCGATCTCGCGCACCAGGTGTTCGCCGGCCTGCCGCCCGAGGCCGCCGAGCAGCGCACGCTCTATCGCGTGTTCGGCTCCCGGCCCGGCACCTACGGCGCGGGCATCCTGCCCCTGATCCAGGAACAGCACTGGCAGGACGACGCCGACTTCGCCCAGGCCTACATCAACTGGGGCGGCTACGCCTACGGCCGGCGCGACAACGGCACCGATGCCCGCGCGGATTTCCGCCACCGGCTCTCGGGCGTGGAGATCGCCCTGCACAACCAAGACAACCGCGAGCACGACATCTTCGACAGCGACGACTACCTGCAATACCACGGCGGCATGATCGCCACCATCCGCAGCCTGACCGGCCGCCAGCCGCGCCAGTATTTCGGCGACAGCCACAACCCGGACAACCCGGCCGTGCGCAGCCTGAAGGAAGAGACGCTGCGCGTGTTCCGCTCGCGCGTGGCCAACCCGAAGTGGATCGCCGGCATCCAGAAGCACGGCTACAAGGGCGGCCTGGAGCTGACCGCCACCGTCGACTACCTGTTCGGCTACGATGCCACCGCCCACGTGGTGGACGACTGGGTCTACGAGCAGCTGGCGCAGGCCTATGCCTTCGACCCAGCCATGCAACAATTCCTGGCCGAGAGCAACCCGTGGGCGCTCAACGCCATCACCGAGCGCCTGCTGGAGGCCATCCAGCGCCAGATGTGGGCCGAGCCGAAGCCCGATACCGTGGCCGCGCTGCAGGCCCTGCACCTGCGCAGCGAAGCGATGCTCGAAGCGCGCGGGGAGACCACCGAACGATGACCCACCACTATCCCTTTGCCGCCATCGTCGGCCAGGAACCGCTCAAGCGCGCCCTGCTGCTGTGCGCGATCGACCCGACACTGGGCGGCGTGCTGATCCGCGGTGACAAGGGCACCGCCAAGAGCACCGCCGCGCGCGGCCTGACCGACGTGCTGCCGCCCATCACGCGCGTGGCCGGCTGCGCGTTCAACTGCGCGCCTGACGCGCCGCTGGCCGAATGCGAAGCCTGCCGGGCAGGCGACGCCGCACACGCCAGCGCGCCGGTGCCCTTCGTCAACCTGCCGCTGGGCGCCACCGAAGACCGCGTGCTCGGCCACCTCGACATCGAGCGCGCGCTCAAGGATGGCCGCAAGGCCTTCCAGCCGGGCCTGCTGGCCTCGGCGCACCGGGGCCTGCTGTATATCGATGAGGTCAACCTGCTGGCCGACCACCTGGTCGACGTACTGCTCGACGTATCCGCCATGGGGCACAACACGGTCGAGCGCGACGGCCTGGCGATGCGCCATCCCGCGCGCATCACGCTGCTGGGCACCATGAACCTCGAAGAAGGCGACCTGCGCCCGCAGTTGCTCGACCGCTTCGGCATGATGGTGGAAGTGGCCGCCCCGCGCGACGCCGCCGTGCGGACCGAGGTGGTGCGCCGGCGCCTGGCCTTCGAGGCCGACCCGGCAGGCTTCGTGGCCGCCTGGCAGGCCGACACCGATGCGCTGCGCGCCCGGCTTGCCGCGGCCCAGGCGATGCTGGCGCGGGTCGCGCTGCCCGACACGCTGTTCGCCTTCGTCAGCACGCTGTGCTGCGAGTTCGAGGTGGCCAGCCTGCGCGCCGATATCGTGATGCACAAGGCGGCCCGCGCGCTCGCCGCGCTGGACGGCCGCACCGAAGTCACCGCCGAGGACGTGCGCGACGCCGCCGAGCTGGTCCTGCCGCACCGGCGCCGCCGCAAGCCGTTCGAACAGTCCGGCCTGGACCGCGAGCGGCTGGATGAGCTGATGCGGCAAGCCGCGCCGCCACCGCCCCCTCCAAGCCCTGACACCGACCCCGGTACCGAAACGGACACCGCCCCATCCGAAGACGACAGCGACGAGACCACGCCCGCCAACGGCGCCGCCGAACAGGTCTTCGCCGCCGGCCCGGCCGCCACGGTCGGCCGCATCGAAGTGGCCGCACGGCAAGCGCACGAGGCCGGCGGCCGGCGCAGCCTGGCCACCGGCACGCGGCGCGGCCATGCCATCGGCGCGGTGCCGAACGAAACTCCGGCCCGGCTGGCGGTGGACGCAACCCTGCGCCACGCGCTGCTGCGCGATCCGGCCGGCTTCAGCGTGACCCGCGCCGATCTGCACGAAACAGTCCACGCCGGCCGCCAGGGCAACCTGATCCTGCTGGTGGCGGACGCCTCCGGCTCAATGGCCGCGCGCCGCCGCATGGAGATGGTCAAGGCCAGCGTGCTCGGCCTGCTGCAAGACGCCTACCAGCGCCGCGACCAGGTGGCGCTGATCTGCTTCCGCGGCGAGCAGGCCGAACTGGTGCTACCGCCCACGCGCCAGGTCGAGCTGGCCGAACGCGCACTCGCCGCGCTGCCCACCGGCGGGCGCACGCCGCTGGCCCATGCCCTGCAACTGGCGGCGCAGACCCTCGCGCAGGCGGGCGACCTCACGCCGCTGCTGGTGGTCATCAGCGATGGGCGTGCCAATATCGCGCTGGACGGGGGGCAAGACCCGTGGCGTGAAGCGCTGGCGCTGGCTGAACACCTGGCCGCTCGCGGCACGCCGGCTCTGGTGCTGGATACTGAGCAGGATTACGTCCGCCTGGGCCGTGCCCGTGAACTCGCGCAGGCGCTGCGGGCTGACTGCCTGCCGTTGGATCATTTGAGTGGTGAGCAGTTGATGATGACGATTCGGGAGCGGGTGCCGGGATGAATGGGTTGGTTGTTTTTGGGTTGCTGTTTCTGTTGGGTGGGGTTTTTTGTTTGTGGTCCATCCCGGGTTTCGTCCCCTGGCGGGGCCGACTCACTTTCTTTGTCTTGCCAAAGAAAGTAAGCAAAGAAAGGCGCGCCCGAGATGGCGACCCCCTCCTTGAATTTTTGTTACGGGGAGGGAGAGGGGGCAAACTCGCTTCGCTCAGACAGCCCCCTCTCTTTTTCCTCCCCGTAACAAAAATTCAAGGCGCCATCTAGGGCAGGAAAGGCCAAACCGTCGGTGAACACAGGCAAGCGCCACAGCAATTCTTGGTAGTAGCACTAGTGCCAGATTGTTTGCTTTGCCCTTGCCCTATGCGGCGCCTTGAATTTGTGTTGCAGGGAGGAAAAAGGAAGGGGGCTTGTCTGAGCGAAGCGAGTTTGCCCCCTTCCCCTCCCTGCAACACAAATTCAAGGAGGGGGTCGCCGCATCGGGCGCGCCTTTCTTTGCCTACTTTCTTTGGCAAGACAAAGAAAGTAGGTCAGCCCCGGCAGGGGATGACACAAGGGATGCACCACTAAGCCCGGCCCCGGCAAGGGGATGAAACAAGCGATGGACCACAAACGCTCCCCCCGCAGGAAGCGCAACAGGAAAGACCTCCCATGAGGACCCCAACCAAATGATCATCTGCATCGGCGCCGGCCCCGGCGACATCGGCTACCTGCCGCAACGCTCCGCCGACCTGATCCGCCACGCCGACGTGGTGGCCGGCTTCAACGCCGTGGTCGACGTGGTGCGCCCGCTCATTCCGGACACCGCCCAGGTCATCCAGATGGGCTACCGCGACCAGGTCGCCCAGCTCGATGAAGTGGCCCGCCTGCACCACGCCGGCAAACACTGCGTGGTGGTGTTCATGGGCGACATCCACTTCAGCGGCTTCCAGTACCTGGAGCGCGTCGAGCGCGCGTGCGGCCATCCGGTCGAGACCGTGCCGGGCATTTCGTCGGCGCAGATCCTGGCCTCGCGCGCCAAGGTCTGCTTCGACGAGACCAGCTTCATCACCTTCCACCGGCGCGGCGACCTGACGCCGTTCAAGCGCCACCTCGTGCACGTGCTGCAGGACCAGCGCAACGCCATCGTCATCCCCTGCCCGTGGGACGCCGCGCGCTCCTTCATGCCGTGGCACATCGCCGCCTACCTGCTGGAGAACGGCATCCCGCCCGGGCACCCCGTCGAGGTGTGGGAGCGCCTCACGCGCAGCGAGGCCGAATGGCACGGCAGCCTGGCCGAATGCGCCGACCAGCGCTTCTCCGACATGAGCATCATGCTAATCCGCACGCTGCACCCGATGGCCAGCCAGATCGAACCGCCGCCCGAGGCCGCATGACAACCGCCGACGCTTCCACCTCCACCACCGGCGCCGACTACGCCATCGTCCTGGCCGGCCACGGCAGCCGCGACCCCGACGGCGTGGCGGAATTCCTGGCCCTGGTGGCGCTGCTGCGCGAGCGCGCGGGCGGGCGCACCGTCGCGCACGGGTTCCTGGAGTTCGCCACGCCCACCCTCGACGAAGCGGTCGATGCCGTGGTGGCCGGCGGCGCCGGAACGGTGGTGATGGTGCCCGGCGTGCTGCTGGCCGCCACGCACGCCAAGAACGACATGCCGAGCGAGCTGCTCGCGCTCAAGCAAGCCCATCCGCAGATCGACTTCCGCTTCGGCGCGGCGATGGACCTGCACCCCAAGCTGCTCGCGCTGTGCCGCGAGCGCATCGTCGAGGCCGAGGGCCGCTCGGCGCAGACCGTGTCGCGCGCCGACACCTGCCTGGTGGTGGTCGGTCGCGGCACGTCGGACCCCGACGCCAATTCCGAGATCGCCAAGCTGACGCGCATGCTGGAAGAAGGCATGGGCTTCGGCACCGCCCTGGTCTGCTATGCCGGCACCGCGCGCCCGCTGGTGGCCGATGGCCTGAAGGCCGCCGCGCGGCTCGGCTACCGGCGCATCGTCGTGCTGCCGTATTTCCTGTTCGACGGCGTGCTGGTCAAGCGCATCTACAGTGCCGCCGACGATCTGGCCGCACGCCATCCGGAGATCGAGGTACTGCGCGCGCCCTACCTGGGCGTGCACCCGCACGTGGCGGACGTGTTCCTGGAGCGCGCCCGCGAGGGCATCGAGGGCCGCGCGGCGATGAACTGCGCGCTGTGCAAATACCGCGTGCAGATCGTCGGCTTCGAAGAGCAGGTCGGCACGCCGCAGCAGAGTCATCACGGGCTGGTGCGCGGGCTGCTGGGCCGCGACGACGCCACGCCCGCGCCCGCCGCCGACTGGCCGCCCTACGTGCCGCACCCGATCGAGGCCGAGAGCATGCGCATCATCGACGCCGGGCGCGACTGGTCCGGCGTGCCGGCCGACCACCAGATCGTGCTCAAGCGGCTGGTGCACACCAGCGGCGATTTCGACATCGTCGACGATCTGTATTTCTCGCCCGGCGCGGTCGAGACCGGCATCCGCGCGCTGCTGCGCTGCCGCCGCATCGTCGCCGACGTGACCATGGTACAGACGGGCCTCAAGCGCGCGGTGCTCGACCAGTTGGGCGTGCAGACCTGGTGCGGCGTGCACGACGAAGAAACGCGCCTGCTGGCCGAGGCGCATGGCATCACCCGTTCGGCCGCCGGCATCCGGCGCGCCTGGCAGCGGTTCGGCAACGACGTGGTGGTCGCCATCGGCGATGCGCCAACCGCCATCGTGGAACTGGTGCGGCTGGTGCGCGAGCACGGTTGGCGCCCGCAGTTGGTGGTGGGGCTGCCGGTGGGCTTCGTCGGCACGCGCGAGAGCAAAGAGGCGCTGCGCCGGCTGATGCAGGTGCCGCGCATCACCAACCGCGGCACGCGCGGGGGCTCGCCGTGGGCCGCCTCGGCGGTGAACGCGCTGATGATCGCCGCCATCGACCAGGTCTACCGCCAAAACCAATCCCTGCCGCAGCAGGCTTGACGATGCAGCCATCGGCCCGCCGCCCCTTCGACCTCGCCACGCCCGCGCCCAACGGCCTGCGGCGCGGCCGCACAACCGGCACCTGCGCCACCGCGGCGGTCAAGGCGGCGCTACTCAAGCTGGTGCGCGGCGAGACGGTCGATGCGGTGGAGGTCAGCCTGCCGGACCCGGACTACTGCCTGGAGGTCCCCATCGCGCGCGTCGAACCGCTGGCCAGCGGCGCGGTGCGCGCCGACGTGCTCAAGTACGCCGGGGACGATCCCGACAACACCGACGGCGCCACGATCTTCGCCGAGGTCTCGGTCAACCACGCGGGCGAGGTGCGCTTCATGGCAGCGCCGGGCGTGGGCACCGTCACCCAGCCGGGCCTGCGCGTGCCGCCCGGCGAACCGGCCATCAACCCCGTGCCGCGCCAGATGATGCGCATGGCGGTGGATGAAGTGCTGGCCGGCGGCGCCAACCCCGGCTTCGACCTGGCGATCGGCTGTGTGGACGGCGAGCGCATCGCAAAGCGCACCTTCAACCCGATGCTCGGCATCGTGGGCGGCATCTCCATCCTCGGCACCAGCGGCATTGTCGAGCCGATGTCGCTGGCGGCGTGGATGGCGTCGATCGAGGTGTATGTGCGCGTAGCGCTGGGCGATGCGCCCGAGGCCATCGCCTTCACGCCGGGCAAGATCGGGCGCACTTACGCCGCGCACCCGCTGGCGCTGTCCAAGAAGCAGGTCGTGCAGATCGCCAACTTCATCGGCGCATCGCTCGACTACGCGCAGACCGCGCTGGAAGAAGACCGGCACCGGCTGGGCACGCTGTGGGTGCTCGGCCACCCCGGCAAACTCGCCAAGGTGCTCGACGGCGTGTGGGACACCCATTCGAGCAAGAGCGGCATGGCCATGGGCTCCGTGGCCGCCGTGGCCGCCGAGCTAGGCGTGGCCGCCGCGCTCGTCGAACAGATCAAGACAGCCAATACCGTGGAAAACGTGATCCAGATTCTGCAACACCAGCCAGGCGCCCAGGCGTTCTGGACCGAAATCGAACAGCGCATCGCCGCGCGGATGCAGCCCAGGGTGCCGCGCGCAGACCGCGTGGCGGTGCGCCTGTTCGCCATGGATGGCACGCCGCTGGGCGCGGCCGTCCAGGAGGCCGGGGCATGACCGCGCTCGGCCGTTTCACCGGCATCGGCGTCGGGCCCGGCCCGGCCGGGCTGATCCCCGTGGCCGCGCTCGAGGCGCTCAACGCCGCCGACCTGATCTACCTGCCGCGCGCGCGCGACAGCGAAGTCTCCGTGGCGCGCCAGTGCCTGGCTGGGCTGGCGGTGCCGGACACCAAGCTGCGCGAGATCGCGTTCCAGATGGACCCGGACCGCAGCGTGCTGTCGCAGCATTACGCCGAACTGGCCAACACGGTCGCGGACGAGCTGCGCGCCGGGCGCAACGTGGCCTACCTGACCATCGGCGATTCGCTCACGTATTCCACCTACGGCTACCTGCTGGCCGCGCTGCGCGATGCGCTGCCGGCGCTGGAGCATGTCACCTTCCCCGGCATCACCAGCTTCGCGGCGGTGGCCTCGGCGCTGTCGTGGCCGCTGGGCGAAGGCAAGGAGCGCATCCTGATCCTGCCCTGCCCCGACGACATGCAAGCGCTGCGCGCCGACATCGCCAGCCACGACATCGTGGTGCTGATGAAGATCGGCGCGCGGCTACCGGCCGTGCTGGGTCTGCTCAACGCGATGGGGATCGCGCAGCACTGCGCCTTCGCCCGCCGCATCGGCCTGCAGGGCGAGGTGCTGTGCGACGACGTGCGCGCGCTGTCGGCGGACGCGAGCGGCTACCTCGCCACCATGCTGATCCGCCGCACCGCCAGGGAGAAGCGTCACGCATGAAGGTGTATTTCATCGGCGCCGGGCCCGGCGCCGCCGACCTCATCACGCTGCGCGGCGCGCGCCTCCTGGGCAGCGTGCCGATGGTGCTGTACGCGGGCTCGCTGGTGCCGCCCGAAATGCTGCAGCACTGCCGCCCCGACGCCGAACTGCACGACACCGCCGCCCTGTCGCTCGATGAGCAGGAAGCCTGCTACCGCCGCGCCCAGGCCGCCGGCAACGACGTGGCACGCCTGCACTCGGGCGACCCGGCCATCTACGGCGCCACCGCCGAGCAGATGCGCCGGCTGGAAGCCCTTGGGATCGACTACGAGATCGTGCCCGGCGTGTCGTCGTTCACCGCCGCCGCCGCCGTGCTGGGCGCCGAGCTGACGCGGCCGGCGGTGTCGCAATCGATCGTCCTGACGCGGGTGTCGGGGCGGGCCTCGGCGGTGCCCGAGCTGGAATCCGTCGCGCGCTTCGCCGAGCACCAAGCCACGATGTGCATCTTCCTGTCCGGCCAGCGCCTGAAGCAGACCGTGGCCGACCTGCTGCAGCACTACCCCGCCGACACGCCGGTCGCGCTGGTGCGCCGCGCCACCTGGTCCGACCAGGCCATCCACCGCAGCACGCTCGGCGCGCTGCTGTCGGAGGTCAGCCAGAAAGACTGGCTGCTGACCACCTTGCTGCTGGTCGGGCGCGCGCTGGCGCGCGAGGGCGGCGTGGAGTCGAGCCTGTACGCGGCCGGCTTCACGCACATCTTCCGCGACGGCACCGACCGCAAAGCCCCGCGCCGCCGCCTGCGCAAAATGCCCGCCGGCAAGGAGACCGCATGAAGCCCACCGCGATCTGGCTGGTGCGCGCCGATGCGCAACCGCTGGCCCGGCGGCTGGCCCAAGCGCTCGATGCCGAGGTGTACGAGCCGTGGGAGATCCCGCACGCCTCGCCGCGCGAGCTGTTCCGCCACGCCTTTGCGCACCATCGCCGCTGGATCATGGTGGCGGCCGCCGGCATCGCGGTGCGCTATCTCGACGGCCTGCCCCGCAACAAGCTGACCGACCCCGCCGTGGTGGTGCTGGACGAGGCCGCGCGCTTCGCCATCCCGCTGCTGGGCGGGCACGAGGGCGGCGCCAACGCGCTCGCCTACGAAGTGGCGCAGCTCACCGGCGGCATCCCGGCCGTCACCACCGCCACCGAGGCGCGCAAGCCGCTGACGCTCGGCATCGGCTGCCGGCGCGGCAAATCGATGGAGGCCATCGGGCGCGCCGTGATGGCCGCGCTGAGCCAGCGCGCGCTGGCCGAGGTGCGCGAAATCGCCACCATCGACCTGAAGGCCGACGAACCGGGCCTGCTGGCCTTTTGCGCGCGCCACGGACTGCCGCTGCGCGTGATCGCCCAGGCGGACATCGCCGCGCGCGGCTGGACGGACGCTCCGTCGGCCTGGGTGCGCAAGAGCGTCGGCGTCGACGGCGTGTGCGAGCCGTGCGCGCTGATCGCCAGCCCGCGCGGGCAACTGATCGTTCCCAAGACGGCGCTCGACGGCGTGACCGTCGCTGTCGTCGAAGACAACCCTGCATGGAAGGACACCACCCAATGAGTGGCAAGCTGTATCTGGTCTCGGTCGGGCCCGGCACCCGCGAACTGATCCCGCCGATGGTCAAGACGGCCCTGGACGCGGCCGAGGTGATCGTCGCCTACGACCTCTACCTGACCTGGATCGCGCCGTGGATCACGGCCAAGGACATCCGCACGCTGCCGCTCACGCAGGAGCGCGGCCGCGCCGAGCTGGCGATCGCCGAGGCGCGCGCCGGGCGCACGGTGGCCCTGATCTCCAGCGGCGACATCGGCATCTACGCCATGGCCGCGCTGGCATTCGAAGCCATGGCCGAGCACGACACCTTCGACGTGCAGGTCATTCCCGGCATCACCTCGGCCAACGCCTGCGCCTCGCTGCTGGGCTCGCCGCTGTCGCACGACTTCGCCACGCTGAGCCTGTCCGACCTGCTGTGCCCGTGGGCGTGGATCGAAACGCGCGCGCGCCACATCGCCCAGGCCGACCTGGCCGTGGTGCTCTACAACGTGCAGAGCCGCCAGCGGCAGGAAGGCGTCTACCGCATCCTCGACATCCTGCTCGAGCACAAGCGCGCCGAAACGCTCTGCGGCATCGTCCACAACGCCTACCGCGACGGCCAGGCCACCGAGATCGTCACGCTGGCCGAGCTGCGCACGCGCCGCTTCGACATGCTGACCTCGCTGGTGATCGGCAACCGCTTCACGCGCCGCAAGCGCGGCTGGATCTACACCCCGCGCGGCTACGGCAACTGGGACGACACGCCGGACACCGTCACCGCGGCCGGCCTGCCCGCGCATGCGGTCTGGGTGTTCTCCGGCACCAGCGACGGCAACGCACTGGCGCGCGACATCGCCGCCACGGGCCGGGCCGTGGTGGTGTCGAGCGCCAGCGACTACGGCGCCGCGCTGGCCGGGCAGAACTGCCCCGGCGTGGCCGTGGTGGCCGGCCGGCTCGGCATCGAGCGCCGCCGCGAGCTGCTGCGCGAAAGCGCCGCGCACGCCATCGTCGACGCCACCCACCCGTATGCGGCTGAGATGTCGCTGCAGTTGATCCAACTCGCGCAGGAGCTGGCGCTGCCCTACCTGCGCTACGAACGCCCGGGCGATGCGCAAGCCGCCCCGGCGCAGCGTGCCGCGTCGATGGAAGACGCCGCGCGCCTGGCAATGCAGCACGGCCGGCGCATCTTCCTGGCCACCGGCTCGAAAGACCTCGCCACCTTCGTCAACGCGGACCCTGCCGGCCAGCACGCCTGGTTCGTGCGCGTCGCGCCGGACCCGGCCCACCTGCAGCGCGCCATCGACGCGGGCATTCCGCGCGCGCGCCTGGTCGCGATGCAGGGCCCGTTCTCGCAGGCCGCCAACGAAGCGCTGTGGCGCGACTGGGGCATCGACTGCGTGGTGACGAAGGACTCGGGCGAGGCCGGCGGCTACCGCGCCAAGGCCGCCGCCGCCGCGTCGCTCGGCATCCCGCTGATCGTGGTCGATCGCCCGGCCATCGACTACCCGGCGGTGGCGCATGACTTTGCCGGCGTGCTGGCGCAACTCGCCACGCTGGCCGATCCGACGGATCAGGCCGACCGGAACAACGTCGAGGCCTGAACCCATGACCCAACGCATTCCCGTCACCGTCTTCACCGGCTTCCTGGGCGCCGGCAAGACCACGCTGCTGTCCGGCCTGATCCGCGACAACAAGCAGCGCCGCCTGGCCATCCTCGTCAACGAATTCGGCGAAGTGTCGATCGACGGCGCGCTGCTGCGCGGCGACGGCGAGCGCGGCGGCGCGGAAGTCCACGACCTGTCCAACGGCCTGATCGCCTACGACGACGATGCCGATTTCCTGCCGACCATGCAGGCCCTGTGGCAGCGGCGCGGCACCATCGACCACGTGCTGATCGAGACCTCCGGCCTCGCGCTGCCGACGGCGGTGATGGAAAGCCTGCAGAGCGAAGCGCTGGCGCCGTACTTCGTGCTGGACGCCACGCTGGCCGTGGTGGACACGCCCCTGCTGCTGTCGGGCGGCTTCGACCGCGCGGCCGACGACGCCGCCACGCAAACCCCCATCGCCAGCCTGTTCGAGCAGCAGCTCGCCAACGCGGACATCGTCGTGCTCAACAAGATCGACGCGCTCGGCGAAGACGCCCAGCTCGACGCCGAGGCGCGCGTGCGGGCGCTGGCGCCGTCGGTGCGCTTCATCGAGCTGGCGTTCGATGCGCGGCTCGACACGCGGCTCACGCTCGGCCTGCGCCTGCACGAGCCGGCCGGCACCGCGCACCGGCACTACGGGCCGGTGGCCACCCTGCCCGGGCTCAACCTGCGGCCGCTGGCCAACCAGCGCCTGCTCGACGGCCACAGCCACGGCGGCCAGGGCGCGCACAGCCACGGGCTGGCGACGCACAAGCATTTCCACGAGCGCGATCCGGGCTGGCAGTCGTTCATGGTCCGCAGCCACGACACGCAGGATGCCGACACCCTGCGCCACGCCGTCGCCGCCATCACCCGCAGCGAACCGATCCTGCGCGCCAAGGGCTTTGCCCGCGCCGGCGCCGGACGGGTGCTGATCCAGGCCGTCCGCAACCGGGTGGAAGCCCGGCTGGAACCGGATGCCGCGCCGCCCAAGCAAGCCCAGCTGGTGTTCATCGGCTACCACCCGAACCGCCCGCGCGTGGCCGAGCAGCTGCGCGAACTCACCGGCACCGACTGGCGCTGAGCGCCGCCGCGCCGCCCGCCAAGACCTCTCAAGGACACCGCCATGAAAACCGACCCCGCCGCACACCAGCGCATGACCGAACGGCGCAAGGCCGGCTTCGAGAAGAAGAAGGCCGCCGCCACCGGCGAGAAAGGCCTGCTGATCGTCCACACCGGCACCGGCAAGGGCAAAAGCAGCGCGGCCTTCGGCATGGGGCTGCGCGTGGTCGGGCACGGCATGCGCCTGGGCGTGGTCCAGTTCATCAAGGGCGCGCTGCACACCGCCGAGCGCGACCTGCTGGGCCGCTTCGACAACTGCGACTTCCTCACCATGGGCGAGGGCTACACCTGGAACACCCAGGACCGCGACGCCGACATCGCCACCGCGCGCCAGGGCTGGGCCGAAGCGCGCCGCATGATCGAAAGCGGCGACTACGCGATGGTGATCCTCGACGAGCTCAACATCGTGCTCAAGTACGACTACCTGCCGCTCGACGAAGTGCTGGCGGTGCTCGCCGCGCGCCCGGCCACGCTGCACGTGGTCATCACCGGCCGCCACGCGCCCGAGGCGCTGCTCGACGCCGCCGACCTGGTGACCGAGATGCGCCTGGTCAAGCACCCCTACCGCGAACAGGGCATCAAGGCGCAGCGCGGCGTGGAGTATTGACGATGGCCGCATCCCCCGATGCCGCGCGGCAGTGCCCGGCGCTGTTCCTGTCGGCCCCGGCCTCGCACCAGGGCAAGACCACGCTGACCGCCGGCCTGGCGCGCCACCACCGCAACCAGGGCCGCACGGTGCGCGTGTTCAAGACCGGGCCGGACTATCTCGACCCCTATATCCTGGAGCGCGCCAGCGGCCAGCCCGTGCATTCGCTCGACCTGTGGATGACCGGCGAGGCCGACTGCCGCCAGCGCTTGTACGCCGCGGCGGCCGATGCCGACCTGATCCTGATCGAAGGCGCCATGGGCCTGTTCGACGGCACCCCGTCCAGCGCCGACCTGGCCGAAGCCTTCGGTGTGCCGGTGCTGGCGCTGATCGATGCCTCGGGCATGGCGCAGACCTTTGCCGCCATCGCGCACGGGCTGGCGAGCTTCCGCCCGACGCTGGCGTTCCATGGCGTGCTCGCCAACCGGGTGGCCAGCCCGCGCCACGCCGAACTGCTCACCGCCGCCCTGCCCGCCGGGCTGCGCTGCCTCGGCACCGTCGCGCGCGACGACGCCATGACGCTGCCCGAACGCCACCTGGGGCTGGTGATGGCCCAGGAGATCGACGACCTCGAAGCGCGGCTCGAACGCGCCGCCGCCCAGATCGCTGCGACCGGCCTGGCTGAGCTGCCGCCGCCGGTCGCCTTCGCACCGGCACGCGCCGAGCCGCTGCCGCCCCTGCTGGCCGGCACGCGCATCGCCATCGCCCGCGACGCGGCGTTCTCGTTTCTCTACCCGGCCAACCTCGAACTGCTGGCCGGGCTGGGCGCGGAACTGCGCTTTTTCTCGCCGCTGACCGATGCAGCGCTGCCGCCGGCGGATGCGGTCTACCTGCCGGGCGGCTACCCCGAGCTGCACCTCGACGCGCTGTCCGCCAACCGGGCCCTGCACGCCGCGCTGCACGCGCACGCCGAGGCCGGCAAGCCGCTGTACGCGGAATGCGGCGGCATGCTGTACCTGGCCGACACCCTGACCGACGCCGCCGGCCGCCGCGGCACCATGGCCGGCCTGCTGCCCGGCGCCGCCACGCTGCACACCCGGCTGGCCGGGCTCGGCCTGCAAGCGGTCGACCTGGGCAACGGCGAACTGCGCGGCCACACCTTCCACTATTCGAGCCTGACAACGCCGCTTGCGCCGGCCACGCACGCCCGCCGCGCCCATCGTGCCGGCAACACCGCACCCGGCGAGGCCGTCTACCGCCACGGCAACATCGTCGCCAGCTACCTGCACGCCTACTTCCCGTCCAACCCCACCGCCGCTGCCCGCCTGTTCCGGCCATGACCACCACGCACCGCTACACCGAGGCCGATGTCGCTGCCGTCTACCGCGTCATCCGCGAGCGGCGCGACATGCGCCACTTCCGCCCCGACCCGATCGAGCCCGCGCTGCTGGCGCGCCTGCTGCGTGCCGCCCACCTGGCGCCCAGCGTCGGCTACATGCAGCCGTGGCGCTTCATCCGCATCACCGATGCGGCGCTGCGCGCGCGCATCCACGCGCTGGTCGAAGAAGAGCGCCTCAGCACCGCCCGGGCGCTCGGCCAGCGGGAAGACGAATTCCTGCGGCTGAAGGTCGAAGGCATTCTCGACTGCGGCGAAGTGCTGGTCGCCGCGCTGATGGACAAGCGCGAGCCGCACATCTTCGGCCGGCGCACGCTGCCCGAGATGGACCTCGCCTCGGTCGCCTGCGCGATCCAGAACCTGTGGCTCGCCGCCCGCGCGGAAGGCATCGGCGTGGGCTGGGTCTCGATGTTCGATCCGCAGCAGCTGGGCCAGTTGCTGCACCTGCCCGCCGGCGCCCGCCCGGTGGCCGTGCTGTGCCTGGGCCATGTCGATGCGTTCTACGACCGGCCGATGCTGGAGCAGGAGCACTGGGCCAGCCGCCAGCCGCTGGAATCGATGCTGTTCGAGAACCGCTGGCAGGTCGACTGATCCACCCGCCCGGCGCGGGATCGCGGCCCATTCGACCGCCGCCTTGACGGATTGCGCCACAGCCGGCGCACCGGGCGCGAAACCCGCGCACGCCTGCGCGACACCATGCGCCCCCGCTCAGGCAGTGCCGCATAGCGCTTTCCCCGGGGCCCGACGGCCCGCAACGCTGCTACCATGGCGGCCATCAACCGATGTGCCGCCCGACATGTCCCGCGTCAAGAACGAAGACGAATTCGAACTCCGCCGAGAAAGCGTGCTCGACACCGCCGCCGAAGCCTTCGCCGCGGACAGCTACGCAAGCGTGTCGATGAACCAGATCGCCGCGGCCTGCGGCGGCTCGAAGTCCCGCCTGTATCACTACTACGAAGGCAAGGAAGCCATCCTGTTCGACCTGCTGGACCGCTACACCCGGCGCCTGGCCGACCTGGTCGACCGCGCCGAGCGCGACGCGCTCCACGCCAGGCTGTCGGCGCGCGCCACGCTGCACCTGCTGATCCGCACCTTCCTGGCCGAATACGCCACCTCGCGCACGCGGCACGTGGCGCTGCTCAATGACGTGAAATACCTGTCGCCCGAACAGCGCGACATCATCCTCGCGCGCGAGCGCGAAGTCGTCGCCGCCGTCGGCCGCCAGCTCGCCGCGGCCTACCCCGGCAAGGTCAACGACGCCAACCGCACGCCGGTCACGATGATGGTGTTCGGGATGATGAACTGGACGTTCACGTGGCTGAAGCCGGACGGACCGCTGTCGTATGAGGGGTATGCGGAGATGGTGATCGAGATGCTGGAGAACGGGCTGGGTGGGGGCAAAGCGCAACCCTAGTCCGCCGGAGCGTCCCATGAATTCTGCACTGGAATACCTGCCCCCTACGATGCCAACGTGGTCCTTCAAACAGACCTTCTCCGTTCGAGCGAGCACGATGCTTTTGATTTGCGTGCCGCTGCTCTCCGCTGTCTATCGAGCCGCCTCCTCGCTGCCCGGGCAAATCCTCCCATCCGTTCAGCTGCTGGCGGGCGCAGCAGGCTCAACCGTTGGTTGTATCGCTTTGATCGCTGCGATCTTTGGCCTGAGCTTCTTCATCGCTTCTTGCATCAGAAAAAAACCCCAGGTCCAGTACTTCATTGAACTCGCCCTAGCTCTGGCCCTGGTTTACTTCATACTGATGCCCGCCTATTGACGCTCAAGCAGGCCGGCCCGATTGCTGCAGCTCACCCGAGCGACCGCGCACCACCCGCGTCGAGGTACGTTCACCGACCGTTGCTCAACCGCAGAGGGGCCGGGCGCTGCCGAAACCGATGACGGCATTAATTGCTTGGGCTAACCGCGGAAACGCGCAAACGCTGCGGCGAAGAGCCCGATCCGGGCCTGGCGCCGTTCCGGGGCATCGTCCATCAGCGGCGGTGAGTGAAGACACGAACCGCGCACAAGATCATCAGTCATCATGATCCGCCTGGCCGACACTGTTCTCGTGTTGCACGCACTGCTCGTCCTGTTCATCGTCGGCGGATGGATCGCCATCCTGGCAGGCGCCGCGTTCAGGCAAGGCTGGGTGCGCAACCGCGCGTTCCGGCTGACGCATCTCGCGGCGATCGGCGTCGTCGCGGCACTGGCGCTGTTTGACGTGCCCTGCCCGCTCACCGTGCTGGAGGATCGGCTGCGCACCGGTGCCACCGGCCCGCAAGGCTTCGTGCAGCGCTGGGTGAGCGCCTGGCTGTACTACGATTTGCCGACCTGGGTGTTTGCCACCGCCTACGTGGTGTTCCTGCTGGCCGTGGTGGTGACCTGGTGGCGCATTCCTCCACGTGCATGAGGCACACGCGCATGCTGCGGATTTCCAGTGTGCGTCCAGCGTGGATTCATCTTGATGGTAATGGCATCTGACGCGTGAGGACTCGCCGCCCAACCCGACTCGACATGAACGACATACAAGTCATCAACCCCGATACATTCCTGGAAACCGCTACGGGACGATTATGGACACCGGAGCGGAGCCAGGCCGCATGGTCGAGCAGTTTCTCGGCGCTCGAGGTCGCATTGGACAGCTTCGGTGGAAACCCTCCGCGCGTCCTGATCGTCTGCGGCATCCAAGGGGCGGGGAAATCGCACTGGATTCGCCTTCACGCGCAAACGTATGCCCCGTGCATCTGCTTCGATGCGGCATTGCCCGGTGCAAGGCACCGCAAGCCGATCATTGAAATATCGCGCCAACGGCATGCAGAAGTGCACGCGATCTGGATTGACACCCCGCTCGATGTAGCAAAGATGCGGAATGCGCAACGGCCCGTGGATGAACGCGTCCCCGATCCAAGCCTAGAAAGCGTAGCGTCCCGCTTCGAGCCGCCTGTGGTGGAAGAAGGCTTTGCATCGGTCACCCGCATCCAATACAGTTAGCTCGGCCTATCGCCATCACGCACCATCAAGACGCAGGCACGGTGCGGGCGGGCATCGCGATCCATCCACGCCACACAGCAGCAACGCTCAAGCCTTGGCAACAACGCTGATCGGCAACGCCCCCGCCGCCGGGCCGAATTGCCACCGCGCAGCCCGGCTCATAGCGCGCCGGCAAGACTTGCTAGCGGGACCACGCGCGGCTAGGTTGATGTTAGCGGCTTGAGTGCGTTGCCGGCATCAAGCGGACGAACACGCCCTCACCCGTCAATGTGGCTCCGCGAGCCGTTCCTGTCGGCAACCCGGAACCGATCGCCCCCGTCTTGCTGCGTAAGCGACGAACATGCTGACCGCTTCCGGTCGTAATGATGGTTCCGAGGGCCGCGATCAAACCCTGCTGTATTTCGGCTGGCTGACCTTGTTCATCTATCTGGCAACGCCGGCCGGTTACCTGCTTGATATCCAGACGTCGTACCTGCTCAAGAACCAGCTGCATGCGACGGCGACGCAGATCTCGATCTTCCGGCTGGTGACGGGCATCCCGGTGTACATCGCGTTCGCATTCGGCCTCGCGCGCGATCACTGGAACCCGCTGGGGCTTCGGGATCGCGGCTTCTTCCTGATGTTCGCGCCGACCACCGCGGCGGCCCTCATCTGGATGGCGTTTTCAGGGTTCTCCTACCTCGGGCTGCTCGTCGGCATGCTGCTGGCAATGCTGTCGTCGCGATTCGTCGCCGCGGCCTATCAGGGGTTGATTGCCCTGGTGGGCCAGGAGAAGCTCATGTCCGGGCGCCTGAGCGCGCTATGGAACGTGGTCAGCGCCGTGCCCGTCGTTGCGGGAGCGTTCGCTTCCGGGTACATCTCCGACCACCTTGCCCCGCAAGGGGCCTTCTTCCTGGTGGCGGCGTTCACGGTGCTGATTGCCCTGCTGGGGCTCTGGAAGCCCATTTCCGTCTTCGGCCAGCTCTATGAGAAACCACAGGCCAGGGGCGCGGATTTCATTGGAAACGTCAGGCGGTTGGTGAAGCATCGGGCCATGTATCCAGCGGTTCTCATCTGCTTTCTGTGGAACTTTGCGCCGGGATCCGCCACGCCGCTGCAGTTCTATCTGGCCAATGCGCTGCATGCATCGGATTCCGTTTACTCGTACTACAACGGGATCTTTGCCGCCGCGTTCATCCCGACATTTCTGCTGTATGGCTGGCTGTGCAAGAAAGTCTCGCTGGATAGGCTGCTATGGTGGGGAACGCTCGTCGCAGTGCCGCAGATGATTCCGCTGGCATTCATTCACTCTGCCAATCTCGCGCTGGTACTGGCGGCACCGATCGGGCTGATGGGTGGTATCGCCACCGCGGCGTACTTCGATCTCGCGATGCGATCCTGTCCGCCCGGCTTGCAAGGCACCCTGATGATGCTGGTGGATGGCGTTCTCGCGCTCTCGGCGCGTGCCGGCGATCTATTGGGCTCATGGATCTACAACAGCAGCCCAACGCACGGATTCACGTATTGCGTGATCGCGACGACCGTGGTCTACGCACTGATCCTGCTCTTGATTCCGCTGACGCCGAAGACATTGATTGCCACCAGAGATGGAGAACCCAACCCCGAGGCCGAGGTGCGGAACGCGCCCCGAGAAGCTGAGCCTACATAGACTCGCGTGACTTGGGCGGAAGCAGCCCGGCAGATGGATATCAAATACGCGAACCCGATGCACGGTGCGGGTGGATGCCGAACAATCTGCGCCGCACCATGCGGCAAACACTCAAGCCTTGGCGACAACGCTGATGTGCAGCACTTCCGCCCCTGCCGCGATCGCCAGCAGGCGGTCGATGTTTGGGTGCGCCCCCGGGCGGTTGCGCGCATCGGCCGTGTGCTCGGCAAACACCGCGAGACCGTGCTCGGCCGCCTTGGCGTCGAGCGTGCCGAATGCCTGCTGCAGGTAGTGGTACACCGCCAGCGAGCCCTGCTTGCCCGGCTTGTTCTCGATGTCCGCCACCACGGCGCCCTTGCCGTCGATCAGGTCGATGCGATCGATACCGTCGATGGCCGGCAGCTGAGCGAGGTTGTCCTTGAATACGTTGCTCGGTTGAATCACTGAAACACTCCGTTGGTTGGTAGGGCCGCTTGGGCGGGCCGTATCTTATCTGATCGATGAAACGCCTGATCCTGACTGCCGCACTGCTTCTTGCAACAGCAACCCCGGCCCAAACCGCCCCACCGCCCCCAAGCGCCGTGCTCTCACACATCGCTTCCGCCGGCGCAAGGCAGACCCTATTGGCGTCCTACGACACGCCCCAATGGGACGCCATTCTCAAAGGCATCGCCTCGGGCGAAGACGATTGGCTGCGCGTGTACGAAGCGCTGCGTCGCGCGGCGGATGCGGCTGCCGGCGAGGATCTTGGCGACGCCATCTACGACGCGCTCCCGCAGCGGCCCTTTGAAGTCTTGTCCCTGTTGGGCGCGGAAAGCGGTGCCACGCCGCAGCAGCTTTGCACCTTCACCTTCGAGTCCAAGCGCCCTACGGAGGGTGTCAGCGCCTACCTCAGCCGACTCAGCCAGGCGCTCGATCGGGCATCGAGCACGACGCAGCGCGAGGTGGCCAGCGCCTGCCGCCTGGGGATCGAGGCGACCCGGAAGGCGTTTCCTGAACGCTGACGCCCCGGGGCTGCGCTGCCCTAGGGAATCTCTGCACAAATCCCTCGCAGATGTGCTTGCAAGAGTGAGCAGTGCAAGCGAGCATGTAGGCCATGAAACAAGCCGACCTTGGACTGAACTTGTCGACCAAACGCACGCGCAAGCGTGAGTTTCTGGAAGAGATGGCCCGTGTGGTGCCATGGGCCGATCTGGTGATGCTGATCGCGCCCTACGCGCCCGAAGGCAAGCGCGGTCGGCCGCCGTTTGCCGTGGAGACGATGCTGCGCATCCACTTTCTGCAACAGTGGTTCGGCCTGTCTGACCCGGCGATGGAAGAGGCGCTGCACGACGTGCCGCTGTACCGCGAGTTTGCGGGGCTGGACAACTGGACCACGCGGCTGCCCGACGAGAGCACGATTCTGCGCTTCCGTCATCTGCTGGAGAAGCACAAGCTGGCGGCCGAGATGCTGGCGCTGGTCAACGAGATGCTGCGCGGCAAGGGGCTGATGCTCAAGGCCGGCACGGTGGTGGATGCCACGCTGATCAGCGCACCGAGCTCGACCAAGAATGCATCGGGCGAACGCGATCCAGAGATGCATCAGAGCAAGAAAGGCAACCAGTGGTACTTCGGCATGAAGGCGCATATCGGTGTGGACGCCGAATCTGGGCTGGTGCACACAGTGCGGGGCACGGCGGGCAACGTGAACGACGTGGTCGAAGCCAACAGCCTGTTGCACGGTGAGGAAACCGATGCCTTTGGCGACGCGGGCTATCAGGGGGCACACAAGCGCCCGGATGCCAGGGCTGGCGTGAGGTGGCATGTGGCAATGAAGCCCGGCAAGCGCCGGGCGTTGAGCAAGGACCGCCCGCTGGACGGGTTGATTGACCAAATCGAGCACGCCAAGGCCAGCATCCGGGCCAAGGTCGAGCATCCGTTCCGGGTGATCAAGAGGCAGTTCGGTTACGCCAAGGTCCGCTACCGGGGGTTGAGGAAGAACACCGCGCAGCTCATGACCTTGTTCGCGCTTTCCAATCTGTGGATGGTGCGCGGCAAGTTGCATGGAGCGACCGCATGAGCGCGCCGGCAGCGCGAATTCATGTCCTTGAGGGACGAATCATGTTTGCCGGCATGTGCGAAAGCATGGCCAAGCCGCGATGAATTGACCCCAACCATGCGCACGCGCTGGCGAGTTCTCCTCCTAGCACGGGCGCGGACGCATTGTTCAGAGCATCCCTAGCGCTCGTCGTAGCTGACCACCACACGCTCTGTCAACGGCCGCGCCTGGCAGGTCAGCACAAACCCCTGCCGGATCTCCCAGTCCTCCAGCGTGAAGTTCTTCTCCATCTCCACCCGCCCCTCCAGCACCTTGGCGCGGCACGTGCAGCAGACCCCGCCCTTGCAGGCGTAAGGCAGGTCGAGCCCGGCGGCCAGGGCGCTGTCGAGCACCTTGCCGTCGCCCGCCATCGGCACATGGTGCGACTTGCCGTCGAGCACCACCGTCAGCGCCACGTCGCCCGCGACGGCGGCCGGCTTGCGCGGCCTGGCGGAGGCATCACCCACCGGTACGCCGAAGCGCTCCGCGTGCACGTGCTCGCGTGGCACGCCGCGCGCCAGCAGCACCGCCTCCACCGCATCGATCATGGTGGACGGACCGCAGATGAACGCCGCGTCGATGTCGTCGGGCGGGATCAGCGTGTCGAGAAAGGCGCGCGCCTTGTCGCCGTCGAGCCGGCCGTTGAACAGCGCGATCTCCTGCGGCTGGCGCGACAGCACGTGATACAGGGCGAAGCGGTCGAGGTAGCGGTCCTTCAGGTCTTCGAGCGCCTCGGCAAAGATGATGCTGTCCACCGTGCGGTTGCCGTAGACCAGCGTGAAGCGGCTGTGCGGCTCGGCGGCGAGCGTGGTCTTGATCAGCGACAGGACGGGCGTGATGCCGCTGCCGGCGGCGAAGGCGACATAGTGGCGCGCGCTCTCGGCGGCCAGCGGCACGTAGAAGCGGCCGTCGGGCGGCAGCACGTCGAGCGTCTGGCCGACGCGGATGCGGTCGTGCAGGTGGTTGGAGAACACGCCGGCATCCACGCGCTTGACGGCCACGCGCAGCTCGCCGTGCGCGTCGTAGTCCTGGACCGCGCAGCAGATGGAATACGAGCGCCGCAGCTCGCCCTGCCCGGCCGCGCCCGCCGGCACGCGCAGCGTGAGGAACTGGCCCTGCGTGAAGCGGTATGCCTCGCGCAGGTCGTCCGGCACGTCGAAGCGCACGGAGATGGTATCGGCCGTCTCGCCGCGGACTTCGGCAACGCGCAGCGGGTGGAATTGAGGCGTCATGGCGGTAAGGCGGTCAGTACGGCTTGAAGTAGTCGAACGGTTCGCGGCACGCGCGGCAGCGGTAGAGCGCCTTGCACGCGGTCGAGCCGAAGGCGGAGACCAGCACCGTATCGAGCGACCCGCACTGCGGGCAAGCCACCCGGTCCGCCTCCGCGGGCCGCACCAGCCGGACCGGGCGCACGCCCCCCGCCCCGACCACGTGGGCCGGCGGCGCAATGCCGAAGTGATGCAGCTTGCGCCGGCCCTCCATGCTGATCCAGTCGGTCGTCCAGGCCGGCGACAGCACGGTCTGCACGCGGAACGCGCCCACGTCGGCGCACCGCAGCGCGTGGGTCACGTCATCGGCGATCTGGTCCATGGCCGGGCAACCGGAATACGTGGGCGTGATCATCACCGCCAGCGTGCCGGCCGCATCGATGCACACGTCGCGCAGGATGCCCAGCTCGGCGATGGAGACCACGGGGATCTCCGGGTCCGCCACCGTATCGAGCGCGGCCCGTGCGCGCGCCAGCCTGGCGGCGGCCGCCTGCGCATCGGCCCGGACGGAAAGCGCGTGCCCCGCTACCATGTCGCCCCCGGGAACTGGCGGGCCAGACCCTGCATTTCCGCCAGCAGGTAGCCCATGTGCTCGGAATGGATGCCGTGCTTGCCGGTGCTGACATAGGGGCCGGCGTCCGGCCACGTCAGCGTGGCCTCGTCGAGCGTGTCGCGCACGGTAGCTTCCCACGCGCCGCGCACCTGGGCCGGACGCACGCCGATGCCGGCCTCGGCCACGGCCTCCTCGACCGCATCGGCCGCGAAGAACTCGTTGGTGTAAGGCATCAGCCAGTCGAGCGCGGCCTGCGCGCGGGCGTGCGATTGCGCGGTGCCATCGCCGAAGCGCACCAGCCAGTCGCGCGTGTGGGCGAGGTGGTAGCGCATCTCCTTGACCGACTTGGCGGCGATGGCCGCCAGCTCCGCATCGGCGGATGCGGCCAGCGCTTCCCACAGCGGCACCATCAGCGCGGCATAGAGGAAGTGGCGCACGATGGTGACGGCATAGTCGCGGCTGACGGCGGCCGTGCCGCACAGCGGGCCGGCGTGCGGCAGTTCCAGCAGCGTGTAGTTGCGGAAGGCGGGCTCGTCGCGCCAGTAGGCGTAGTCATCCTCGCTGCGCGGCATGCCGGTCAACTGGCCTTCAAGCCTGCCGGCGTGCGTGTAGAGCAGCCGGGCCTGGCCGATCAGGTCCAGGCTCAGGTTGGACAGCGCGATGTCCTCTTCCAGCACGGGGCCGTGGCCGGTCCATTCGGCGTTGCGCTGGCCGAGGATGAGCGCGCTGTCGGCCAGCCGCAGCAGGTAGCGCAGATGGGCGTCGTTGGTGGACGTGGACTGCATCGCCGTCGCTCACATGTGGTTGATTTCGTCCGGCAGCCGATAGAACGTCGGGTGCCGGTAGATCTTGTCGGCCATCGGGTCGAACAGCATCGGCTTGTCGTCGGGCTCGCTGGCGGTGATGGCGGCCGACGGCACGACCCAGATCGAGATGCCCTCCTGCCGGCGCGTGTAGACGTCGCGCGCCATCTGCAACGCCTGCCTGGCATCGGCCGCGTGCAGGCTGCCGCAGTGCTTGTGCTCCAGGCCCTGCTTGCTGCGGATGAACACCTCCCACAGCGGCCATTCGTGTCGATCCATCGCGGGCTCCTTCAGGCGGCTTGTTCGGTCGGCGCGGCCGGGGTGGCCGGGGTGGCGCTGTGCGCCGCGCGCTTGCGGGCATGGGCGAGCGCGGCTTCGCGCACCCATTCGCCTTCGTCTTGCGCACGCTTGCGCGTGGCCAGGCGTTCGCGGTTGCACGGTCCGTGGCCGTCCAGCACGCGCTTGAACTCGGTCCAATCCAGCGGCGAGAAATCGTAGTGGCCGCGCTCGGCGTTCCACCGCAGGCCGGGGTCGGGCAGCGTCACGCCCAGTACGCGCGCCTGCTCGACGGTGGCGTCGATGAAGCGCTGGCGCAGGTCGTCGTTGGAAATGCGCTTGATGCCCCACGCCATGGTCTGCGCGCTGTTGGGCGAGGCGCTGTCGGGCGGGCCGAACATCATCAGCACCGGGAACCACCAGCGGTTGACGGCGTCCTGCACCATGTCGCGCTGGGCCTGGGTGCCGCGCATCATGGTCAGCAGCGACTCGAAGCCCTGACGCTGATGGAACGACTCTTCCTTGCAGATGCGGATCATGGCGCGCGCATACGGCCCGTAAGAGCACCGGCACAGCGGCACCTGGTTCATGATGGCCGCGCCGTCGACCAGCCAGCCGATCACGCCCACGTCCGCCCACGACAGCGTCGGGTAGTTGAAGATGGACGAATACTTGGCGCGCCCCGCGTGCAGCGCATCGATCATCTCGTCGCGCCCGCTGCCGAGCGTCTCCGCCGCGGCATAGAGGTAGAGGCCATGGCCGGCCTCGTCCTGCACCTTGGCCAGCAGGATCGCCTTGCGCTTGAGCGACGGCGCCCGGCTGATCCAGTTGCCCTCGGGCAGCATGCCCACCACCTCGGAATGCGCGTGCTGCGAAATCTGCCGCAGCAGCGTCTTGCGGTACGGCGCGGGCATCCAGTCCTGCGGCTCGATCTTGTGGTCGGCCGCGATGCGGGCATCGAAGCGCGCCTGCAGCGCGGCCTCGTCCTGGCTGGCGGCCAGTTCCTGCTCGGTGGGCACGCCGCCGGGAAGGTCCAGGCTCTGGGTGTACATGGTCGCCTCCAACCGCATTCGATCGATGTGCGCGCGGCGCCCTTCGGCCCCGCGCTGGGGATGCATCGATTATAAATCGTCCGACCGGTCGGTCAATGAAAAAAGCCCGGCCGGAAACGCGCCGGAAACCCTGTCCACCATCACGCACCTGCACACGGGCAGACCCCAATCGCCGCGTTGGCGATCCGCGCCGCTGGGAGCACCGGCTCGACCTCCACGGGATCCGTCATCTACGCTCGCCTTGCCGAGCGGTTTGATTGACCACGTCAACTATCCGGACTTCAAACGCGCTTCAGCCCGCGCATTCAGGATTCGCCACGCTCCCGCAATATTCTCCATGAGGCCCCGAAATCGGTAACGCTTTCAAAAGCCATTCACCTGAGTACGCCCCGCAATCTCAACAAAACTCTCCCGACCAAACATTGGAAACCCTCTTTCCTATATTGAAACTCCATTCAATTCGGGAGAAATACCAGTGTTGAGATCAAAAATATTAAGGGCAGCACTATTGATTTCATTATTCGGAGGCATTTCGGCCGACCTGATGGCCCAGGCCAATCCATCACCATCGAAACCGAACGGCTCGCCGCTCCCCAATATCGATGGCATACCGTCGGGCCTGCCGCCCCAAGCCAAGGCTGAAGGCAACACCGCCAAGCTCGATGGGGCGTTGATCCGCCTGCGGCAGAACACCGCCTCACTGCACGCGAGGTCCGCCTCCGGCATCGAGAGCCCGGCGGCGGCCCGCCCCGGCAGCTGCGTCAACGTCGACATCGCCGCGCAGGGGGACGCTCAGCAAACGGCCGCCCAACTGGAGCGCCTGGGCCTCCAGGACACCGCGGTGTACAGGAACTACATCAGCGGCTGCCTGCCCGTCGCGAACATCGACGAGGCCGCGGCCATTGCGCAAATCCGGCGGATCAGCAAGGTGGCAAGGTCCACGCATTCCGGCGTGGTCCAGGGACAGGGCGATTACGCTCAACTGAGCCGCTCGCTGCGGCAAGCGGTCAAGAACCTCGGCCAAGAACTGACCGGGCGAGGCATCACCGTCGGCGTGCTGTCCGATTCGTTCAACTGCAATAGCGAGCGCAACCAGGATGCACGCTACGTTGCGAAGAACGGCCGCCAGGACACGATGGAAGACGACATTGCCCGGGGCGAGCTGCCCGGCAACGGCCGCATCCGCATCCTGAAGGAACTGCGCGACTGCAGCGACGGTGGGGACGAAGGCCGCGGCATGGCGGAGATCATCCACGACGTGGCCCCCGGGGCGGACATTGCGTTCTACACCGCGTTCGGCGGGCAGGCGGACTTCGCGCAGGGCATCGAAGCGCTGGCCTTGCCGAAGAACCAGTCCACCGCCCGGGGCGTGGCCGGCGGTGGCGCGCAAATCATCGTCGATGACGTCGAGTATTTCGAGGAGCCCGCGTTCCAGTCCGGCATCGTCGGCATGGCGATCGACAATGTGGTCAGAAACCGCGGAGTCGCCTACTTCTCTGCCGCCGGCAACGACAACGCGGATACATCCCCCGTCTCTTACGTCAATAATGCCGCGCGCTTTGCCGACCAGCCGATCGATCCAAACGGCACGGGCACACCCGGACGTCCGCTGAACTTCGATCCGTCCGGAGCCAGTCAGGTGTACTCGCTTCCGGTGCGGGCGTTGCGCCAGATCGAGGACACGCCGTTCTGGCGGTTCCGGGTCCAGCTCTACTGGGATCGGCCATTCGACAACAGCGCCAGCTCGCTCCAGGTCTGCCTGGCCGACAAGAACGGCAAGCCGTTCAAGGTCGTGGTCGACGGCGAGCCCTACCCCAGCTGCACCGACGCATCGGTGATCGGCCAGCAGGCCATTGCGTGGGCGACGCTGCTGGGGACCGCGGCGGAGGCCACGTTGCAGGTCCGGTTGCTGGATGGCGCTGCGCCACGGCGGCTTCGTCTGCGCACCAGCCGGACCGTCATCGGCCAGTTCGGTACGGCGGACGCTGCCATCTACGGGCATAGCTTGTCGCCCAACGCATTCACGACCGGCGCCGCCAACTACCTCGCGACACCGATGTGCGATCCGACGCTCAAGACCGCGCAGTTGGAGAGCTTCTCCTCGCACGGCGGCGGCCTGATGCTGTTCGACAATGACGGCCGCGCGCTGGCTCGCCCGATGCTCGACGGCAAGCCGGATATCGTCGGCCCGGATGGTGCAAGCTCCGTGTTTTTCGGCCGCCAGGCCAAGGAGGGGGATCGGGGCTTCGGCGTCTACAACCTGAACTGCCGCTATTACGCCCAGTATCCGTACCAGTTCCTCGGCACCTCGGCCGCGGCGCCGCACCTGGCCGCCGTGGCGGCATTGATGCGCCAGGCGGTACCACGGGCCACGCCGACGCAGCTCTATGACGCCTTGCGCAAAACGGCCACGGACATGGGCCCGCCCGGCCGCGACAACGCCACCGGCCCCGGCTTCGTCCAGCCCGAACGCGCACTGCATGAACTGATGCGGCAGGCATTCGGGCAGCCTGGCGCCCGCCCACCGGGGCAATGAACGTGGCCACCCGGCATCCGGGAGACTGATCTCCCGGCTTTACGCGCGCTCCGTCACGTTGCTTGACGGGCGCGCGGCCACGGCCCCAACCACTGGAATCAACGGGTCACCCAACACGCATTCTTTCTTCCGGGCTGACGGACGGATTGACCTGAAAGGATTTTTCTGGATGCCTGACGAATCAAGCCGGCGTTGAAAAAATGATTTTAAACAGTGAATTGCACTCAATTTCAAAATCACTTCAACCGCGCAAAAGGTGGGGAAATTTACAAGAACACCTGGCCGCTATCCCATTCCGCAGTCGTCGTATTTTCAAAAAATCACCCGCTTCCTGATTCCCAGCCATTCAATTTTCTGGAAAATCAATATCAACTGAATACAATCATCCATCCCTTTATCACGAGCGAAAGGTGATGCGTTCGCCTGGGACAGGAAAATACCCCGGGCGTTAACGGCATGGGTGCCCGCATCCCGCGCTCATTTCACACAGGAACCGATATGAAATCCTATGCATTCCACCGTGCCGGCCGAATCGCCCTGATTGCGGGCAACCTCCTGGCGATCGGGCAATCGGCGTCGAGTTATGCCGCGGCGTCAGCGCCGGTTGTTCCGGAGGGCTACGTCTATCGGGATCAACTCGTGGCCAACGCCAGCGCGCACTGCGTCAGCATCGACTTCAAGCTGCTGTCCGGAAAAACCGAAACGCGGCAGTTCGTGGACGATTCCTACGTCGTACTGGAAGCCAAGAACCTCGGCGTGCACTACAAGACGGCCAATGTCACGTTTTACAAAAGCGACACCCAATGCAGCGGGGAGGTGCTCAAGACCAAGCATGACGTGGACGTCAGCGGTCGATTCATCGTGTTTTCCACGAGCGACGCATCGTAAGCATCCGCAGGCGCCGGTAACCTGATCCGGAACCGCAAGCCGATCAGGCCGTGAGCGATGCCGCCGCCTTCCGAGGCGGCCGGCATCGCATAGCGACATGCCACGTGTAACGCCTGAACCCGACTGAAAACGCCGCGCCGCGGTACACGGCGCGGCGCGTGGAGTGCGATCCGCAGGTGATCAAAGCCCCGCGCAATCGAGTGCGGGCGGGCTGAGACGGTCGGAGGCCGCCAGAGGTGAAGGCATCCCGGCTGGTGTCGCAAGGCATGGTGCCTGCGAAAACCCTGCCTCCCGCCTCAATTCACCGCGCTCACATCGGCTTGGGCGCAATCACCATCCACATCACGCCGAACCGGTCGACCAGCATGCCGAACCGCTTGGCGAAGAAGGTCTCCGCCAGCGGCATCGACACTTGGCCGCCGTCGCCGAGCGCCTTGAAGGTGCGCTCGGCATCGGCCTCGTCGGCCACGTCGATGGACAACGAGAAGCCCTTGAACTCGGCCTTGCCCGAAGCCATGCCGTCGGACGCCATCACCAGGGTATCGCCGATGCGGAAGGCGGCATGCATGACCTTGTCGCCCGGCGGCACCACGCCGCCGCACTGCTCGGCCTTGGGCTCGGCACCCGGGGGAGCTTCCTTGTAGCGCATGAGCATGTCGACTTTCGCGCCAAGCGTCTTCTTGTAGAACTCCAGCGCCTCTTCGCAGCGACCTTCGAAGAACAGATAGGGTTGGACTAGCATCACAGCTCCTTGGTCGTGAACAGCGATGGCCGCATGGCTGCGGCTCTTGTGAGGAAGGTGAAACTTCGGAAGCGCCGGCGATCAGGCGCCGGCATGCTCGGGCACCGGCATCGGCACCGAAGCGTGTTCGTGCACCACTAGCCAGCGGCCGTCGATCTTGCGCCAGCACACGGTGGCGCGCGTCTGCGCATCGTGTTTGGTGCCATCGCGATACCGCGCGCGCAGCCGGTTCACGCTGAAGCAATAGGCCAGATCGCCGCTGACCGCCAAGTGCAGATCGACGAACTGAAAATCGGCCGGCCCCTCCAGAGCATCGAACCAATCCTGCCAGTTGCAGCGGTACGGCTCGGCGCCCTTGACGAACAGCGGCGGCATCACATCGAACACCACCACGTCCGGCGCGTAGTGGCGCATCACCGCGTTCACATCCTTGGCGCGGACGGCGTCGGCCCATTCCTCGATCAGCGCGCGGATTCGGGCTTCGTCGTCTGACACGGTCGTCACATCCGCCATGTCCGCCTCCTGAAAAAAAGCTTGGCAAAGCACATTGCCAGGGGCTACGGTGTTATTGTGAACACTGTCCACAAACCATAGCAGACGAAATCGACCGTGTCCACGTGGAGATGACATGACCCAGCAGCATGCCCGTCCGCCCGCGCGGACCACCTACCGGCACGGTGACCTGCGCCGCGCGCTGCTCGATGCCGGCGTGGCCTTGGCGCGGGCCGGCGGCCCCGACGCGATCGTGCTGCGCGAAGCCACGCGGCGCGCCGGCGTGGTACCGAATGCCGCCTACCGGCACTTTGCCGGGCGCCACGACCTGCTGCAGGCGGTGCGCGCCTCGGCCCTCGCGGCACTGGCCCGCGCGATGGAGGCCGAACTGGCGCGGATCGACCCCGCCCAGCCCGAAGCCGAGCAGGCGCGCGCAGCGCTGCGCGCGATCGGTGTGGGCTATCTGCGCTTTGCGCAACAGGAGACCGGCCTGTTCCGCACCGCATTTGCCGTGCCCGACGAAGTCGAGCACGGCGCGGATCCGGACAAGGCCGGCGACAGTGGATTCAATCCGTTCCAGTTGCTGGGTGCCGCGCTCGATCGCATGACGGCGGCCGGCGTCCTGCCCGCCGAGCGCCGCCCGGGGGCCGAATACCTGGCCTGGTCCGCCGTGCACGGCCTGGCGCTGCTGATCATCGACGGACCGCTGCGCGGCCGGCCGCCGGAGCAAACCGGCGCCATCGCCCTGCGCGTGGTGGAAATGGTGGAGAACGGCCTATAGCCACATAGCCGCATGGCCGGCGCGCTACGCCGGCGGCATCGCACAAGCCGTGCCGAAACGGCGGCACCGTAGCCGCGACGCGGCCACGCATGCGCCCGGCACACGGCGGAAAAACGGTTCAGCGGCGGTGCGAGACAGCCGGGCACCCGCCGCACCGGCACGCCTCAGCTCAGCCCAGCGCCGAGACAATCGCCTGGGCCAGTTCGTTCGCCTCGAACTTGGCGACGTAGCCGTTGGCACCCACGCGACGCACGTGGTCTTCGTTGGCCGAGCCCGACAGCGAGGAATGGATCACCACCGGAATCGACTGGAACGCCGGCTCGGACTTGATCTTGCGCGTGAGCGTAAAGCCGTCCATCTCGGGCATTTCCAGGTCGGTCAGCACCAGCGCGATCTTGTCGCGCACGGTCTTGCCCTCGCGCGCGGCGTCGCGGGCGATGTTCTGCAACGTGTCCCAAGCTTCCTGGCCGCTCTTGGTCATCACGAACGGCGCCCCCATCGCATCCAGGCCGCTGGCGATCAGCGAACGGGCCAGGCCGGAATCGTCGGCCACCAGCAGCTTGGCGCCCGGCGGCAGCTTGATGGCGCGGCCGTCGCTGTCGGGCGCCAGGTCGGCGCGGCGGGTCGGGAACACATCCACCAGGATCTGCTCGACGTCGATCACCTGCGCCAGACGCGAATTGTCGGCATTGCCGTCCAGGCGCGCGAGGCTGGTGATGTTGGCGCTGCCCACGCTCGCCTCGGCGGGAAAGATCTGGCTCCACTCCAGGCGCACGATCTCGTCCACCTCCTCCACCGCAAAGCCCTGCGTGCTGCGCGCGTATTCGGTGATCAGCAGGATGTTGGCATTGCCGTTCTTGCAGCCGATCACGCTGGCCAGGTCGATCACCGGGATGATCTGGCCGCGCACATTCACCGCCCCCAGGATGTGGGCGCCGGCATCCGCCACATGCGTCACCGGCGGCATGACCATGATCTCGCGCACCTTGAACACGTTGATGCCGAACAGTTCCCGCTGGCCGGCGCGCTGCGATTCGCCCAGGCGAAACAGCAGCAGCTCGAAGCGATTGTTGTTCGTCAGATTGGTCCGTTCGTCCACTTCATGCTGCGACATCGTCTTTCCCCTGTTGCACACTATGTGGCGGTAAACGGCAAGGGGGCGCGCAACTTGAAGCCGTTTTTGAATGTGCGCACGGCGGCATCCAGGCAGGCGATCCGACGCGCCCGACCGGCCGATCGCGCCAGAAGCCTGCCCCGCCCCCGGGTTCCGTTCCGGCGGGCCGAATTCGGCGCCATCGGCTTCGATCACCGAATCGGATGACCTGCGCTTGCCGCGGGACTGTGAGACATTGGGGATCCCGACGACGGCATCCATCGCATCCGACAGGCCAAAGGCCTGCGACATAGCCTCGACCGTGACGGATACCAGTTCCTGACGCTTCAGGAGACACAAATGAGCCACAAGAACACGATCTGTCTGTGGTACGAAGGCGGCGCTGTCGACGCCGCGACCTTCTATGCCGAGATCCTCCCCGACAGCGCTGTCGGGGCGATCCTCCGCGCGCCGGGCGACTACCCGGACGGCAAGCAGGGCGATGTCTTGACGGTCGAGTTCACCGTTGCCGGCATTCCCTGCCTCGGGCTGAACGGCGGCCCGCATTTCAAGCACAACGAGGCCTTCTCCTTTCAAATCGCCACGGACGACCAGGCCGAAACCGACCGCTTGTGGAACGCGATCGTCGGCAATGGCGGCCAGGAAAGCGTGTGCGGCTGGTGCAAGGACCGCTGGGGCATCTCGTGGCAGATCACCCCGCGCGCCCTCACCGCGGCCATATGCGACCCCGATCGCGCGGCAGCCAAGCGCGCATTCGACGCGATGATGACGATGAAAAAGATCGACATCGCCGCGATCGAGGCAGCGCGGCTGGGCCGAGACCGCTCCCCAAGCTGATGGAGCGTGCCGCGCACATGCGCTTCCGTTCGAATCAGGGCGGATAGCCGGTCGACCGATTCCGGCCGGCAACGAACAACCGACACCCCATCGATCAGCGACCGCCCCCGCCAGAAACCGCCAGCGACAGTAGCGGACAGCGAGGACGATTGACGATAATGATTCCGCCAGGCGCGGCACCGGCATCGTTCCGACGCGAAGCCTCGCAGACGACCTTGCTCGCACTCGCCGCCCGTCCGTCGGAGTCCGTCATGCTGAAATTTCCGCGCATCGTCGCCCAACTCGCGCTCGCGTGGGTTGCCATCCTGGCCGCGGGGTGCAGCGGCCTACCCGCACGGCAGACGAGCGGGGTCGAGCGTCTCTACATCCTCAACTGCGGCGAAGGCGTCGCCGGTGACATCTCGCGCTGGTCACCGGGCGTGAATGTCGGCAAACCAATGGCATTTGCCGACAATTGCTACTTGATCAAGCACACGCAGGGCTGGCTCCTGTGGGATACGGGCGTAGACGATGCCATCGCCGCCCTGCCGGATGGTCTGGCCCCGGCGGATCCGAAGGCGATCCACTGGCGCCGGCCGAAAACGCTGGCGAGCCAGTTGGCGCAGCTCGGCGTCAAACCCGCCGACATCCGCTATGTCGCGATCTCTCACACCCACCCCGACCACATCGGCAACGTCGAGATGTTCCCGCAGGCAATGCTGCTGGTGCAGAAGGCCGAGTACGAATGGCCCGGCGCCGACCACGCGCCGCGCTTCAAGCCCAGCCATCCGGTCACCGAGATCGAAGGCGGCAAGGATGTGTTTGGCGACGGCAGCGTCATGCTCATCTCGACACCCGGCCACACGCCCGGCCATCAGTCACTGCTGCTCAAGCTGCCGAAGACGGGGGCAATCGTGCTGTCGGGCGATGCCGTTCACTTCCAGAGCAACTGGGACAATCGCCGTGTGCCCTCCATCAACTTCGACAAAGACAAAACGCTTGCCTCGATGCAGCGCATCGCCGATCTGCTGGTACGGGAAAAAGCGCAGCTCTGGATCAATCACGACAAAGCGCAGCGCGACACGCTGAAGATGGCGCCGGCGTATTACGAGTAAGCCCGGCCCCTCGTTCACGGTCGTCCGACACCGGAATCCAGCCATTGGCGCGCTGGCCGGCGATGTAGGCGTGACCCGCTTCATGCCGTGCGTCGATCGACTTGAAGTCCAGGTCGAACGCCTCGTCTGAGAACTTGCGGGTGTCGATCGTGCAACGCTGGCGCTGCTTGCAGCGCCTCGACGCTCATGCACCGGTTCCCCTTGCGCTGTTTCTTCGCGCCATTCCGCTCCCAGAGAACGTCGGCGATCGCGTTCAGGCTGCGGTAGGGCTCGCCGTTGTATTCGAGCCCGCCATTCGGCATGGCCACGACACGATGGGTCTGGCCATGAGCCCGCCTGTCAGCAGGCGTGTCGGCACAACACGGACGAGCGTCCACCTCCTTGTCCAGCCTTCTGCGCCTAATAGCAACGCGATCCAGCAAGAAAAATGAGCCGCACCGAAGGAACAAAACAAAAATAACGTCAGACATTAAAAACAGCACATTCAAAAATCGCTTACCCCAGAAAGCAAAAACACAAACGGCCCCACTTCCGATCTGAAAACAATATTTCGCATCGAAAAAAAGCACAAAATATCGATAAATTATCAAATAAACAGTCGATGTTATCCAGATGAGTCAACCACAACACCCAAACGACACGCATTCACTTCCCAATCATCCAGCAGCCGTCGCACCTGCGACAGGCCAAGACACGCACAGGGCAGATCGGATCAGCGGTCCTCCGGTCTGCCCACACGCTGGCGGCTTGTGCCGCTCCCGATCCGTTACATCAACCTGTTTCGCTACGGCATTCCCAAGCAGTCAGTGGCGCGCACCTCGGTATCACCTTAATTGGAATCCGGATTGACCCTTCACTTCATTTCAAGCGAATCATGAAATTCATAAAATCTTCCAGCCTCAGCAGCACCTATAGCATTCCGAATATCGTTGCCGTTCATCCGCGCCAACAACCGCTAGCAGCCCGATCCTCTGGGCCGCATCGAGCGCGGCGCACCAGATTCGCCCGAAAGGCCCGATTAAAACGGGGCCGACCGGACCTCGGGCGCTGGACAAAATGATCGCCGCAAACAGCAAGACCCCTCCCAGCAAGGACGCGTTCCTCTTGCCCCCAAAACCTAGGATCGGCGGACCGGATGGAAACACGGGCAGACCATCAGCGGGCCGCAACGGAAGCCCGTGCCTTCTTCAGCGAATGCGCCACGGAGCAACCTGCGCCCTCTATGGTCGAGACCTTGCATCAGAGCAAGCAGGACGACTACGCGGTTCGACATGCCGGCAAACGCGGCCGGGACTTGTTCGCCGACAAGCCGATTGCGGGTAACAACAACAGGATCGGCGCACAGAAAACCAGCTCTCAGCTCAGTACCCAGCGCTGCGTAGCCCGCGCCCCATCCGCGGATTTGCCGCGACGGCAAGCATTGACCAAGCTCGCGGTGAATACATTGCCCGAATGCATCAGCACGTCGTCAACATGCTGGGCGACGCAGGTGGCGTCGTGCAGCTGGTGGGACGATCCCCTGACCCTCATGTGGCGGACAATAAAGAGAGTGTCTTTGCAATAGAGACTGGTGAGTCAGATGTGGACGCTCCGAAGCGTCGAGGATCGGCTCACGGGACATGGAATCTTCCGTTTACGGGTGGATACACACCGGTTGCTGAGGCTTGCGCCAGCGCTGCAACCGATGTCGGCATCGTCTCGAACGGGATTCCTCAAACCCGTTCCTCAGACCGAATCTGTGGCGCCCAAATGCAAAAAGCCCGGTTTGGCAGCAATCAGAACCGGGCCGATGAGGTGGTTTTGGCGGCAAGCGCCGGCAACCTACATGGCCACAGCCACGCTCATCGAAGCAGTGGTCAGAGAGATATACACGCCGTCTAGAAGCAACCGCTCAGGCCAAGAGATGGGCCGTCTTCACGACTTACCCGGCAGGCTACTGAAATACATTTTTTCGGCCATCGGCGCAAATCTAACACCTTCACAGAATTACCCACAAGACACGGTTGGAGAGCAGGATGTTCCCTATCCGATCTGCCTGAAAGATTCTTCAGCAGCCCGATGGGCCCCGCACTAATATCTTTGAAGCATGTTTCGGAGTTGGAGCATTACTCCATCTTGCGAAGCGTTAGGGAAAGACTGATTTATTCAGCGCGACGGTCATCGTTGTGTGGCTTGTAGACGTTGACCAGTGTGTGCCCCAAAAGATGAGTCGAGATGAAGCGACAGATCAGTTTTGCAGAAGCGGAAGGCCACGGTCAGAAGCGTGTAACGCGCCGCCAGCGCTTCCTGGCGGAGATGGAACGCGTTGTGCCGTGGTCGCGCCTGATAGCGGCGGTCGAGCCGTACTACCCCAAAGGCAAACGTGGGCGGCCACCGATCGGACTGGAGCGGATGCTGCGCATCTATTTCCTTCAGCAGTGGTACGGGCTGTCGGACGAGGCGCTGGAAGATGCGTTGTACGACAGCATGGCCCTGCGCGCATTCGCCGGGATCGACCTGGCAGTCGAAGCGGTGCCGGACGCAACGACGCTGCTCAAGTTTCGCCGCATGCTCGTGGAGCATGAGCTGACGCGAAAGCTGTTCGACGAGATCGGCATCATGCTGTGCGAGCGGGGGCTGATGATGAAGGAAGGCACCATTGTGGATGCCACCATCATCGCTGCACCACCGTCGACCAAGAACGAGACGAAGAGCCGCGACCCGGAGATGCACCAGACCAAGAAGGGTAATGCCTGGCACTTTGGTATGAAGAGCCATGTGGGCGTGGATGCGGCGTCTGGGCTGGTACACAGCGTGGTGGGCACCGCGGCCAACGAGTCGGATGTGTCGCAGGCGCACGCCTTGCTGCATGGCCACGAAGAGCACGCGTTTGGCGATGCGGGCTACACGGGCGTGGAAAAGCGCGACGAGATGCAAGGCAAGTCCGTGAAGTGGCAGGTGGCCGTCAAGCGAGGCAAGATCAAGGCGATGCGTGAGGGCATCGTCAAGGACTTGCTGATCGCCGTCGAGCGGGCCAAGGCCCAGATTCGGGCGCGGGTCGAGCATCCGTTCCACGTCATTAAGAATCTGTTCGGTCATCGCAAGGTTCGCTACAAGGGCCTGGCCAAGAACACAGCGCAGTTGTTCAGCCTGTTTGGTCTGGCGAATCTGGTGCTGGCGAAAAAGCAGTTGTTGGCGCTGCCGGGGAACAGTCCGCGCTGAGCGCGCAAAGCGCGGCAGAAACGGCCCGAAACGATAGAAAACCCGGCTTGAATCGGCCTACCCCTCCCGCCTGGAGAAAACCCAGGTCATTGGCTTGTGCAACATCAAGCGCAAACCTCATTGATCAGCGCTTCCTTAGATTTAATCTAAATGCCACCAGAGGGATGCATGCCCGCACCGAAGATCTACGTCGGTTTTATTTCCCACGCTTGGAACCACCGCGACGATTATGATGACCTGACGCAAATGCTTGCGATCGCACCGAATTTCAATTTTTGTAATTTATCTTTGCCTCGCACGGATCCCATAGGCGTTTTTGCATAAATCGAATTTGAAATCGGAGCCATGCCCATGGGGCGTCATTCAGGCGATGCGGACGGACGGCGGGCGGGCAAGCGCAGCCATGCGGTTGAACACACCCGCACGGATTGCCACTTCGGTCGCCTGGAAGCGGGCCTCGCGCGTCCACAGCGAATGGCCTGTGAGCGTTTTGAGTCGATGCATCAGGTTCTCGACCAGCGAGCGACGGTGGTAACCGCTGGCCCTCTTCCATTCGCGCCTGCCACGCTTTGCGATGGCCTCGATAGACCTTCAGGCGGCGCTGTCGACCACCAGATGCAGCGACTGCCCCGTGTGCAGCGCGAGCAAGACAACGTCTAGGTCCTGCGCGCGTCTGCTCAAGGTTGTGTAGTTCGGCACCGGCAGGTTTGCGAAGGCCAGCTTGCGCAGACGCATGACAAAGCCTTGCGGCGCGCGCAGCGGCAGGCGGAACACTTGTCGAGAATCTACGCAGCCGGCCGGATTGTTTACAGCGCTATCTGCCCTGACCTCTACGCGTAAACGTCAGCACGCCTCGCGACGAGCGGATTTATGCAACAACGCCCAACAATGCCCCCTTAATTCAATATTGCAAATGGAATTAACCTTTCCATGACGATGGCATTTTTTACTCATCGAACCACAGGTTTTTTCTACAAACCAGGCAACATTGCCAAGAAAGAAAGGTGAATATTTTGAAATATCCAAAAAAAATCTGGAAAACCTTGGAATATGGGTTAGCCGCCTCACTACTAACTGGAGGTATGTTGTCAACTCCAGTTGTTCACGCTGAAGCCCACGTCGACAACCCGTTTGTTGGCGCGACTGCTTATGTGAACCCAGATTACGCGAAAGAAGTGAATTCTTCAATTGCGAAGGTAAGCAATGCCGCATTAAAAGCAAAAATGGCAATCGTGAAGTCCTACCCCACATCGGTCTGGCTTGACAGTATTGGTGCGATAGGTGGTGGCGCGAAAAATGCAGGCCGTCTTGGCCTAATAGCTCACTTGGATGCGGCACTAGCACAAAAAAAGACGAATAAGCCCATTACAGCAAGTTTTGTTATTTATGACATACCTGGGCGTGATTGCCACGCACTAGCTTCCAATGGCGAACTTCCCTTAACCCCAGAAGGCCTGCAGCGCTATAAAAAAGAATATATTGACGTAATTGCCGGAATTTTTGCAAATCCAAAATACAAAGATATCCGCATTGTCAACGTTATTGAGCCAGATGGCCTACCAAACCTTGTAACCAACTTAAATGACAGTCGCTGCGCCAAGGCAAAATACACGGGAATTTATGAAGAAGGCATTAAATATGCGCTTAACAAATTCTCAAATATTCAAAATGTTTACAACTACATGGATATCGCCCACTCTGCCTGGCTGGGATGGGACGACAACCGGGCGGCATCAATTCTTCTATACACACAGTTAATCCAAGGAACCACAGCAGGCTTTGCCAGTATAAATGGTTTTGCTACCGATACGGCAAACGTTACACCACTAGCCGAGCCAAATCTACCTAATCCCGATATGAACGTGGGCGGACAACCCATTAGATCAGCCAAATTCTATGAATGGAATCGTTACTTCGGGGAAATTTCTTTTACAGAAGCCTTGTATAAAGATTTTGTCGCCGCGGGCTGGCCATCCAATATTGGATTCTTAATTGATACTGGACGCAACGGATGGGGGGGAGCTCAACGCCCAACTGCCAGTACCGGGAATGATGTCAATACCTATGTCAACTCTGGGCGTGTAGATCGCCGGAAACACCGTGGCAACTGGTGTAATCAGGCCGGAGCAGGTATAGGTCTACCTCCGGCTGCGGCTCCAGGCGGTCATTTGGATGCTGTCTTGTGGATTAAACCGCCGGGCGAATCTGATGGCTCCAGCAGACTGATTCCGAACAATCAGGGTAAAGGTTTTGACAGGATGTGCGATCCTACCTATACAACAGCAGACGGCGTGTTAACAGGCGCGTTGCCTAACGCCCCAATCGCTGGCGAGTGGTTTCATGACCAGTTTGTCATGCTGATTAGTAATGCTTATCCTGCTATAGGCGGTTCTACTCCCGCAGCGATTGCCAGCGCCACACCGACTCCGGCTCCAGGCAGCAATCTTTCCATTCGTTTCATCACGGATAACGAGTCGAACGCAGGTTCCTGCGAGCGCGTCCAGGTGACTAATACCGCCAGCAGTCCCAGCACATGGGCTGTCACGTTTCAGATCAAGGGCCAAATCCAGAGCCTCTGGAGTGCAAATTGGTCACAGAACGGTGACACCCTCACCGCTTCCGGTACGGACGGGAACAATACGCTTGCGCCGAATGGGGTGGCCGAATTCGGCTTTTGCACGGCATATTGAGGTGTATTTGAGATTTCCCAGAAATTTCGTTTGCCATCGGCGTTGTTGCCTAAATCTGCTCGTTGCGCGGCGTGCTGACGTTGACGCGCAACGGTCAGGGCAGATAGCGCTGTAAACAATCCGGCCGGCTGCGTAGATTCTCGACAAGTGTTCCGCCTGCCGCTGCACGCGCGGCGAGGCTCTGTCATGAGTCTGCGCAAGCCGGCCTTCGCAAACCTGCCGGTGCCGAACGACACAGTCGGCCCTGAACCATTCACAGAGAATCGAGCCAGCCATTGGGCACATGAAGATGGACGGCAAGCTCGACCGGAACTGACTCAAGGGCGCACTGGGCGATGCGATGCACGCGGTGCTGTGTGGCGCTGGCTCCAACCCACCTCGTTATACACATCTCAGGTCACCCCTTATGAATCAAGGACTTACAAGGGGTCATCAGGCGGCATCGCACCGAGCCTTCTGCATGCCGATACCCCGGAAGCCCTTGCTGCAAGGGGCTCCGGGCGATGCGCGTAAAAATTAGGCAAAAGATGTGTATAACGACATGGGCTCCAACCTGCGCATGATCCTCCGGAAGCTGCGGCGTCTTTACGCCCTTGCTCCGGTTGCCCTGTTCAAGCGCTGCGACCAAGCTATGTCGATGGCTTGATGCACAACAGCGGGGAAAACGAATTGTTCAGGACCGACTAATTACGCCGATTACCCCAACCAGTCCCGATCCGCGTCAGGAATGATGAGCGCATAGCACTCATCGTCACGCAGGTATCGGATGAAGGTCTTGTAGACGACCGGGTCGCGGTCGAACTCCTTGCTGGGGGAGAACCGCTGCGCCTGCGAGCCGCAGGCGGCCTTGAGCACGTCCTTGCCCATCTCGTGATCCAGATCGTTGATCAGGGCAAGCAGCATGGCCTGCTGGCGCGGCTCCAGCGGGTATTCCGTTCCGTCGATGAAGGCTTTGCCCAGCGAACGCACGTATCGCAGGGTGGTCTGCGCGGTCAGCCGCGGCTCTGCCTCGCCCACCTGCTGCGTCCCCGGCGCGGTTGCCGGCACCTTCAAGAAGCGGCTCGGCCTGGCCATCACATCTCACAAGCCCGTCAGCGGCGAACGCGTGTACCGGATCGAAACTGAGTACGACGGCCACCCAGCCTGATGTCGCACGGGGCCGACTGCGATTGCGGCGGCCCCGCATAAAGCTGAGGACAGCGCTTGGCTTGTGGCCGGAACAGCGCAGTTCATACAGGTGTCGCAACGACATCAACCAAGCACACCAACATGGACATCACCACCGCCAACTACAACGCATTCGTCGTCGAGCTCACAGCCCTCGCGCGCAAACCCACGCGCTCTGGAACGAATCATTCTGCACGGCAGCACCAATCAACCGCTCACCTTCGCTGCCAGCGCAATAACTTCTGCCACATCGAATCCCGCCATTTGAGGTGCGGCCTATTCTTGCATCCTAAGTTGCGTTGAGGTACGAGGGCACCGTACAGCAGCACCTGAATCCGTGGTCAACGCACGATATGACGAACCACACTCATCTTTAAGGCACGAAGCGATGGAAAAGCCAAAGCTGACAGCCAATTCTCCGTACTTGCACGGCGTTTCGCGTGAGACACGCGGCGAAACGCAGCAGCAAACGCCGCAACGAACGCCAGCGCGCAGCCCAAGAAGCAGGGCAACCGGTTTTCTAGAAAAGCTGCCACGCTTCCTGCGCAGTCCGCTCAATCCCGCAGCAAACCAAGAAGCCGATAGTGGTACGAGATCGCCAGCCCACATGTTTGCGAAACAACAGGCGCTCGGCAAGAAAACCATCGAGCGTCTTGAGCGCATGTCGCCTGGAGCAAGAACCTCTAGCGGGGCTGCGTTGTCGCACAACACCCGGCCGGGCAAGGCCTATCCCAACGCCACGCTGAAGTGGCCGGACGGCAGCGTCTCCGAAGGCGTCGCTGTCAAGGTCGGTAAGCACGATTACCAGTTCCATCTCGATCAGCGAGATGCCGCGCTCACGACTCGCAAAGCCGCTGAGAGCACGACTGCTATTGTTCCGCTAAAAGTAGACAAGGAGAAATCGTCCTTTTTCAGCCGCGGCAGGAAATTCACTCCGTCATTGCCCTCCCTGGAAAATGCTGGGCTGCATCGCGGTCGCGGGCCCGTGGAACTCCGTGGCGATGATTTGAATTTCGACCACGGCCAGATTGTTTCCGACGGATTGAAATCGCTGAGCAAGCAGGACATCAATCAAATCCTCAGCAACGTCAGCTTTGCCAAGGATCTTGATCAAGGGGAGGGTCGAGGTCTCAACCGGCATCAACAAGCGGCACTCCTGAACATCTTCGCATCGACGCTTAGGGCTTTGGCAGACCAATATACTGACCGACCGGCGTTGCGAAACGCAGCCAAGGCGCTCGCCAACCCGGTATTCCTACAGATTGGCGTCAGACCCAATCCAGCCACGCGGCAGTTGGTGCTCGCCAGCGGCTCCAGCAAGAGCCTTGAAGCCGTGAAGCATGCTGTATCACAACTCAGACCCGGTGAGCATCTCTATTTCCCGATCCACTACGGCCCGCGAGGCGCGGTGCACGCAGCTGGACTTTCGGTCACGCGTATCGGCACCGACGACCGGCCGAAACTGCGCGTCAGTTTGACCGACACCGAATATCGCCGGCCAGGTATTTTCGTTGACGTTTCCTCGCGTAGATTCTTGCGTGAGCTGCCGAATCTGCTCAGCGGTAAGTTGCACCCGTCTACCGAGCAATTGGTTCAAGACATCACGGCATCAGCATCCAACTTCCGGAAACCACTTCGCCAGTGGCTCGCGCGAATCGACCCATCAAGAACCCCGAGCTCGATCTATTTTGGTGGCAAGGTTCTCGAACAACCGACCCAAAACGGACCTAGCTGTGTATCGGAGAATGCATTCGCATTCATGGCGACCGTCCTCGAACCCTCGGACTACAAGCTAGCCAAGGCTGCCTGCTTGAACACGATGCTTCAAATCGGGGAACGGCATTTCGCGGACTCCGGCAGATTTGGATCCGAAATCCTGGCGCGCATCAAGGAGCGAGCGAGTCATGCACTGGCGGGCAGCGCACTTGCCTGACCCAGCCTCCTTACCCATAACGAAGCTGCCGCTTGCTCGAGACTCAGGCTCTCATCAGAGTGAAACCTTTGCCGGAAGTCTCCCCAGTGACTGACAATTCATCGTAAGCTGCACCGTCCGATTCCCGGGTGGCCAGCTCGCCTGTCCAATCCTGCCAACGGCGCACGATCACGTCCACATACTTGGGGTCGAGTTCGATCAGGCGAGCAGCACGCACCGCCTTTTCCGCAGCAATCAGCGTCGTACCCGAACCACCGAACGCGTCGAGCACCACTTCGACCGGAACTGGCTCAAGGGCTACTGGGCGATGCGCCGCACGCGGTGCTGTGCGGCGCTGGCCACAACCTGCGCATGATCCTGAGAAAGCTGCGGCTTCTTTACGCCCTTGTTCTGGTTACCCTGTTCAAGGGCTGCGACCAGGCTATGTCGATAGCTTGAGGCGCAGCAGCGGGGAAAACGAATTGTTCAGGAGCGACAAATTGCTCCGATTACCCCAACCAGCCCTGATCCGCGTCAGGAATGATGAGCGCATACCGCTCGTCGTCACGCAGGTATCGGATGAAGGTCTTGTAGACGACCGGGTTGCGGTCGAACTCCTTGCTCGGGGAGAACCGCTGCGCCTGTGAGCCGCAGGCAGCCTTGAGCACGTCCCTCTCCATCTCGTGATCGAGATCACTGAGCAGGGCGAGCAATATGGCCTGCTGGCGCGGCTCCAGCGGGTATTCCGTTCCTTCGATGAAGGCTTTGCCCAGCGAACGCACGTAGCGCAGGGTGGTCTGCGCCGTCAACCGCGGCTCTGCCTCCCCAATCTGCTGCGCCTCCGGCGCGGCCTGCCCGTCTGAGAAGAATTCGAATCGGCTCTGGCCAATTCGCGCCACAGCGCGAAGCGTGCGCACATCCAAACCCGCCAGCGGTGAACCGATCGGCAATGGCAGGTCACTGGTGGTCAGTACCACGCAGGAACTGGCCGTGCGCTCGAACTGAATCTGCTCGCGTAGCCGGGCACCGACTTCCGGTCGCCCAAGCTGGCGCGCGAAGTACCAAGTCAGCGGCTTCCCTCGCGTCGGCTCCGTCGTGCCCAGCCGCCAGACCCGCTCGGGCTCGATGACTTTCATACCGCCGGCCGCCACCCCTAGCCCGCTCAGCGAGGCAGCGACGGCCCGAGCCGGCACCGCCTTGTACGTTTCCCGCAGACGACGCGGTGCTTCGATGCCCTCGCATTCCGGGCAACGCAGCGCAATCCGGTCGACCGACACATCGCGCACGACCCGCGCGACTTCCTCGCGACATTCCGGGCACGTGACCCAGTCTAGCGGGCGGGCGACCGACCACCAGCAGCCGCTCGCGCAGCAGATGAGCCGCTGCCTGAGGGTCCCCATCGAACAGGGCCTGGCCGTTGATTTCGGGCTTGTCCCGCTCCAGCAACCGGCATAGCTGTTAGCGCCGATGTAAAACTGACCCACCCGCCGAAGTAAACCTGACCCACCTGGGAGAGGATGGCGGCTTTTGCCGCCGATGCTGACTCAGGAGCAAGCAGTGGAAATCAAGGTATTGGCAAGACGGGGTACGGCGGTACGGGAGATAGCGCGGCAAACGGGTCTATCGCGCAATACGGTGCGGCGTTATCTGCGCGATGGGCAGGCCGGCCGTTACAAGGAGCGCCAGCCACGCCCAACCAAGCTCGACCCGTTCAAGGGCTATCTGCTCGAACGTGTCGCCGCCGCGCGGCCACACTGGATTCCGGCAACGGTGCTGCTTCGGGAGTTGCAGGAGGCCGGCTATGAAGGCGGCATCAGCCAGCTCAAGGCATTCCTGGCGCCGCATAAGCATGTGGCAGCCGAGCCGGTGGTGCGCTTCGAGACTCCTGCGGGCAAGCAGATGCAAGCCGACTTCACCGTCATCCGTCGTGGCCGCGCACCGCTGTTGGCGCTGGTGGCGACGCTGGGATACAGCCGTGCGAGTTTCGTGCGCTTCACCACCGGCGAGGACGCCACGACGTTGTGCGAATGCCTGCGCGAAGCGTTCATCTACTTCGGCGGCACACCCGAGCAGGTGCTGTTCGATAACGCGAAGTCCGTGGTTATTGAACGTGATGCGTTTGGCGTTGGCCAGCATCGATGGAACACGCAGTTGCTCGCTCTGGCCGAGACCTACGGCTTCACGCCGAAGGTGTGCCGACCCTACCGGGCCAAGACCAAGGGCAAGGTCGAGCGCTTCAACCGCTATCTGAAGGAGAGCTTCGTGGTGCCGCTGGCGGCCACGCTCAAACAGGCGGGGCTGAAGCTGGACGTCGAGGCCGCCAATGCACGCATCGGCCGGTGGCTTGCGGAGGTCGCCAACGTGCGTGTGCACGCCACCACGCATGAACGGCCGGCCGCGAGGCTGCCAGCGGAACAGGCAGCGCTGCTGCCGTTGCCCACGTCAACGTCGATGCCCGTGTCAGCGGCCCCGAAGCTGCGCCGTGTGCTGCCGCGCGAGAGCTTGCAGCATCCGCTGGCCGTGTATGACGCGTTGCTGGAGGCCGCTGCATGAACCTGCAACACGAACGAATCGACAGCCTATGCGCACAACTGAAGCTCGACCGTATCGCCAGCGATTGGGGAGCGCTCGCGCAGCACGCGGCGACGACTGACGCGAGCCTGGCCGACTTCCTGGAGCAACTGTTGCAGGCCGAATTCGGTGCGCGCGAAGAGCGCAAGCGCCAGACGCTCACGAAGCTTGCCTCGCTGCCGAACATCAAGACGCTGGAGCAATACGACTTCGGTTTCGCCAGCGGCGCTCCGCGCGCGCAGATACAAGAGCTGGCCAGCCTCGCGTTCATCGAGCGGGCCGAGAACATCGTGCTGCTTGGGCCCTCTGGCGTCGGCAAGACGCACATCGCCAGTGCGCTGGCCTACCGCGCGACGCAGGCGGGCATCAAGACGCGCTTCATCACGGCCGCCGACCTGATGATGCAACTGGCGACGGCACGCCAACAGAACCGCTTGCGGGAGTTCTTCAATCGCGCAGTCATCGGGCCGAAGTTGCTCGTCATCGACGAAATCGGCTACCTGCCGTTCGGCCGTGAAGAGGCTGACCTGTTCTTCAACGTCGTCGCCAAGCGCTATGAGCGTGGCGCCATCGTGTTGACGAGCAACCTGCCGTTCACGCAGTGGGCCACGGCCTTCGCAGACGACCAGACGCTGACGGCAGCCATGCTCGACAGGCTCTTGCATCACGCACACATCGTGCAAATCAGCGGTGAGAGCTACCGGCTCAAGGACAAACGTAAGGCAGGACAAACATCCACGCGGGCAAGCGCGAAAGCAGCCGCGTGACACAGGACCCGGGTGGGTCAGATTTACTTCGGCGATTATTGAGAATTACATAACCCATGACATCACCACAACTCAGCCTGCTTCCAGCACGCGGCGATGATCGATGGGCGTTTCTGGCCGCTCTTGAGCTTGCGGCGGGCGGTGTGTTTGAGTTCGGCGAGGGTATCGGGACAGAAGTTGGCCAACGCGTGCCGCTTGAGCCAGGCCCACAGGTATTCGACCGGGTTGAGGTCTGGGGAATAGCTGGGCAGCAGCGCCATCTGTACGGCGCCTCGCGTACTGTCGAGGTACTCGCGCACAACGCGGCTCTTGTGCTGTGGCGCGCCGTCCCACACGATCAGCAACTTGCGCTTGAGCTGCGCACGCAGCGCCTTGAGGAACTCGATGATCTGCGCACTCTTGATCGCGCCGTCGTGCAGTCGAAACACGAAGTTCGTGCGCGTGAGGCCGGCGATGACCGAGACGTGCTTCCAGTTGAAGTGGAACTGGATGACCGGCGTGCAGCCCTTGGGCGCCCAGGTGCGCACGCGCGTGGGCCGCTCCGACAGGCCCGACTCGTCAATGAAGACGATTAGCCGTCGCTCGGCGGCACACTTTTTTTTAGCGCGGGCCAAGTCTTGCGCTTGAAGCGCTGTACCGCGTCTTCGTCGCGTTCGATGGCCCGGCGCTCAGGCTTTTGCGGGCTGAAGCCCAACGCACCCAGCAGCCGCCAGACATGCACCTCGCTGAAGGTGACGCCATACAGTCGTTCGATGAGCATGCGCACGCGCTTGAGGGTCCACAGCTCGGTGCCGAAGCCGTGCGCCAGCGCACCTTGCAGCAGTGCCACGCGCAAGCCTTCGAGCTGGCACGCATCCAGTTGGGCTGCACGACCTACGTTCATTGTCCGCAATGCGTCAATGCCACCTTCGTTGAGCCGGGCTTTCCAGGTGTACGCGGTTTGCCGTGCCACACCCACCGCCTTCGCCGCTTCGGCCGGCGTCTTGCCCGCAAGCATCAAGCGTCCGGCACGTACCCGTTTGCGCGTCGCTTCGTCCATCTTGGTCATGAACCGATCCTCCATACACGGTGCTGACCATATAACGCGCCTACGGACGATCGGTTGTCATGATTTAGGTAAAGATCAATAGACGGAAGGCGGGTCAGAATTCAGTCGGCGTTGACACATAGCAGCACGGTGGCGTCAACCTGAGCCTGACTCACGCTGCGATAACCTCTCTGGGAATTGAGATGGCCGAGGCGAACGCTTCCTCGGCGTCGATCACCATCAGTGCCTGCGGGACCTTGCGCGCGAGCACCTTGTTTCTCAGCGACAGGTTCTTGATGGTCGAGGCTCCCGAGGCTCGGATATTGGAGCTGAAATGGGCCGCTCGCCCGCCGTCGGCCGCCCGTGTGTACACGATGACGGTTGCCGCATCGAGGTGATATTCCGCTTCGAACATAGGCTCGACTTTGAGAGCACCGCGGGCGACGCGGATGGCGTCGTCCTGATCCTTGCCTGGAGAGGCTTCGACAATGAAGCTGACACCCGAACCGGCCGCCGGCGTCAGGCGTGCGCGGCGCAAACGGACCCTATCCACGCCGTAGACCGACCAGTCCTCGTAGGGCTGCAGGCCGTCGCGCAAGGCGTTGAGGTGGTAGCGCTGCGGCTCAATCCGCTCGGGAGCCAGATCCTGCTGGACGACGTGCTTGCCGAACAGCTCCAACATTGCGGTGTGGTTCTTGGCGCCGCCCTTGACGATGGTTTCCACTTCTCCGGTCGCCGGTTGGTAGACCAGTGCGGACTCCAGCGCCACCCGGGTGGTGACTCGGGTGAAATGGCTCTGCGTGAAGTGCGAGAGCGCCGTCACCGGTCCCTCAACATAGAGGGTCAGTTGGAAACTGGACATGGCATCCACCATGCCCGCCGCGCTTCGCCGCTCGGAGAGCTCAATGTGCACGCCATCGCCGCCGCCGGACTTCTTGCAAAGCTGTGCCACAGCGTGGCAGAACTGTTCGAGCCGTGCCTGCTCGCGCGTCAGCTCGAGGCCCGGCTGAATGCGGTGCTTCTTCCAAAACTTGCCGTCGGTCTTGGCCTGGAAGGCCAGATGCAGTTCGACGTCGCGGACGATCTTGTCGCGGAAGGCCAGCATCCACAGCGCGATCTCTCGTTCGTCACGGGAAGCGAATGCCCCCAGCGCCTCGGGATCGTCCTGGCATGTGCTCCGGAACTCGGCCACGGCAAGACCGTTGGCCATCAGGTGGGTTCACCGCAGGTCATCGGTCCACAGAAGCAGATCATGCTCCAGCGCTTCGCGGTCGCGTTGCGGGAGATCGGTGGCGGCAAGCTGATGCTCCAAGGCATCAACAATGTCACAGAGTGCCTCGGACAACGTATCGGCTGGCCCGGGCCAGTCCACAACCAGACGCGGCGCCAGCACGTGGGCCTGCACGAACTCGTGCAGCGAACTCGCTGCGATATGCCGCAGAAAATGCCGGGCATTGAAAACCTTCACTGCGACAACCCCACCTGCTGTAGCGAATACACGCGCCTCCCGGCGAACGGGCGTCGCTACTGATACACCCGCTTATTCCAATACGGCGGGGCATTCTAGGGCTGCGCCCCACAGCAGATTCTCAGGAATTTCTCACAACAAGAAAGAACAAAAGCAAATCGCAAGACATGAAAGGCGGAGACCGTACAGCCCGAAGGCTGCCTGCTCCGCCCGCGACTGAGAGAGCAACTGCTATAGCTTCGCGACGTTCAGCCTCCACGCCGCTGACACGCCACCTTCAGACACGCATGAATAGGCAGCTCGGCCCAAACGACTCGACCAAAGCCACCGGCGGGTCACGACTCCAGGGCATGTCGAATTTTTCGCGCTCTTGATGCCTCGATCGAGATATTACGAGGTCTGAAGCCATGCCTGTCAGAGAACGCCTCCATACGTTCTTCCAGAGACTCTGCCCCATCCTTGTTGCTACCAGTACTAACGTCCGTTTCCAGGCTGCCAGGTTGTCTTTTCTCGACTCCTTTAAGCGTCTCATGGGAGTGCGCATGCTTGTAGAACACAGGTGGAAGCACGCCCCACCCCTTAATCAGATAGATACCCTGGTTGCGGTAGAGCCCCCGATCAAAAGGACCGTACTTTTTATCTTGAACACCGTTGTCAGCGATGGTCCCGTACGCGGCCAAGTTCTCATGCCACTGATCGAAAGTCGTCCTGCGCTCCTGATAAGCAACAAGCGCAAAATCCAGTGCAAAGGCAACACAGTCTGAAAGGGACTTTTGCGCCTCTGCTTCGATCACGACCATCCTGCATTGGGAGCCGAGGTTATACCTCAGCGCACTCGCTAGCTCGGTATAGCCCGGCAAATTTTCCTCATTACCCGCTGAGGCCGGCTCCAAGATAATGACAGTGGTTCGCCCATTTTCGTGATGCCGGACGTCTGCTGCGAAGTGGTGAAGGTTCGGGTAGTCTTGTACCACAGCACGCTCTGCCCGTCCCGAGCCCTGTCCTTCAACGAGGGATGCCACAAACGCATCCTTTGAATTGAACGCCTCGAGGTTCAGGTTGTTGTACCGGTAGGACTGCACGATGGTGTCGAGGTGCCGGATGTCCAGATTGGTTTCCATGACGGACGGCTGAGTATGGCTCGCGAGGTTGCTCAGCGTTGTCTCCGCGTAGGCAATGAACTCGGGATCCACTCCCCTTTCGCGTGCGCTCTGGATTGACTCGGCCAGCGCTTCCGCTTTCCTGCGAGGTCGGCTCGGCAACTCGCTCAGGTCAGGATGATTGCGGGAACGAGAACGGACCGGAGATGGGCTTCGCGAGCTCTCCGGGGACGAATTGCGTGAACTCTCCGGCGTTGCAGCTGCGGGGGAGGTTGTGTCACCTCGTTATACACAAGTCCGCAAAGCCGTGCGGCTGAAGGGCTGGCGGCCGATTTGATGCAAGGGCTGTGGTTGTAAACGAAAGCGAATCAGCGTTTACTCTCGCAATTTGCGGCGATTGCAGATGGCGCGAGAATCGGACGGCTGGGCATACAAGGAGTTGGAAGGCGTGAATCTGGGTGACGCGAGACGCAACGAACGCGCGAAGACGCTGCTGACGAGGTTTGCCGAGAAGCCGACGGAGAGCATCCCGCACGCGTGCCACGGCTGGAGCGAGACGATCGGCGCGTATCGTTTCATGGAGAACCCGGCGTTCGAGTGGGGCGACATCATGGAGCCGCATTGGGAGCGCACGGTGCAACGCATGGGTGAGCACGAAGTCGTGCTGTGCATTGCGGACACAACCGAACTGGACTTCAACGGCCAGGAGGCCAGCGGTCTGGGACCGCTGAACTACGAAGCGCGGCGCGGCATGTATGTGCATCCGACCTATGCGGTGAGCACGGATCGCGTGGGGCTGGGCGTGCTGGATGCCTGGATGTGGGCGCGCGAGCCCAAGGATGCCGACGGCGAGCGTGGCGGCATCAAGGAGAGCGCGCGCTGGATCGAGGGGTACGAGCGGGTCGCCGAACTCGCCTCGCAGTTGCCGAGCACGCGGCTGGTGTACGTGGCCGATCGGGAAGCGGACATCACGGCGCTGATGCAGCGAGCCGCCGAGCTTGGGACACCGGCGGACTGGCTGATCCGCTCGACGCACAATCGCAGCCTGGACGGTGGCGAGAAGCTCTGGCCGACAGTGCTCAAGACCGAGGCGGTGGGCGAAATCGAGTTCGTCATGGCGGCCCGTGAGGGGCAGAAGGCACGCACGGTGAAACAGGCGTTGCGTATGAAGCAGGTGACGTTGCGGTGCGGGCTTGCGCTGACGTGCGTGATCGCCAAGGAAATCGCCCCGCCGGCAGGCGTCAAGCCAGTCGAATGGCGCTTGCTCACCAATCGAGTGCCGGCCGGCGCAGACGAGCTGGTGGAGTTGATCGACTGGTACCGGGCCAGATGGGAGATTGAGATGTTCTTCCACGTGCTCAAGAACGGCTGCCGTGTCCAAGCGTTGCAGCTCTCGGCCGTTGATCGCATCGAACGCGCGCTGGCGCTGTTCATGATCGTGGCATGGCGCATCGCTTATCTGATGCGCCTGGGCAGAACCTGTCCTGACCTGGATGCGGCGCTGTTCTTCGACCCTGATGAGATTCATGGAGCCTACCTGCTGATGAACAAGCGTAGGCCCAAGGGCGCGCCAACCCTGAACGAAGTGCTGCGCCTGGTGGCGCAAGTGGGTGGCTTCCTTGCCCGCAAGGGCGACGGCGAGCCCGGTGCCAAGACCATCTGGGAGGGCTTGCAGCAGGTCATGACCGCCGCTCAGACACTACGCGCGCTTCGCAGTGAAGCCGATTGAGGTGAGATGTGTATAACGAGGTGAGGTTGTGTCCGTTGTGGGTGTATACGTCCTAGTCGGTTGACTGACGCCCAATGCTCTAAATAGTCTTTTCATCGTTGCGAGACTCCACTTCTAACCGTTCTCTTGTTGGACAAATAGCCCACAAGCAAAACGGCGGCAGGTGGCTCAGCACAGTGCAGGACCGGCCACGCACCCCATTCTGCATGCTGGAAAACGGCGGTTGACGAGTCCCGATTTTTGGCGGGATATTTGCCAAGCACCCATCGTCCACACGAACTTACATCCAGCTTAGCGAAATAACGCCAAGGCGTTCGGCAGAACACATCTGCTTTCGCATGCAGATAGCTCTGGAACGCTGGCCTCACCGCATCATTGCCCACCTCCTGCGTTGACATGCCATTGGTATGCAGGCCACCGCAACTCTTGCAGGAGTGATTCTGCGTTCGATCCCGAAGTCCACCTGACGCTTACAAAGCACCGCCGATTGCGCGAACTTGAGGGTGTTCTCTCTTCCTCCAACTTTGAGATGCCAACCGATTCTCGAAAAAAATTCAGTGACTTGGGCGCCACGTAAATCATTGAGTTTTAAGGAAGCCCCTTTGCGGACTTGGCACTTTGCACGTCCGCAAGAGGTAGAGAAAGAGAGAGGGAAACGGGGGCAAAAACGCCCAAAAACGCCCCCCCGATGACGGATGCCAAGTCCGCAAGAAAACGCGCACAACCCCGCCTGGCTTGGGCCGGGCGGGGTTGATCGGAATGCAAAGAGCGTGTCTTTGCAATAGAGACTGGTGGGGCATACAGGAGTTGAACCTGCCTGCCTTCGCCGGTAAAACCGCCGCTGCTCGACCCATGAGCTACCGCCCCGCTGCTTACCGTATCGGCGTCCCGGGACGGAACCCGAGCTGGGACATACCCTTAGATCGAAACGAAAAAATGGATGGAAGACAACCGCTCAATGAGTTGCGTGGTTGTTGAGACCGTCCATATTCTTCGTGCCCTGCATTAGCGAAGCAGCAAAGCCGCCATCATTCATTTTTGGGCGTGCCCGGATTCCTACGATCCGGCGCGCGCTTCATTGGCGAGCCGGATCGCGGCGCCGTCGGCACCCGCGTACTGCACCTCACCGATTGCGGTCGCTTCGTCAATGGCAAGCGGCTCGTCGGCACCACTGGCATCCCGTGAAGTGCACGACATCATGCAGCGCCCAACGGCATGCGCGCATCGCCAGTCCTGCATCAACGCGCTCCCGGTTGCCCCGTCGCGAGTGATCCCGCGATGCCTCCAACGTCCATCCTCGGCGGCCATTCGTGTGTCTCGCCTTGACAGAACCGGCACCACGCGAAGAGCGCGTCGTACATCACCAGACCGTGCCTGAGCATCTCGTGGTCGTCGGCAAAAAGATGCGACAGCCCGAGAGAGATCGCATACAGCCCGCCGGACTGCGGTGTCAGATCCAGCCGCGATGTATCGGCGCCGCGTACGATGCTCGCCAGTTGCTGCAGGGCCGGATCGCCGTCCAGATGGTATGTGCCCAGAAAGGCATCGAAGCTGCACAGTTCGCCGACGTGCGTGAGTTCCACGCCGGGTATGTCATACGGAATCGCGCCGGTCTCGCGGGCGATGCGCAGGACGTCGCCGGGCGGCACGTAGAGGAATGCCGGCGCCGCATCGATGAACCGGGTGATGAGCCAGGGGCAAGCGATCCGGTCGATCTTGGGGCGTTCACGCGTAATCCACTGCATAGCGGCCTCCGGGTCCTTTACGACGATGCAGCCACGGAACACCGTGGATGCCTTCAGTGATGCAGCAGCGGATAGGCCGCCAGGCCGATCAGGGCAGCCCCGGCCACGATCACGGGTTCCGGCAGTTTCTTGAACCTGAGCAGCAGCGCGACGCTGGCCAGCGCCAGCAGCACGCTCGGCACATCGACGATCGAGCGCCTGGCCAGCACGATCACCGCGCCGGTGATGGCGCCCACGGCCGCGGCCGTCACGCCGTCGACGAACGCGAGGATGGCCGGCAGCTTGCCGTACTTCCGGAAGTACGGCGCCGGCAGGATGGTGAACAGGTAGCACGGCAGGAAGGTCCCGACCGCCGCCACGCAGGCACCGGGCAAGCCCGCCACCAGGTAACCGATGAAGCCCACCGTGATGACCACCGGCCCCGGCGTGATCATGGCCACGGCCACCGCGTCGACGAACTGCTTGTCGTTGAGCCAGTGGAATTCGGTGACCACGCCGCCATAGAGGAACGGCACGATGGCCAGCCCCGAGCCGAACACGAAAGCGCCGGCCTTGGCGAAGAACACGCCGATCTGCGTCAGCAGCGGCCAGTCGATCGTGCCCAGGATCCCGCTGGCGACGGGGATCGGCGCGGCAGCCACCGCGTTCAGCCCGCCCTGGCGCAGCCACTTGGGCGGTGCGCGCCACAGCCAGACCAGAACGCCGCCAGCCAGAAACAGCCACGCGACCTCGGACTCGGTGACGACGGTCACCGTCGCCAGCACCAGGTAGACGACCCACAGCAGCTTGTCCTTGCCGACGCTCTTGGCGGTGAGCTTATACGCGCTGATGGCGATGATGCCGATCACGGCCGCGCCAACGCCATAGAACACCGACTGCATCCAGGTCAGGCCGCCGAATCGCACGTAGGCCCAGCCAAGCGCCACCACCATCCAGAATGACGGCAGCACGAAGGCGATGCCGACCAGCGTGGCGCCGAGGATGCGGTAGTGCACATAGCCCAGGTAGATCGCCAGTTGCGCCGCCAGCGGCCCGGGGGCGAGCTGCGCCAGCGCCAGCCCTTCCTTGTACTCGGCCTCGCTGATCCACTGCCGGGCCTCCACCAGGTCGCGCCGCATGTAGCCGGCCAGGGCGACAGGCCCGCCGAAACCGAGCGAGCCAAGGCGCGCGAAGTACAGCACCAGTTGCCACAGCGTATAGCGCGGACGCTCGCGGGAAGGCGGAGACACCGTGGTATCGACAGGCTGGGGTGAGTTCATGATGGCGTTCCGATCGGGTCAGCCGGGTTTCCGGCTGCCGGAGAAATGGGCGTAGAGGGAATCGAGAACGCCGCCGACCTCCCGCAGCAGCGCATCGTCGTCGGCCAGCCGCTTGCGCGCGCCGGCCAGGATGGCCTCGAATCCGCCGGCTTCGGGCGCCGCCATGCCGCCCACATCCAGCGCATGCACCATCGCGCCGATCCGGGCCAGCCCAGGATTGCCGTCCAGGCCAAAGCTCGTGAGCAGCACCTCGAAGGACACCCGGTCTGCGACGTGGGTGAAGGCGGCACCATCGAAGTCGAAACCCAGCGCGTCGGCCGGGCAATCGGCTGGGCTTTCCAGCCACAGAAAGCGTGCGTGCGGATCGACGAAACGCTGGATCAGCCAGGCGCTGGCGACACGATCGACCCATAGGTGGCGGCGGGTCGCCCACAGCCGGCCCTGGTACTGGGCCGGATCGCGCCGGGCGATGCTGCCGTCGGCCGCGTGCGGCTCGCCAGGCGACTGGATGGCTTCAATGGCGCCGGCAAAGTCACGCCACTGCGCCTGCGCGCGGATGGACGCCTCGTTGGGAAAGAAGTCGACCCTGCGGATGGCATCGTAGGCCCGCGCGTGGCGTCGATACAGGCGGCCGAGTTCGGGAGCGGCCAAGCCGGGAAGCGTCCTGCGCGCCGCCGACAATTCGGCGAGCCAGTCGGTGTAGTCAGCGGTACGGTCAAACAGGCCCCGATACGTGACCGCGGTGGCCGCGGCCGACTCGTCGGGCTCGTGCGCCTGGACTTGCAGCAGCCAGGCTTGCCCATCCTCCTGCGTGGCTTCGTCGGCCAGTTCGCGCAGATGGCGGGCCTGTTCCGCGTGTGCGGGCAGCAGGTAGGCGCCGTCGCGCAAGGCAGCGCAGCCCAGCGCCTTGACCGCACGCCAAATACGCATGCGCACCGTCGCACCGGCGGACGGCAGGCTGACGATCAGCAGAAGCCAGGTTTCGGGAGCGGCAGTCATGACGGCAGCATAGGCGGCCGTATTGAGCGTTGCAATGTTGTAGAGACCGCTACAGAGTGACGCCGCCGCCGCCCGGGCGAGCGCGGATGCCCCGGCCGGCCGGAAGCGGCCGGCACCCGGCGGATGGGCTTACTTCAAATACGATTTGATCACTTGCAGGACGGCATCGAGGTCCTGCTGACGCTGCGCCTCGGTCGGCTCCTTCACGACGTGATCGGTCAAGTGGCCCTCGATGACAGCCGCCATCAATCCGTTGACGGCGCCCCGGATCGCGGCGATCTGCTGCAGCACTTCCGTGCAATCCCCCTCTTCATTGAGTTGTTTTTCCAGCGCGGCCGCTTGGCCCTGAATGCGCCGCACGCGCGCCAGCAGCTTGGCTTTATCGCGAATGGTATGTGGCATGGATGGGGAAATTCGGGTAACTCGAGGCGACGGGAGGGTAGCACGCAAATACTAGGGGGGAGTATAGTGTGGCACTCCTGAAAACCCGCCCTTGGCCCCGCATGACTGCGTTCTCGACCCTTCTGCAGCAAGGCAACGCCTGGCTGTTCATTCCCAGCGCCATCCTGCTCGGCGCGCTGCATGGCCTGGAGCCGGGCCACTCGAAGACCATGATGGCGGCGTTCATTGTCGCCATTCGCGGCACGCTGACGCAGGCCGTCCTGCTCGGCCTGTCGGTCACGCTCTCGCACACGGCGGTCGTTTGGGCCGTGGCGATGGCGGGCCTGTATTTCGGCCGGAACTGGAATGCGGAAGCCACCGAGCCCTACTTCCAGGTCGCGTCCGCGGTGCTGATCATCGGTGTGGCGGCGTGGATGATCTGGCGCACCCGGCGCGACCAGCGGATGGACCACGCGCACGACCATGACCACGATCACGGACACGACGAAGCCAGGGACATCGACACCGGCCATGGCACGGTCCGGCTCGAAGTGTTCGAGGATGGCGTGCCGCCGCGCTTCCGCCTCTACCAGGACCAGGCGCGCCCGCATGGCCACGCCTGGTCGGCGAGCGACGTGCGCGTCGAGACGGAACGGCCGGACGGGACCCGGCAGTCATTCGACTTCGTGCCACGCGATGGCTTTGTCGAATCCGAGCAGACGATCCCCGAGCCCCATGAATTCGTCGCCCGCCTGAGCCTCGGGCACGACCGCCATCGCCACAGCTACGACGTCGAGTTCGTCGAGCACGGCCACGACCACGACCACCCTCACCACGCCATCCAGGATTACGAAAGCCTGGACATCTCCGCCCCGGGCTACCAGGATGCCCACGAACTGGCGCATGCCAATGACATCCGCCGCCGCTTCGCCAACCGGCACGTCACGACCGGCCAGATCATCGTTTTCGGCCTCACCGGCGGCCTGATCCCCTGCCCCGCCTCCATCACGGTGCTGTTGCTCTGCCTGCAGCTCAAGCAGATCACGCTGGGGGCAACGCTTGTGCTGTGCTTCAGCATCGGGCTGGCCATGACGATGGTGGCGTCCGGCGCGCTGGCCGCGCTGAGCGTGAAGCACGTATCCAAGCGCTGGAGCGGATTCGGCGACTTCGCGCGAAAGGCGCCGTACTTCTCCGGGGCGCTGATCGTGATGGTGGGCTTGTATGTCGGCTGGCAGGGATTGCGGGGGCTGGGCTAGCGTGCGGGCCTGCAGCAGTGGCTCGATGCGACGCCGTTCCAGCGAGACCAGTCGCCCCAGCCGGCATGCGCCGACTCGGATGGAGCGGCTCCACGCGCACGCCGTTCGGCTTCACGCACAACTCTGCGCATTTCCGCACTGAGCGCTTGGTGGCATGCATGGAGAATCCTCTCCCCAAAAATAATCACAGGATTGAGCATGCCGAGAATCAGATCGCATGACAGATATTTCACCAGCAGAGGCCCTACCGATCCTCTGGACGATCTCCACCGCGAGTCGGTCGTCAAGCTTCACAAATCCGTCGATCCAAGCCTCTTTGGTCTCAGTTCGTTCCGCTCGCGCAAGGTGCGGGTGGATTCGGACACCATGGACAACCTCAAGATTGCCGAAACGACCGTCCGGCAAGTCAAGCGCATGCTGCCCTACGGCGGTGGCAATCAGAAGCCTGACGTCACCTATACCGAAGGCGAATCCTGGGCGCGTCGGAGCATGCTGCGTGATGAAACGTATTGCCAGAATCCGATCCAGCACGCCAAGGAAGTTGTGCGTTACCAAGCGGGCAACTGCGCCGAGCACGCGAATGTCAGCTACACGCTGCTAGCGGGCCGTCAACTGAACGCCCCCTTGCTGCGGGCCAGCGACGCTGACGATGACCATGCGTATGTTCTGATCGGGGACCCGCGCGACCCGGATTGGGGCGAAAGAGATACGGTCGTCGTGGATGCCTGGGTGACGCATCCCTCGGCCTTTACCTTGGCAGAGGCCGATGATCTGCACCCGAACATAACCCAGTTCCAACGCAGCCGATACAGTGCTCCGGACCCGGATGCCAATCTGCGCAATGTCCGGCATGTCATGACGGAGGAGGTCAATCAATACCTCTCGGAATACAGCCGCCCAGACGTCGGCCCGGCATTGCTCGACTACATTACTCAGTACGTCGATACCAACAAGTTTTTCAACACAAAAACCTCCGCCGACGATCCAAGCACCCGCTACGGTGACAGCAGCTTTACCTCCAAGGCGATGGACCGCATAGCGGAAAGCACGGTCGATCGACAACGCGAAGCCCGGAGTGCCTGGAATAACTCCCCATACCCATGGTGACTTTGCGCCAGCGAGCCCCTCGCCTCATCTGGTGAACCACGTGTGTGCTGGGCCAACTACGGAGGTAGTGGCCCAGCATGAAGTGCTGACAGCATTGACCCAGTGCGCCGAGTAGCGTGTTCATACGCTTGCCGTGATTGAGGACGCCACAACAGCGCCCCTTGGCATCGGCAATCAGCGCCTGGGCCTTTGCCCGACGCACGACGTTCGATGACCCCGGAAGCAGACGCCCACCACTTGAATGCAGCACAGGCGGCCATCCGAACTCAGCACGCCACGCGGCCTCGCGCCTGCGGCAGCAGCATCTCGGTCCGGGACCCAGGCACCATGACCGGCTGGCCACCGACGTACACCGCGCGGATCTGCTCGACGCCGGCCGCGAACACCAGTGCCGCATAGGGTTCCTTGTACGGCGTGAACTCGCTCGGATCGAGCAGCAGGAAATCGGCGTATTTGCCGACGGCCAGGCTGCCGATCCGGTCCTGCAGATGCAGCACCTCGGCGCTCCCGACCGTGTGCATGCGCAGCACGTCATAGGGCGACAGCACGGCGGCCGACCGGTACATCGCGCGGATCTGATACAGGCCCGCCCGCATGTTGGCGAACGGATCGGCCCGGTCGGCGCTGGCCTC